>NZ_JBEPPD010000008.1:0-201723 GCF_040547165.1 Pedobacter sp. UYP30 | reverse complement strand
TACTGATATTTGCAACAGCAATAGACGAGCAAGGCGCAGACGCATCGCTGTTGTGATTTGCTTTCATTCTTTGAACTACTGATATTTGCAACAGCATAAGTTTTTGTGTAGATGGACTTAACTCTGTTGTGATTTGCTTTCATTCTTTGAACTACTGATATTTGCAACAGCAAAGGTAAATATAAAAATGGTATTTGCAAAGTTGTGATTTGCTTTCATTCTTTGAACTACTGATATTTGCAACAGCAATAGACGAGCAAGGCGCAGACGCATCGCTGTTGTGATTTGCTTTCATTCTTTGAACTACTGATATTTGCAACAGCGCTGGCGCCTCACAAATTTGCCAACACTCAGTTGTGATTTGCTTTCATTCTTTGAACTACTGATATTTGCAACAGCTACAATTAGGTTCTTATTCGGCGACTATAAGTTGTGATTTGCTTTCATTCTTTGAACTACTGATATTTGCAACAGCTAATGTTGCACTAAGTATTTCCGATGTTATGTTGTGATTTGCTTTCATTCTTTGAACTACTGATATTTGCAACAGCTGATAATGATGCGTATGTGGTTTGATTTAAGTTGTGATTTGCTTTCATTCTTTGAACTACTGATATTTGCAACAGCATTTGTAGATAACCAGTTGCTCGAAGCAGTGTTGTGATTTGCTTTCATTCTTTGAACTACTGATATTTGCAACAGCAAAGCCAATTCATTCGCCGCCCAACTAGATGTTGTGATTTGCTTTCATTCTTTGAACTACTGATATTTGCAACAGCCTACATCTGTAATTGCCTGACCGTTACCATGTTGTGATTTGCTTTCATTCTTTGAACTACTGATATTTGCAACAGCTTTTTTCTCGAATATAAACCCGCACCATTTGTTGTGATTTGCTTTCATTCTTTGAACTACTGATATTTGCAACAGCATTACTTTATAGCGTTTAGGCCAGAAGCTAGTTGTGATTTGCTTTCATTCTTTGAACTACTGATATTTGCAACAGCCAAGCGTTACTAAGCGATAACCCTCATATAGTTGTGATTTGCTTTCATTCTTTGAACTACTGATATTTGCAACAGCATATACTTTTTTAGTACTAACTGAATCTAGTTGTGATTTGCTTTCATTCTTTGAACTACTGATATTTGCAACAGCCTTTAATTAAGTATTATTTAGGTACCATTGGTTGTGATTTGCTTTCATTCTTTGAACTACTGATATTTGCAACAGCCTCGTAATTCCTGCACTCCACCAAGCAACTGTTGTGATTTGCTTTCATTCTTTGAACTACTGATATTTGCAACAGCTATTTTCACAAATAAGGTTTCCCAACGCTCGTTGTGATTTGCTTTCATTCTTTGAACTACTGATATTTGCAACAGCTTCTTTCTGTAATTCTGTTTCGTGCAAATCGTTGTGATTTGCTTTCATTCTTTGAACTACTGATATTTGCAACAGCATACCCTAGTTCAAAAGATTAACCGTCAGTAGGTTAGTTCGAAAATTAGAATTAAAAAAATCTGGCTATTTCGTTAGCCAGATTTTTATTCTAATAATTATTTTTATCCTAAGCGGGAGAATAAAATTAAAACTTACTGCTTTTTTAACACCCCGCCCTTTGGGCACCCCTCTAAAAGAGGGGAATTGTTAAAAAAGCTCGAGCTGTTGAGGTGTATTGGGCAGTTCTGTTTCCTTTTTTCCATAAAAAAGTTCCATCATCCCGAACTGTTTGTCGGTAACCGACATGATGCCGATATGCCCTTTTTCTGGCAAGAGTCGTTTAACGCGTTTAATATGAACATCGGCATTTTCTCTACTGCTGCAATGCCTTAGGTAGATAGAAAATTGAAACATAGCAAAGCCATCTCGCATAATCTCTTTTCGAAACTTGCTGGCAACGCTTCTTTCCCTTTTGGTTTCAGTTGGCAGATCAAAAAATACTAAAACCCACAAAATTCTATATTCATTTAGGCGCATCAATTAAAAAGGCAGGTTGTCCTCATGTTCCGTTTTATCGTAATTGCCCGTACCTTCTGCAGCTTGGTCCAGGGTGTCGCTACCAAATTCATAGTTGACGGTACGTTTCGAGTCAAAGTTTTCCATGGCCGGATAAATAAGTTTTCTTGTAACCCCCTCATAACATTTCGCCAGAGACGACGTAGTGCTTTGCAGCCCCACCATCAGCGGACTTGTGCCTCGCTCAAACTGTACGTCGACCGTTGCGATTCCTAGTAATTGTGTTTTGATGGAAGTGCCGAGTTCTAAAAAATTCTCGCCTCGGTCTATAATGTCGAGTACAATTTCATCTACATAAGGGCGATAAGGTTCCATAATGTCATCGGCAAGGCAATAGGCGTTATATTTATTGCGATGATGAATGCCTAATGTGGGCAACAATCCAGAACACACCAAGCCACGGGCCACAATGGCCCTCAATATGGCATAGCCATAATTCAGTAAGTTGTTCGGCGGGTCTCCTTCACGACCTCTAAAAAACACTATTTTCTTCGGAAAAACATTTTTCCAATAATAGGCTGCGGCGCGTCCCTCGTAATTGTCAGGATCGCCAGATTTAACAGCTCTTGCCCATCGAATCATATTCTCGCAGGCAATATTCCGCTTATGCAATACAGCAGCTTGGTTTAAAATTTTGGCCTGGGTAGTTTGTTGCCACAATTGTTTTTTTAGAGGCTGCGAGGCATTTATTTGATGCCTAAATCGCTCGCTTTGGATGTCATGTCCATCAATCGGCAACATCATACCGGTAGGTAAATGCCCGTGGTTACAGGTAATAAGCGCTGCATTGTTTGCCAAAAGTGCTGCGATGCAACCATGGGTAATGGTAATTTGTTGATGGTCTAACAACACGATGCCAATATCTTCTATCGGGATTTTCTTTTTAGATTCCTTCTCGCCTAAAGCTTTTAAATGTGGCAAATCTATAAGCAACTGATTTTGCTGCAAACTAAGGTATGCCGGATTGGAGAAGTGGAGCGTTTTTTTGATCATGTTAACCTGTTTCGTAGTGCCGTGGCAAATGCCAACAATTTATGTTTTAGTTACCGTCTCTTTCTTTATCTATAGAACCACCCTCATAAGCACAAACCCCCATTCTTGGAGAATTGACCATTGGCAATTTTGCATAGTCTTCAAAATCTGGGCAGGTCTTAGCGTGTTTTTTAGAGCAGGCCGTACAAAAATAGGCTTCATCACTATTGCTGCAACAGATTGAGCAGATTTGAGTTGCTAATTTTTTGCCGCACAAATCGCAAAGTAGCCCGAGGGGTTCATTTCTAGACAGCAGTACAATCCTATCATCAGCTTGGATCGGATAATCATTGAGTACAGTAACTTGCAGTTCTGTAGTACTGCCGAAATCATATTGATAAATTAATTTTAAACCTTTGGCTAATGTTTTTTTTGCCTTTTTGCTCATTGCAACTTCTCCACAATTTTCCTCCATTAATTTTTCGTACTGTTTCACTTTTCCCTGCTCCAGTAAGTTACCGGCATCGAAAAAATCGAACATGGAGCCATTTTGTTTTTTCATTTTTGAGTTGGTAAATGAACTCATGTGTCCACAACACTCCAACCAAATTTGCCTTAAAAAATCATCTAATTCGTTTATTTTTGTTTCGCCATCTATCCATAAAATTAAAAAGTATGGCCTAGTTTCCCATTTAGGGTTTTCTTCAACTTTAAGCAAAAAAGAATTACCCGGTTTGCTTAATAGAAATTTTTCTTGCAGGTGTTTTTGCAAGTGCCTGCCAATACCCGCTTTTAAAAAGGTTTCTTTGCAATACAGGCATTTGCCTGTTGATTTGATGGGGTTCATTGTTAAAATCTTTACTTAAATCAAAATAGATTGTTAATTAGCGCTTAATGGCTCTTTTTTTCTTATGCTTCTCTAGCAAGACTGTAAACTGTTAAAATTAATAAATAAGATTGTTACAGGTTATTTCCTGTTTTTTATTACAAGTGCTTTTTGTGTAGTTCATTTTCATAATTCGAAGAGTTTTATATTTCCTAATCTATCCACATCTAATTTAATGCAAAAATCGGAAATTTTAATTCGATCTTCAGTCATTGTTGATTGTAGCTTATTCTGACTTTCGAGTTCTCCAATTTTACTTTTTGCATCATAATTTTTTATCAAACTTGCAATGTCCTGTCTAGTAAAATAGCATTCGGCGCCCGATGCTTTTTCAACTTTATATATTCTCTCTTTTTGTATTTTAGTTAATTCTTTTAGATTGAATATACCACTTGCTTTTTCTTCCATTGTGGGGACATATACCAAATCGTTGGGTGAAAGACTGAATAGTAATTTATTCCCATTCTCATCAATTTTAGGTGCAGAATTTAAACCTTGCTTTTCCCGTTCGATAACAATATTTAAAGGAATGGTTTCGTAATTTCTTTTGCCCTTATCGTTCTCATAAACGGCAAAAAAAAGATTTGTTCCTTTTGCAGCTTCTACAAACTTCGTTTTTTTATTTCCTGTTTGGCCTACTGCAAATTTGTTCCCTTTTGCTTCATAAGTTCTTACTTTTAAAATTGGTTGATGCAGCTTCCCTTTGTTTAACGAAGAGATATTTTTGTTCATCTCTTCTACACCTTCTGGCGTAAAAGCTAATAGTTCAGGAGCTATTTTTTTGCCCTTATCATCAAATATTTCTTTATAATTATCTAGGTGAGCAAGTAGTATTTTTTGAATGCCAGTATCGGTAATACTTTCTAATTTTTTTTCATTAAAGGACGTATCTAAACTGGTTCGCGACGCTACGTTATCGTTTTCCCAGTAGTAAATCTCAATTCTAGATACATTATGACCATCCCATTCAGAATTACCACTTTTAAAATGACTTAATAAGTGCCTTTTGTCCAATCCTTTTGCTGATAACGATTGAATATGCTTTCTCAATTTTTTGTCGGCAATATCAATGACGTTATCCAGAGCTAAACTTAGAGATACTTCTTTTCTCTTCCGCAATTTAACTAATCCCGAAACAGTATCTTTATGCATCGGTTTGCGTATTGCCCAACTATCGCCATTTGTTTGGACTATTAAATCTTTTTTTGGTTTTCCGTCTTTACCAATTCGTAAATTACCATTTTCATCTTTATAGCTCTCATATTTATTGGTGGTTTTATTAATAACACGAAGATTTTGTTTAAAACTTACAATGATGTTTTCTAAGGAATTGCGGGCATCAATAGTAAAATTATCCCAAGGCTTTAGAAAATTCTTAGGCACATCTTTTTCTATAAGTTTGCCAGTTTTTAGGTCGGTGTAAGCTACTTTTTCAAACTTTCGTAACTTTCTGTTTAAGTCAAATCGTTTGTTTGATTTTGCATGTTGATTATTTAATAAGTTAATATGATCTCTTGTAGCACAAGCAATAACTAAGGCATCCATAGCATGATGCCTGTGGTCAATTCTTTTCTTTTGAAAGCCCTTTGAAAATTCTATCGGAACAACAGGCAGGAATTTCTGATATTTTTCGTTCCAAGCTGTAAAAACGGTAGAATTGGTTACTCTATTCATTCTTTCGAAACGTGGCAAAATTAAATCATTCCATATGTCATTTAGTCCCCAATCTTTTTTGAGCTCGGTAGTTATTTTTCCGTTTCCGGGTAAGACATTTTTTGAATTTACCCCATCATCATTAATATCTGAACGTACAAGGTTGGACAAGACAGAAGAAATGAACTTGCTAATGTAACGAGTGTCGTTCATTTGTCTTTCAATCATCTTGTCAGGAATCTCTTCTAATAATAGTTTAGTTTTCTTTCCCTTGTTTTTGTCGTAGTGATTCTTTACAAAGTCTTCGTATTCTCTTTCGCCAAAAACCGTTACCTGTTTCCCAAAACCAGTTGGTACAATTTCTCCATGATGATTTTTAATAAATTCTAAACCTAGTTGCTTATCTTTTAGTTTGTTAACTGCCGATTCACAAATTATTTTATTGCTAAAACTATCATCAAAATATCTCGATTGTGGAATAATGTGTTCGATTTCGTATTCAGGTGTAAACAGCTTATTTAACGGGATGATTTCTCCTGTATATGGTGAGCGATATTTCTGCTCCAACCATAATTTGTATCGCTTTAATTCAGAGCTTGATGGCTGTGCCGTTTTGCTTATTTTTAAATATTCATCATCAATATCCAAATCAGAATTGAGTACGCCTTCCTCGTAAATTTTTAAGATTTCTTGTTGCATGGGAGAGAAAGGACGAACATTCTCTACACTTCTATCGTCTAAAAGTTCAGCAAGCAAAGATTTTATTCTCAGGTTGGTATTTTCGTTTTCTGCCACCTTATTAGTTATTTGCTTCCTGTCATCTGCTGTATTTTTCATTTCACGACCAAGCTCAACATGTATTTCATCAAAGAACCCCTTTTCGCTTTGGCCATATTTCACCCAAATATCCTGTACTACACGCAGTGTTTCTGTAATTACTTGCTCTACAATTGGGTTTCTTAGAGAGTGCTGCCTAAAGTCTTTTAGATATTTTTCTAAATCCTTTACAGAATTCCATTTGCTTAAATTTGTAGCTTCCGAGTGTCGGTCGTAAACAATATATTGAGCAAGCCAAAGTTGTAATCCTTGAAAATGATTTTCATCTGTTAGACGAATAGATTTTTCTCTTACCCTATCCTTTATATCTTCATCAAATTCGCCCGTAAGTATTTTTTCTATCTTAATTTGCGTTTTATTATCAATGTTTTCCCAATGCCAATACTTTCCTAAACGAATTAACGGGAGTAGTTTTTTGATTGCTTTTTCTGAATATGAACCATATTCGCTTTTTAAAGGCGGAAACTTTTTAAAGTTCTCTACAAAGGAATCTACATCTAAATTGTGTTTTTCCGCAAAGGTTTTTATTGCCTTCTCATAATCCACTTTATCGGTTACCGAATAAATGATGTGCCAAAGTTTTTGTTCTATTTCTGCCGTCAAAAAACCTTCTGCAATATTTTCTATTTTGGATAACCTTGTTCTAATTTGAGTGCCTGTTTCATTACAGGGATAAATTTTTTCTGACACAAAATTCCAACGATATTTTGCCATTTCAGCAGTCAGTACCCTACTCTTATATCCTTTCTGCTCTAAAAGAAATTTAATCAAGGTGTCCTGCTTAATTTCTTTTTTACTATTTAAGAAATCGAATAGTTGTTCAAAAGCTTCAATGGTATTTAAAAAATCAGTGGTTACGTTTAGATCATTGTCTTTTGTGTATATACTTAGGTTATATATCCATTGCCATAATCGAAATTCTTGATAAAGCGGGTGCGATTTTGGGATGGTCTTTAGATAGTCTGTTATTTCTAAACCATTTTCATCTTTATACTTCCTAAACTCTAATGTACAATTGCTAATTGAAGACTTTTGGCTACGCAAAGGACGTTGATAGAAAATAATGTCATTTACCAATAAATGAACAAGGTCTTTATTGTCCAACGCGGTTTGATGCGATTCATTATTACGATATAATTCTCTTACACAGTCGATATATAACCCTTGGTCATTCAGTTCTGGATGAAACGCTTTTTGAGATTTTAAAATCAATTTCAATTCATCCTTATAAAATTTGCGTTCAATTGTCCGTACTAATTTTCCTTTAATTTTTTGTTTGGGGTTTTGAAGTAATGCATCATATATATAAGTACCAACTGTTTTTTCTGAACGACCAATTTCTTGTTCTGTCTTTTTTTTCAGTAGAGTCCAATCATCTTCACTGGGTGCTCTAAAACTCCTTTTTTCATTACCTTCTTTGTCTGTCTTAATATTGCCATCATCATTCAAATCGGTGGTTACAATAAAATCGCGTATTTTATCCTTCCAATCGTATAAAGGCGTTTTGCTCGAGCGCCTGTATACCCATCCGTTTTCTAAAATCAACGAATACCAGGTTTCTGCTTTACTATTCTGCATTTCATCCCCCACTACATCAACAATTTTAAGTGAATGAAACTCAATTAGCTTATTCGGGTTTTCTTCCTCCTCTTCCCCTCGTAATTGATAATACCCCCTCTTTTGGTTAAAGTTCAGAATTAACCAAGCCAGTTCTTCTCGGCTTATTTTTTCTTTTAAAGCTTTTTTGCGTAGATAATAAATCGTCCAATCATAAGGAACTAATTTTTCCTCTCCTTTTTCATTTGTTAAGAGTTGTGGTTGATGCTTTTTGAAATCAGAAAGCATTTCTTCAAAAGATTTTCTGAAGATAAAATTCTTATTGTCATAAGCCAATTTAGGTTCTGTGTCTTCAATAAACTTCCCAAAATGTTGCTTAAAATCTATTTCGTTAGCATAGTGCTTTGGTAAAAAACCTAAAACATTTAGCACACGATGTAATCTTTCCCTGCGTAATATATGACGTTCACGAATACGACGAATGCCTCTGAAACTCGTTCTATCTGCTGTTTGCGAAATCGAATTTCCTTTACCAAATTCGTCTTTTATATCTTGGCTCATAGGGATTATTCTACTTCCCATCCCAAGAATTTTTCCTTGTTTATTTTCAGAGTTTTGAAGTATCAAAGCCCATCCAATGCTGTTTGTTCCCAAATCAAGTCCTAATATTTTTTTCATTGCATTTAGATTTCCCTAAAAGTATAAATAAAAAATAATTCATTTTTACGGATTCCCGTAATTACATTTAAAAATTAATTTCTACCTTTGATATTGAAAGCAAATCACAATAAGGATTATTCCGTTGTGAAAACATTTAAGGCGGGGCAACTCGCCTTCTTTTGTTTATAATGAGTAGGTTTTCTCGTTTCTAAATCAGGTTTTTTTCTGGTTATTTTTTTTACAGGGCAATATCGTTCTTGGTTATGGTCAGCAGATATTTCTAACGGCATATCTAAGAATTTCTGAATAGACTTTCCAACTTCTTTTTGTGCTTCTGTAACACATTTTCTTGTTAACTCATCTGAAGTCCTATAAACCCATACGGCAATTTTTATTTCGATAAGTTTTGGAAGGTGGAAGTAGAGGCTACCTGCTGAGAGCCATCATTTAGGGGGTGGTTTGCAAGAAGAATACCAGCAGAAGATAACAAACGCTACAATGTTGAATGGTTTTTCAGCTATTTTTTTGGACGTTGCTTTATCGGCTGAATGGGCATTATTTCTAAAATACATTCAAAGAAAAACCCCTTTTCAACTCAAGTTAAAAAGGGGTTAAGGTAATTTACGTAATCAATATGTTTCGCTATCGGGCGGTATGCCATAATCTATTCGTTTTCTTTCGAGCTTGTCTGGTATTTTTTCTTCAACCCAATGTTTCGCAGTATCGAACAATTTCATAAGCTTTTTTGCATTGAGTGATTGGCCTATTTTTTTAGAAGCTAAGCCAACAATAGCCTTGGTAATAAATCCGGAGCCTCTAAATAGTGTTTTTCTCATTACCATTGGAAGCAGAAAAGACATGGCGTTGCCTATTAGGTTAAATTGCTTGTTTACATCTACCATGTTGTCTTTAGAAGTAAATTTTTTAAACAAAGCTTTCGGGCTAAATTGCATGAGATAGCTTTTTCCGTTTTGCTTAAGTTGATCTTCTAAAAGGAGATAGTCAATTTTAAGTCCAACCCGTTTATTTTGCAATTCTTTCAGGCTATTAATGTTATACTTTCTCATCTTCCTCCTCTTCTTCTTCCTGTAGTTTATTAAAATATCTTTTAATCGCAAAATCGGTAATTGCCCGTTCTAAAAATGTATCTTTTGTTATATACACAACAATAGCCAACAAAATGTATATTAAAGCAACGCAACCAAAACCACCAGCATAACTTCCCAAAACTGTAGATAAATAAAGCGCAAGGGTTATACTACCAAAAAGAAAGGCCAAAATAAAACTAACTACAACAGCTAAATTTGTTACCAGGTCGGCAAACACTTTTGCTCCTTTTTCTATCGCGTACAATCTAAGGTATTCCATACGTGCGGATACGTACCCCTTCGCATCGGCCACCAAATCCTCTATGGATTGTTCTTTACTTTCTTCTTTCGTCTCTTGCATTTTTTAGATTTGTTTTTTGCGTTAAAGTTTCCGCTTAGGCATGTTCAGCCTCGTCATTATAGTCTGCTTCTATACCTCGAAGTTTGGTTTTTATAGAGCCCACTATCTTTTCTTTAAATTGATTTAATGCCTCTAGTTCATCTGCTGTTTTATCTTTAACCGCGTCAGAGAGATCCTTTAAAGACTGACTTAACTTGTCGCGTGTTTCGTCGCCCTTATCTGGTGCAAATAAAATTCCTAAAGCAGCTCCTGCCGCCAAACCCGCCAATAAGGCCACTACGGTTTTTGAGTTATCATTCATAATTTTTTTTTAATTTAAGGTTTAACAATGCTAATTTATATAAAAGTTAAATAGCGGTCTTCAATTATTAAAATAACCATTTTTATGGGTTATTGTTTGCATATAAATGAACATCTAATCTCTAATTCCGCAGTTACCTCTCCGTTTAAGTTAGCCAAAAAGCAAGCCAAAGGTTTGGCAAAAATCATTTTTTTGTAAATTTTGGCCTTCGCTTTTCAAGGAAAGCGGAAACACCTTCTTTAAAATCGCTTGTGTTAAAACAGCTGGAAAACCCCTCTATCTCGGTGCCATAATCGGCCGAAAGATTTGCCCCTGCTTGTATAGATTTTAAAGCTGCTGCCACTGCTAACGGTGCTCGCTGCTTTATCGCACCCAAAATTTCTTCAGCTTTATTTATAAGTTCTTCTTGGGTTACCGTATAATTTAGAAGGCCTATTTTTTCTCCTTCTGCCGCACTTATCAGATTCGCGGTAGTAATCATTTCTATTGCTTTTCCTTTGCCTACCAATTGTGTTAAGCGCTGCGTGCCTCCGTAACCGGGAATTAAGCCAAGCGTAACTTCTGGCAAACCGAGCTTTGCATTTTCTGAGGCTATTCTGATGTGGCAAGCCATGGCAAGTTCCAATCCTCCGCCAAGGGCGAAACCGTTAATAGCCGCCACGTAAACCTTACTTGCGTTCGCTATGGCATTAAACACTTCATTCTGCCCATTTATGGCCAACTGTTTGCCTCTTTCTAAATCAAAACCTGCAAATTCTTTAATGTCTGCGCCGGCAACAAACGCCTTTTCTCCTGCGCCGGTAATAATAACGCCAAGAATTTCGTCGTTTTCTTCTACCTGCTTTATAACCTGTGCCAACTCTCTTAAGGTAACTTGGTTTAAGGCATTTAAGGCTTTTTCTCTATTAATGGTTATGTATAAGATGTTGTCTTTTAAGGTAACCAGCAGATTTTGATATTCCATTTTTTAAAAATTTCTATGTGCCGTAACCCATTCATTAATATAGGTTACAATGCTTGCCATTGTGGTGCCTGGAGGAAAAAGCTCTCCCACACCCATTTCTGATAATTTTCGCCGATCGGCTTCGGGAATAATGCCGCCACCGGTAATGAGCACATCGTCCATTTTTTTTTCTTTCATAAACTCGATGATTCTTGGAAAAACCGTCATGTGTGCGCCAGAGAGAATTGAAATGCCAATGGCATCTACGTCTTCTTGCAAAGCAGTATTTACCACCATTTCTGGCGTTTGCCGCAAACCGGTATAAATAACCTCCATACCGGCGTCTCTAAGCGAAGTGGCAATAACTTTTGCACCTCTATCGTGCCCGTCTAGTCCAACTTTCGCAACCAACACTCTTATTGGGCGTTTCAGTATTTTGCTCATCAAAAAATTTCAAATATCATAAATGTATCGAATTTAGCAATTATATCCAATCATTGGGCTTAATACTCAATAAATATGGGCAATGTTTTTAACTTTACCGTTTAATATTGCGAGTTAGGTATATGAACGAGGAAAAATCTCTAAACTTTATTGAGGAAATAATTGAGGGCGATTTAAACGGTGGAAAATTGCAACAGTTGGTTACTAGATTTCCTCCTGAACCGAATGGCTACCTGCATATTGGACATGCAAAAGCCATTTGCCTAAATTTTGGACTGACCCAAAAATATGGCGGGTATACCAACCTTCGGTTTGATGATACCAACCCGGTCACAGAAAAAACCGAATACGTAGACAGTCAGCAGGAAGACATTAGGTGGCTAGGCTTTCAGTGGAAAAACGAATTGTATACTTCAGATTATTTTGAAGAGCTTTATCAGTTTGCAATAGCGTTGATAAATAAGGATTTGGCTTATGTGGATGATAGTACAGCTGATGAAATTGCAACCCTAAAAGGAACTCCTACCGAGCCAGGAAAAGATAGTCCTTATCGAAACCGTTCGATAGCGGAAAATTTAGCGCTTTTCATCCGTATGAAAAATGGTGATTTTCCAGACGGTGCTTACACTTTGCGGGCCAAAATAGATATGGCAAGCACTAACATGTTAATGCGTGATCCAATTGTTTATCGCATAAAGCATGTAGAACATCATCGTACCGGAAATACTTGGTGTATTTATCCGATGTATGATTTTGCACATGGGCAAAGTGATAGCATTGAGCATATTACGCATTCTATTTGCACGTTAGAATATGTTTCGCATCGCGAATTGTATGATTGGTTCATAGAAAAACTAGAAATATTTCCATCCAAACAGTATGAGTTTGCAAGGCTAAATATAACCAGCACGGTAATGAGCAAACGCAAATTGCTTCAGTTGGTTAGTGATAATTTGGTGAGCGGATGGAATGATCCCCGCATGCCTACTATTAGTGGTTTGCGCAGACGCGGATATACGCCAAAGAGTATTCGCGAATTTTGCGAGCGTATAGGCATTGCCAAAAGAGAAAATTTGATAGAACTTAGTTTGCTCGAGTTTTGTATAAGAGAAGACCTGAACAAAACGGCTCATCGTGTTATGGCTGTTCTAGATCCTGTTAAAATGTTTATTACCAATTATGAGAACGGTAAAACCGAAACGTTAATTGGCGAAAATAATCCGGAGGCAGAAGATGGCGGAGGCACGCGCGAAATTCCATTTAGCAATGAGCTTTGGATAGAACGCGAGGACTTTATGGAAGAACCGGCCAAGAAATGGTTTAGGTTGGCGCCAGGAGCCACCGTTCGGTTAAAGTCGGCTTATATTGTTAAATGCGATGATTTTAAAAAAGACGCAGACGGCAATGTGATTGAAATTTATTGTACTTATTTTCCAGATTCTAAAAGCGGTAGCGATACGAGCGGAATTAGTGTAAAAGGCACCATCCATTGGGTAAGTGCAACACATGCTAAAACTACCGAGGTTAGGCTTTATGATAGGTTGTTTACTTCTGAAACACCAGATGATGAAGAGGGCGATTTTAAAGATTACCTTAATCCAACCAGTTTAACTGTTTTGCCTAAAGTATATATGGAACCAGCTTTGGCCGAAGCAAAAATGGACAGTCGCTACCAATTTATTAGGAAAGGCTATTTCTGTTTGGACACAGATTCTACACCAGAAAAACTGATTTTTAATAGAACGGTTTCGTTAAAAGATACGTATAAGAAGAAATAGGTTGGGGCTGAAGATGAGGTTAAGGTTTGGAGCAAAGAATAAGGAGCAAGGAACAACGATATAGCTTAGAAATTTCTAGAGGATATCTGGATTAAAATTAATGCAGATGCGTAGCTTCGGCCGAAATAGTAGCGGTGGGTTTCAACCCACGGCATAACCAAGTTGATATTATTTTGATTTTTTATTGACCTAGCGTTATCTTCAACATTTAAAGCCTAATTGAAAAACTCCCGATGAAAAAAATCTTTTTAACTATTTTAATTTTTATTGCAGCTCTACAACTAAATGCCCAGCAAAACTATGAGCTAAATACTGGCTGGCTTTGCAAAAATATACAAGAAGTTAAAGAAAGCGGTAGTCAACTCTCTAATCCAATATTCGCTACCAATAATTGGATGATTGCCACGGTTCCAGGCACTGTGTTAACAACCCTGCTAAATAACAAGAAAGTTCCCGATCCCTTTTATGGAATGAATAATGAGAAAATTCCAGATGTTTACAACACCGGAAACGATTATTATACATATTGGTTTATAAAAGATTTTACAGAAAAGGCCAAGGGCGATGATCAAGTTTGGTTAAAATTTAGGGGAATAAACTATAAAGCAGATGTATTCCTAAATGGTAAAAAACTAACCGAAAAGCCAATAGAAGGAATGTTTTTGCGGTCGGAGTTTAACATCACAAAAGCACTTGCTAAAGATGGCAAAAACAGGCTAGCAGTAATTGTTTACCCGCCAGATTTTCCAGGAAATCCAAACGGAGGGCAAGGCGGAGACGGTACAATCGCAAAGAATTTAACGACACAATATACCGCTGGCTGGGATTGGATCCAGCCCATGAGAGATCGCAACACGGGTATTTGGGATAAGGTTGCCATTGAAAAAACACATGGAATAAATTTAAAAAATCCACATGTTATTACGTTGGTGCCAGGCAAACGTTTGCCAAACGTAAAGCAGGCGCCTGTAACTTTAAAGGTTTCGGTAGAGGCAGAAAACCCAACTGATAAGCCTATATCTGGCGTTTTAAAATATGAAATTGGGGGAATTACGGTAACTCAAACAGCCACTATTGCTGCCCACAGCAATAAAGAAGTGAAGTTTTTAGATATGGGTTTATCAAACCCAAAACTTTGGTGGCCAAATGGTTATGGTGCACAAAACTTGTACGACTTTAGCATCAACTTTGTTGCTGGAAAAAAAATATTAGACACCGAAAAGCTAAAAATCGGGATTAGACAAATAGACAATGTGTGGAATGCACAGACCAAAAGCATGGAAGCTATGGTTAATGGGCAGAAAATTTTTATCAAAGGAGGAAATTGGATCATTTCTGATGCTATGCTGCGGTTTAGCGATGCCCGTTACGATGCAGAAGTGCGTTATCATAAAGATATGAACCTGAATTTGATAAGAATTTGGGGCGGTGCTTTGTTAGAACGGCCAGAGTTTTACCAGGCCTGTGATAAGTATGGTTTGTTAGTTTTTCAAGATTTTTGGTTTAGTGGAGATTGTAATGGACGCTGGGTGGATCCCATGAAAAAAGAAGACCAATGGACGCGTAGAAAATATCCAGACAACCATCAACTGGTATTGTCTGCGATGGAAGATCAAATTAAAATGATTAGGAACCACGCGTCGCTCGCATTTTGGTGCGGTGGAAATGAAATTACGCCGCCCGATGATATTCTCAATCCTCTAAAAAACGATATTTTGCCTAGACTTGATGGCACGCGCATGTTATTCGATTTCTCTAACAGCGATAAAATGTCGTACAACAGCATCGGTGGTAACGGAGATGGTCCTTATGGCATACAAGACACCAAGACTTTTTGGGGAACAAAAACATATCCTTACAATTCAGAAGTTGGTTCGGTAGGTCTTGGCGACTATGTTTCTTTAGAACGATTTATGCCGGATAAGAATTTGATTCAACCAGAGGGAAAACAACTCGATTCTGTTTGGGAGTACCATAAATACATTGCTTACGATAATCATATTGATGCTTATGGCAAACCAAAAAATGCCAAAGATTTCGCAATGAAAGCTCAATTAGTCAACTATAATCAATATCGGGCCTTGATGGAAGGTTTTTCTAATGAAATGTGGAATTGGTACACGGGTTCGATTATTTGGAAAACACAAAACCCATGGACAGCTTTGCGTGGGCAGATGTACGATTACTACCTCGACCCGAATGCTTGTTTGTACGGACTTAGAAAAGGTGCGGAGCCGTTGCACGTAATGATGAACCCGTTAGATAGTATGGTTACCGTGGTGAACAATGGGTTTACAATACAAAATAATTTAATGGTGCAGGCGAAAGCTTTTGACATGAACGGGAAGGAATATTTCTATTCGCAGGTTTTTAATTCGGTCGAGCCCTCTTCTGTGAGACGATTTTTCCCGTTAAACGAATTTTTAAAAAAGCTAGATAAGAAAGAAGGCGTGTTTGTTTCCTTGCGGATATTGAAAGAGAAAGATAATGTTTTGAGCGATAATTTGTATTGGTTGCCTGGCAAGGATGGCAATTATGTGGGCTTGCAGAAAATGAAATCGGCACCTCTAAAAGCAGACGCTCGTTTTGTTACTGGCCATAAAGTAGCCATAACATTAAGTAATGCAAAAGGCAACCCAATTGCTTTTTTCAACCGTGTTGCTTTAATTAATTCGACTACAGGAAAGCGTATTTTACCTACTTTTTTTGATGACAATTATGTAAGTGTATTGCCCGGAGAAAACAGAACCATTACAGCAGAATATACAGGAAAACCCGAAAATATTGCCGTTGAGGTTTATGGCTGGAATGTTGAAGCGCAGAAAATTAAAATAGGAAAATAGATTTCTTATCAAAAAGCACGCAGAGCTTTTCACAAAATTCACGGAGTAAAGTATGCTGTTTTTCTTTGAGACCTTTGTATGGTTTGCTTGGTGCCCTCTGTGGTTTAGTCTTTTGCCACAAAGTGCAAAGAGCTTTTCACAGAGTAGAGGCATCTTGTCTTTAATCTTTGCTCCTTATTCCTTGCTCTCAGAAACCTTAACGCCCTCAACCTTCTTCTCCATCACAAAATCATCCATAAAAAAACCTCCACCTATGTCAATCTTAACATCTTCAATAATCTCAAAACCAAGCTTTTCATAGAAAAACCTCGCCTTGTTAAATTTATTTACGTTTAACAGCAGCGTTTTTCCTTTAACTGCCCTAACGAATTTCAGCACCTCATCCACAAGTTTCCAGCCCAGTCCTGTGCCTTGCGTTTCGGGCAATACGTATAATTTATGCAATTTATAGGTGTGGGCTTCTGCATCTACCAAAGAAAACCCGGCGAAGCCGAGCGCTTGGTGATGTTGTTCTGCAATCAAAAATATATGTCCTTCTGCCATCTGCTTAGAGAGCTCGGTTGCGTTGTACATTTTATCGAGCATATAGTCGACTTGTGCTTGCCCAATAATTTCTAAATAGGCACTTGGCCAAATATCTTTCGCAAGATTAAAGATCAAACCAACATCTTTCTGGGTAGCCTTTCTAATGTGTATCATAGCGCTTCGCCAATAAAAATAGTGCTACCTGTAAAACCAAACTTCACAAAGCCGTCGCTAATTACCTCGTATTCGTTGTTTTCCAGAGATTTTAAATTGGTTGGCGTTAACTGGTCGTTGCCAAAAACCTTAAAGATAATTCCGGCAGGCTTCCAGACCGAAAAGCTAGGACTAATGACATAATATTTATGGGTACTTGTAAAAACTACCACGTTTATTTTGTCGCACCAACCGTAAAAACGCCCTGCGTCGAATGTCTCGGTTATGATGTTTACGGCTGGGAATTGTTCTCGTTGAAGATAAGAAAGTGCGGTGGCCAAAGAGTCTGTAGAAGAGTTGATCAGCTTTGTATATTCTTGCACATCTTCTACCTTCCCGTTTACAAGCACATCAACTTTAATATTCCAAGACGAAATTTTATCATACGATTTAGCATTTACCAATAGAGTTGGGCTCCATTCTAACAGTTGGCCGAGTAGTTCCTCCTCAAACTCGCCAATTTCGTCTATGTATAAAGCGGGTTCTTGTTTTTCTCTAACAATGTGGTGTGAAGACATAGGTGCGAAGTTAGGAAATAAAAAATTCCTACGACAAAATTGCTATCAGAGATTAAGATGCGTATACATATTTGTCTAAATAAATGGCGTTATTTTTAAACTCTTTTTCTGCTTCTCTCAAATCATAACTAGTTTGAAGTTTTAACCAAATGGCTGGCGTGCCTCCAAATACCTTTGCAATCCTCAATGCCATATTCGGAGAAATTGAAGCTTTGCAGTTTACAACGTTGCTTAACGTTGGCCTGGCAACTTTAAGCAATTCTGCTGTTTCCTTAACGTTCAAGTTGTTTGCCTTCAAAATTTCTTCTCGGAATATTTCTCCTGGATGTGTGTTCTCGCTGATCCCTCTTTCCATAACTTATAGCACTTAATTTTTTTATGATGTCTTAATGCGTGTCCTCTAAACTTAAATCATAGGCATTGCTGTTTTTGCAACTTAAGTAGAGAACATGTGTCAGTATTATATTAAGGCAACAGCCAAAACAATTTAAAGTGGCGGTGAATTAGCGAAAGCTATATAATAAACAATGAAGCGTTCCTAAATAGTGATGCACTTACAATTCTCAAACTCGCCAATCTCGTTTATGTGTAAAGCGGGTTCTTGTTTTTCTCTTACAATGTGGTGTGAGGACATAGGTGCGAGGTTAGGAAATAAAAAATTCCCACGACAGCATAGTGTCCTAGGAATTTGCAAATTTACTTCGCCGTATTTAAGCTTTTACTGCATTGTAAAAACCTTCATATTCATCTGCAAAGTCATTTGTAAAATTAAGAGCGTGCGAAACCGCAACACCGTAAATTCCTGTTTTCATTAACGCCGGAACATCTTTTAGCTCCACGCCTCCCACAGCAAAAATGGGAAGGTCGAGATTTAATTCCTTAAATTTTTCTACTGCTTCTTTATACGCTGCCAAAGAAATGAACGGGTAGTCATTCGGCTTGGTTTTGGTTTCGGCAAAGGGACCGAAACCAAAGTAATCTGCACCAGTTTTTGCCATTCTCAATAAATTATTTAGCGTATTCACAGAACCTCCAAGTGTCAAATCATTTCCCAGTTTTTTCCGCAAAGCGATGAAATCTGCATCCATAGCTTCTATGTGAAAACCCTGGATGTCGGCTTTGCCGGCTAAATGAACGTGATCGGTAACAATTAAAGTGCTTCCCCAATCGTCGCAAATGGCTGCAATGGCATTAATATCTTTCAACAGTTCCTCATCAGTTTTACTTAGGCAACGGTACTGTATCCATTTCGCACCCGCTTCACAGGCCAAAGTTGCCTGTTCAATATGACTTCTATGGGGAATATCGTGTGTAATAAATTGGAATTTTTCTATATATTTTTCCATAATTAAAACTTAGTGTCCTATCAATTTAGCAACTATTTTACTCAATAATTTCCTCTTTAGGAGGTAGGGAGTTTAAATTTTTATGTTCAAGTTTAATAGAAAATTGGTGCCAGCTTGTGGATAGTAGAAATTTTCTGTCACCACACCATTATATAAATAGCTATAAGTGTATCCATTGCTTGCATATTTTTTATCGAAAAGATTATTTACAAGCAAACCCAAATTTATGTTTTTTAACTTAAAGGCCTGAAAATTATAACCCAAGCGCGCGTTGTTTACCCAATAACCATCTAGTTTTCTGGCATTGTTTTGGGTATTGTCTAAGTATTGCTTGCTCACATATTTGCTTTGTAAGGCAAGGGCAAAACCCTTTGCAGGTTTGTAAACCAATTCGCCAAATAATACCGCATTTGGAGAGTAAGAAATATCTGTTAAGTTGTATTTATTTATAATCTGACTAGAATCATCTTCCCCTATGTATTCGATGAAGTTCTTAATTTTATTACGACTTATAGCAGCATTTGCATTTAGGGCAAATTGACTGTTGATTTGGTAAGAGCCATCTAATTCTATTCCTATGCGATAACTTTTATCTACATTTTGACGATACGGGCTACCCACATCGTTAATTCTGCCGGTAAGCACCAATTGGTTTTTATAGAACATGCCATACGCGTTTACTCCGAAATTTAATTGCTCTTTTTTGTATCTATAGCCAATTTCAACATCATTTAAATTTTCTGATTTTGGAAAAGCCTTCATACCTCCATCTACATAATCATCGCGGTTTGGCTCTTTGTTTGCCACGCTAAACGATGCGTAAACATTTTGTTTGGTATCGATAAAATACGTGGCTCCAATTTTTGGGTTAAAGAAATTTAGGTTGTCTTTAATGTCCAGACTATTTAATTCATTCTCAGTTCCTTTAATTGTATAATTTATTCTGCGGTACTGCAAATCGACGAAGAAATTTAACGCCTCAACGGCACTATAATTGGCTTTCAAATAAGTGTTAAAATCATTTTTATTTCCTTCATTATAGTAGTAGTGCCTGTCGATGCTTCCATTACTTGCATATTGCGCCCAAATAACTTGGCCATAATGTCCGCCTGTATATTGATTGTATGCACCACCCAAAGTAAAGTTAAGCGCTTTTTTCGGTGCATAACTAAAGGCGTAAGTTAACCCATAAAAATCGTTATCAAGCCATCTTCTGCGCACTAAATTTGTAGCTTTTACAGTGTCACTTCCAATAATAACTTCTTTTAAACCGTAATTTTTAAGTGAATCTGCCTTAAGAAATTCTTCATAATATCCGGCGCCTTTTGTGTAATGCAAAGCGCCATTAAAAGAAAATTTATTAGAAATTTCTCGCGCGTACAACAACTGATAATGACTTTGATTGTAATTATCTGTTTGGTTATTGTAAGTAAAGCTGTTGTATCTAAAACCAGAGTTTAACAGATTTGCTGCATCTTCTCCATCTAATGGTACTCTATCAATGTAGGCTTTCATCCCCGGCACATCATTATTGTACCGAGATTCTGGAATTCCGTTCCAACTTTGATAGGTTTTTTCCTGACCAGAAAATATGTTGATGCGAAGCAAATCTTTATTTCCCTGATAAGCGCCTGTTAAAAAGTAAGATTTTAATAAGGAAGCACCTCTATCTACATAACCATCGCTGCTAATTCTAGAAAGGCGGCCATCAAAACTAAATTTATTGTTTATTAGCCCCGTGCCCAATTTAACGGTGTTTTTCCAAGTATTAAAACTGCCATAAGTGTTGTTTACCTCGGCATAAGGCTCAACTTCTCCGTTGGTGGTTTGAATATTTAAGCTCCCACCAAAAGCACCAGCGCCATTGGTAGAAGTTCCAACTCCACGTTGAATCTGGATGTTGTTTACAGAAGATGCAAAATCGGGCATGTTAACATAAAAAGTGCCTTGGCTTTCGCTATCGTTTATCGGTATCCCGTTTACGGTAACATTTGTTCTGCTGTTATCGCTTCCGCGGATGCGTATGCCCGTATAACCTACGCCTGCACCAGCATCAGAAGTAACCACAACGCTTGGTGTGTTCTGCAAAATAAAAGGCAAATCCTGCCCAAAATTATTTTCTTCGATGTCTTTTTTACTTATGTTCTTATAGGTGGTCGCCGATTTATCGTTTGCTCGGGTTGCCCGTACAATTACATCTTCTGCTAAAAAAACTTGTTCTTTCAAATCGAAGTTTTGGATGATGTCAGCAGTTACATCGATCACTTTTGTTATATTTCGATAGCCTACAAAGCTTACTTTTATTGTTTTTTTTCCTCCCGGGATGTTTTCGAACCGATAATTCCCGCTGGCATTTGTTGCCGTGGTAAAGTCGCCAATTTTTACCGTAGCACCATTAATAGTTTTGTTCCCGTTTGTAATTTTTCCGTTTACCACAAACTGTGCACATGCAAAACAAGGTATTAACGCGACCAGTAAAGCCACTAAATTAAATTTTTTCAAGTTTCGATTTTCTTTAGTTAAACACCTCGGGCATAGGGGTAAACCCGATTCTAGTTAAACTTCCATAACTCCAATCCCTACGCCGGCATTATCCGGATCAGGTGCATTTAAGGTTTAGGGTTTAAAGGTCTAGGGTTTAGGGTTTGCACAACCTTTAACCTTACCCCTTCTACCTCTCACCTCAAAATGGGTATGTTCTCAGCCTGTTTTTGTGTTTTACAAACAAGGCACCCCTAATGATGGCGCAAATGTATAAAATTATACTTAGATACCCAGTACATTATCATTTCTTTTGAATTAACCGCCGCACCTTGCAGGCATCCGCCAAAGCAGAGGGAATTGCAAGTGTAATAAAAGGTAATTCCCCTCTCTCACAGAGGGGTGGTCGTGTCAAAGACCTCACTTTATGATAGGCGGAGGCGTTCGCTGAGGGATAAATTATCGATAATTACTTATTTGATTAAAGAGGTTCATTATTTTTAAGACGAAACCCAAAATACTTAGTTTTACATCCTACGCTGCACATCATTATCCATACGATAATAAATCGTTATATTTGTGTATGCAATTTCTCAACAATGAACAGACAAGCAATTATTGAACGTACCGTAAATGCAATAAAGCTTCTGCCTGAAGACAAAGCCGCAGAAATTTCAACCTTTGTTGACTTTGTTTTTAAGCGATACGAAGAATCGCAAGTAACTGAAAGTATTCAAAAATTAGCTTCGGAAAGTGAAGCATTCCGGTTTCTCGAAGAAGACGAAGAAATATATTCGCTAGCCGATTTAAAAGAAGTTTTCAATGGCTAAAGGCGACATTGTTCTCATTGCTTTTCCCTTTACAGATTTAACTGGTAAAAAGTTGCGCCCAACTGTAGTGCTTATAGAAAACATTTTGGATTTGGCTGTTTGTTTCATAATAACTCAAATCGGGTGGAAAGAGCCTATGGATGTGATATTTCGCCAAGCCTAGAAAACGGCATCAGGAAACAGTCATTAATACGGACAGGCAAAATAGCAACATTGGATAAAGCATTGGCAAAGGGGCTTTTGGGCAAGTTGTCAGAAGCGAAAGTTGTCGAATTGAATGGAAATCTTACCAAATTAATACAACTGTCTTAAAATGTAAGGGTGTGTAGTAGAGTGTACCTCAGGCCTGTTAAGTGCACTTTTAACTCTTGGAAGCTTATTAAAAACGTAATGCTTTACTTTTCTGGAAACTTGCATTTGCAAGAAGAAATTAATTATCTCCACACTACTTACGTAAATTGTGGTGCTATATGCGGCAATTGGTGGAAAGGCAAATTACAAGAATTTGAGCCTGCGTATTTTAATTTTCATTTGTTTAGAGACGGAAGTTTAAAGTATGAGGTGGTGAATTATTGATGGTTTAATAATGTCTCTCCTACGGGAAACATCAGAGAATAATCATTAGCAAATTGAAATATAAAAGTTCGGAATCAAAAATAATCTACCAAGTTTTCCCCTTCTCCTGTTTCTCCAATTCAGGCATCTGTTTTTTATATTCAGCTACACTCCAGATAATATTCCACTGTTTTACATAAACAGCAAGGGGTTCGAGCCCGACCTCTGCTCGTCTTTTATCTACATTGTCGGGATCCTCAAGAGGCGAAACACAATTTCCCCCAGTTTTTTCATATACACCAATTTGGCTACCATAAATTTGTCGCTTTCCTTGCCGAATGTTTATACGATCTTCCAATAAAGCTAACGCACTACCCTTTGCATTTCCACTCTTTACAGCTTCTCTCAACATCGGTAGATACTTCTGTTGTGTTTTTAAACCAGCGTGTTGTATCACCAAAAATAAAGTCATGTTTGCAATCCCACCAACTTTATCAACCCCAACCCATCCGTCCGTATCTAAAATTTCTGTAACTTCAACTAGATTAGTGCTGTCTTGATGCATCATCACTTTCCCTAAACTATCCACCTCTCTACTTTGATAACCAAACTCTTTCTGTGCTGACAAATATTTAACCCTAATGGGTTGGTCACTATCATAGATTTTCAATAATTTAGCACGGAGAGGCTTGTCCAAAAACGCTTCCTTTTTATCAACTTCTTTTTGTATTTCAGTTAGTAAAACATTCCATTTTTCACTCTCATGTAATGCAATTAAGTCGCTATCTGTCGTTGTATGCTCAAAATTTGACCATCCATTTTTTAATGCAAGGTTTAGCCATTCGAATGCTAATTGCTTGTTGCCAAGCAACGACGCTGCACATCCTGCATTATAAAAATCAAAGCCGCTTTTCTGTTCAATTTTAAATGCTTCTTGATACTCGTCAACAGATTTCTGATATTGTTTGATTTTGTAAAGGCTATCTGCCTGATCAACAATAGATTGATATTTCTGCCCATAGGTAACTGAACAAATAAATAATAGTACGGTGGTGATAGTTAGTTTCATTTGGTTATTGTTTAAAAGATCCCTACACCATGTATTAATCAAGCTTGCACATGTTGTGAAACTCTTCGACCGTCATCTTTCTTCCTTTGCCATTTTTTAAATCCTCATCACCTTGTTTTATTTTCTTTACAAACTCTGAATCATAAGGCTTCTCCTCGTCTTTTGATAGTTCGAATTTAATTTTAAGCGCTTTCATAAACGCTTTGATGGCATCAATTTGCGAAGTATCTGCCGGATATGCCTTAATATTTATGGCTTCCATAATTTAACGTTTAACGCCAATAATTAAATTGGCTTTGCGAGCTGATTGAGTTTTTTCAACCCCCAATAATACAAATATACAAGAAATTGAATAAGGTTTTTCTGATCTTGATAAGGTGACGGTTTTTAAGAAATGGGCTAACTACCTTTGTGGTTGGCCGATAAAAAAATATCAACGGCCCCTATCGCATTTTCAAATCGCTCTTCTCCCAAACCACTAATAACCTTATAACTTGCGTTTAGCGCTTTCAATTCCTTGTGCCAAACCTCCATAAAATATCCGCGTTGGTTTGGAAAGTCTCTCAATGGGTCGTCTTGCCAAGGCAAATCAATGTCCATCAACAAATATAAATCATAGGTTCTTTCTGGCAGCGCATCTAACACCACTTGGGGCGTTTCGCCGAGCATCTCATCGCTCCAAATCTTTACGGTTACAAACGTTGTGTCACAAATAACAAAATCTTTTTCTGTGGTCGCCAATACCGCATCTTCCAGGGCCAATTGACCAAAAAACATGTTTTCTTCGTCTTGCAAAGTACACGGCCGGTTAAGGGTAGCACAGTAATAGCGCGCATATTCTGGTATCCAATCTACACAATAATGTTTGGCTATCTGTATTGAAAGGGTAGATTTGCCGGTGCTTTCTGGGCCAACAATGGCAATTTTTTTAATTTGTTTGTTCACTATGTGTTTTTTTCCATTCTAAATAACCCATCGAAGCAATATAGATGTATATGCCATACATTATCGAGGTTGCATACAGGCCTTTGTAAATATACAGGCCAACATAAATTAAATCTACAAAAATCCACATCAGCCAATTTTCTAGTACTTTCCTAGCAAGAAAAATTTGTGCTACCAAACTTATTGCAGTACAAAAACTATCCAAATATGGAGAAGCAGCATCGGTTTGTTGATGAAGATAGAAGCCTAATCCGCCTGTAAAAATCAATAAACCCAATAAAGATAATAGAAGCTCTTTTTGCTTTATTAAACCAATTCGCCGGGGTTCTTTAGCACTTTTTCGTTCTTTGCTCCAATAATACCAACCATAAATATTCATCGCAAGAAAATAAAACTGCAAACCGGTATCTGCGTAGAGCTTGGCTTCAAAAAAGATAAAAATATAAATGGTAACGCTTATAATGGCAAATGGCCAATTCCAGATAATGTTTTTTGCGGCAAGGTAAACACATAATATGCCGGTAAACACACCGCACCATTCCAGTAGGCTGGTTTTTAGAAAATAGCTTATAATTTGCTCCATGGATTGGTTTTGCCAAATGTATAAAAAAGATGCAAAAAAAACCGGTCGTAGCGGGGAGCTGCGACCGGAATTTAAACCAAACAAACTATTTATGAAGAACCTCTATGCGCGGTTAACTACTCCGCCGAGGTACCTTAGAATTAACTAAAGTATTTAGAAAACGCATGTTTAAGGCACTTATTACAAACCTTCGACAACAATTTCGTTACAATTAAAAAAGGTTGAGACCGAGGCTAAGGTTGAGAGAGGGAAGGCAGAAAGACCAAAGAGAAATGAGCCTGAGGGCTGGAAGGTAGAAGGTTTACCTCGTAAACGTTTTGGTTAGAGGGAAATCAGAAGCCGAAGGTCAGACAGATGCAGAGGACATTTTTGGTAAAGAAAATAAAATTGTAAATTTAAACAGGCTCTAAATTTCTATGCGCTCTCTCATATTATATTGTTTCTTGCGCTAACGACTGTAATGGCATCCTTTTATCCTGCTTCTTTTAGTAGGATAAAAGATACAATGGAAGGCGTGTAAAAGCGCCCAAATTATTTTACCCGTTTCAATTTTACTTCTTGCAAATTATTAAAACTTTTGCAAGATAAAAAACTAATGCACCAAATGTCCATTTCGTTCGTTATCTCGACAAAGTTGAGTATTTTAGAGGCTTATGAAAAATTACCGCAAATTAATCATCGGCGCTTCGTTTGTTGCCATGATTTCCTTTGGCTTCGTAAAAATTAAGATGGGTGCTATTAGGGGGCAAGTAGCGCCTGGTGGTGCTGTCGGCTCTATTTATCTAATTGAGGGAATAGATACTTTGGCAAGAAATTCCGATCAACAAAATTTTACTTTTAACAATTTAAAAGAGGGCGTTTATTCTATTTTAGTTAAAGGAAATAACAATTATCGCGATAGCTTAATTAAAAGTGTTGCGGTGAAAGACAGTTCTACCACAGATTTGGGGTTAATTAAACTCATTACAAAGTAATTGGCGACTTAATAGCTATTATCCCCGAAGGCGAAAAAAAGCTATTAAATTTTTGTAAAAACGTTTTAAAATATCCTTAAAAAACTTACCTTTGCATCCCGACAGAACAGTTGGAATTTTTCTTTTTAAAGCAAAAAAACCTTCTTGCTTTCTCGGTTTCAAATGAACCGATTTTTTAAAATTTATTTATTGTCTAAATATTAATCATGCCTAAAGACACCTCCATACGTTCGATTTTAATTATTGGTTCTGGTCCTATTATTATCGGTCAGGCTTGTGAGTTTGATTATGCAGGCTCGCAAGCCGCATTATCGCTAAAAGAAGAAGGAATTTCGGTTTCCATAATCAACTCTAATCCAGCCACTATTATGACGGATAAAGTGATTGGAGACCATGTATATTTAAAGCCATTAACGGTAGATTCTATAGAGGAAATATTAATTGCACATGCGGAATCTGCAGATTTACCAACTATAGATGCGGTTCTTCCAACTATGGGCGGTCAAACTGCACTAAATCTTTGTATTGAAGCAGATGAACGCAGCATTTGGGCTAAACATAACGTTCGGATAGTTGGTGTTGATGTTGCAGCGATAGAAAAAACAGAGAATAGAGAAGCATTCCGTCAGTTGATGGTTGATATTGGTGTTGGTGTTGCAGAGTCTAAAATTGCAAACTCGTTTTTAGAAGGTAAAGAAGCCGCACAAACTATCGGTTATCCTTTGGTAATTCGCCCATCTTATACCCTTGGTGGCTATGGTGGTGGTTTTGTGCACAATAAAGATGAATTTGATTCTGCATTAAAGCGTGGTTTGGAGGCATCGCCAACGCACGAAGTGTTGGTGGAAAAAGCAGTTCTAGGTTGGAAAGAATATGAATTGGAGTTGTTAAGAGATAGTGCCGATAATGTAATTATTATCTGTTCGATAGAAAACTTCGATCCAATGGGCATCCACACCGGCGATTCGATTACCGTTGCACCCGCCATGACTTTGAGCGATCGTTGTTACCAAGACATGCGCAACCAAGCGATAAAAATGATGCGTGCCATTGGCACATTTGCCGGGGGTTGTAACGTGCAGTTCTCTGTAAATCCTGATAACGACGAAATTATCGCGATAGAGATTAATCCAAGGGTTTCTCGTTCGTCGGCATTGGCAAGCAAGGCAACTGGTTATCCAATTGCAAAAATTGCTGCTAAATTGGCCATTGGTTACAATTTAGATGAAATAGAAAACCAGATTACAAAAACAACCTCTGCTTATTTTGAGCCAACGTTAGATTATGTAATTGTAAAAATTCCTAGGTGGAATTTCGATAAATTTAAAGGCGCAAATAAAGAACTTGGCTTACAGATGAAATCTGTTGGCGAGGTAATGGCAATAGGGCGTACATTTATAGAAGCTTTGCAGAAAGCTTGTCAGAGTTTAGAAATTGGACGTGCTGGTTTAGGCGCCGACGGCAAAGAGGTGCGTAATATTAACGAGATAATGGATGGTTTGGAGCACGCTTCTTGGAATCGCCTGTTTTTGATAAAGGACGCCATGCGCATGGGCGTTCCCTTGGAGTCTATTCGTAAGGTTACCAGAATTGATAAGTGGTTTTTAAACCAGATACAAGAATTGGTAGCTGTAGAAGTAGAGTTAAAAAGATATTCGCTAAATAACATTCCTTACGATTTCTTCTTCAACTTGAAACAAAAAGGATTTTCTGATATTCAGATTGCCTATTTATTAGGCAACGTAACCGAAGATGAGGTATTTGATAGACGTACCGAGTTGGGAATTAGGCGTGTGTATAAAATGGTAGATACCTGCGCTGCAGAATTTCCCGCACAAACGCCTTACTTCTATTCCACTTTCGAGGAGAAATCATCTGGAGATAATTTAGAGGGATCGAACGAGTCTATCTCGAGTAAAAATAAAAAGGTTATTGTGTTGGGTTCTGGTCCTAATAGAATAGGACAAGGAATAGAGTTTGATTATTCTTGCGTGCATGGATTATTGGCGGCAAAAGAATCGGGTATCGAGGCCATCATGATTAATTGCAACCCCGAAACGGTAAGTACCGATTTTAACATGGCCGATAAATTATATTTCGAGCCGGTTTTTTGGGAACATGTAAGAGAAATTATCGAGTTGGAGAAACCTATGGGCGTAATTGTTCAACTAGGTGGCCAAACGGCTTTAAAAATGGCCGAAAAGTTAAAAGAACATAATATTCCAATTATTGGTACAGCTTTCGACGATATGGATACTGCCGAAGATCGCGGTAGGTTTTCTGATTTATTAAAAGAGCTAGGAATTCCATATCCAAAATACGGCGTGGCAGAGAATGCAGAAGAAGCTATTTTAGTTGCACAAGAGGTTGGTTATCCGGTATTGGTTAGACCAAGTTATGTGCTCGGCGGACAAGGCATGAGCATTGTGATAAATGACGAGGATTTAGAGAAAGCGGTAGTTAAATTACTTGGTGATTTACCTGGAAACCGTGTGTTGATCGATCACTTTTTAGATCGAGCAGAAGAAGCCGAATCTGATTCTATTAGCGATGGAGACGATGTACACATTATAGGTATGATGGAGCATATAGAACCTGCAGGCATTCACTCAGGCGATTCATTTGCTGTGCTGCCTACCTTTAGCCTAAGCGAAAATGTAACCAAGGCGATGGAAGAATATTCTATAAAAATAGCCAAAGCTTTAAACGTAATCGGGCTTTTAAACATCCAGTTCGCTGTAAAAGATGAAAAAGTATATGTAATCGAGGCAAATCCAAGGGCGTCTCGTACGGTGCCATTCATCGCGAAAGCGTATGATGTGCCTTACATTAACATTGCCGCTAAGGTAATGCTTGGAGTAGCTAAATTAAAAGATTTTAAAATAGAACGTAAGCTGAAGGGCTATGCGATTAAGGAACCGGTATTCAGCTACAATAAATTTCCAGAGGTTACCAAGGAGCTTGGGCCAGAAATGAAATCTACAGGAGAATCTATTCGATTTATTAAAGACTTAGAGGATCCATATTTCCGTAAGCTGTACACAGATAAATCGATGTATTTGAGTAAGTAGGGGCGGAGATTGAGCGCCCGTCATGTTGACGGCAGGAAACATCACACTTGCTATGGCCAAACCTATTTGTGAGACTTTTCGATGCGCTACCATTGATGTTTTTGCATAAGTTATTTACTATCAGTTAATTAAATCATATCTCATTTTTATTACTCGTCCCTTCAGTCTTACAAAAAATGACCACCGACTCTTCCTTAGGTTCTCCTGACCGGAGGAGCGTCTCTCTTTTTCTTGATAAAAAGAGACAAAAATCAAGGCTTGCACCTCTTTGGGTAAAAATTCGCCAAGCTGTTTTACATCGATTCTTCGAGGCCGCCCCTTGCTCATAACCTCGCGCGGCTGCGAATCCTCTTCGCACCAGTAACCCCGCAGTTCTCTGCAAGCAGCTTTAGGCGCTTTCTCCTCCAAACTGCTGCTAGGCCGGGAGTAGCGAGATGGCTAAGCAAAGCGATATAGCTAGCTTAAACCAAAACGTCATTTATATTGATTTACATGAAATATATTAAACCTCAACGTGACGATCCCGATTTAAGGAATCGCCACGATTGCGCTTTATTATTGCTCCATAGTGGTTGGCCCTAACCCCTAAACCTCTAACCCATAACCCTTATTTAAATTCTCTAAAATCTTGGTCAGCTTTTAGGTCTAGTAAACTATGGTAGATCAAACTAATTACATTATCTACATCTTCTTTGTGCACCATTTCTACGGTGGTATGCATGTAGCGTAACGGCAAAGAAATCAACGCAGATGGAACCCCGCCGTTAGAGTAGGCAAAAGCATCGGTATCTGTGCCTGTAGATCTAGAAGATGCTTGGCGTTGAAACGGAATGTTGTGTTTTTCTGCAGCCTTTATTAAATGCTTGTTTAAGTTGGTCTGTACAGCTGGTGCGTAAGAAACAACTGGGCCTTTACCTGCAAACAATTCGCCTTGCGTATTTTTGTTGATCATAGGCGTTGTCGTGTCGTGGGTTACATCGGTAACAATCGCTACGTTTGGTTTAATTCGATCGGCAATCATCTCAGCTCCGCGCAAACCAATTTCTTCTTGTACAGAGTTAACAATATACAATCCGAAGGGAAGCTTTTTCTTGTTCTCCTTTAACAAACGGGCAACCTCGGCAATCATAAAACCACCTACACGATTGTCTAGCGCTCTACCAACATAGTACCTGTCGTTTAACACCATAAAGGTATCTTCGTAGGTAATAACACAGCCCACATGCACGCCTAATTTTTCTACCTCCTCTTTAGTGGTACAACCACAATCTAAAAAGATATTTTTTAATTCTGGCGTTTGTTCTTTTTCGCCACCATGCCTGGTATGGATGGCAGGCCAGCCAAAAACCGCTTTTACCATACCTTTATCGGTGTGGATGTTTACGCGTTTACTTGGGGCAATTTGATGGTCTGATCCGCCATTTTTGATCACATAGATCAATCCGTCGCTGGTAATGTAATTTACGTACCAAGATATTTCATCGGCATGTGCTTCAATAACCACCTTGTAATCTGCTTTGGGATTGATTACGCCAACAGCAGTGCCATAATTATCTACAAAATGCTCGTCTATGTAAGGCTTTAAATATTTTAACCACATTTTTTGCCCTTCCCACTCATAGCTTGTTGGTGCAGGGTTATTTATGTACTCTTCAAAAAATTGTAGTGATTTTTTCGTAACCACTTCTACATGTTTTGGCTTTTCTTCTTTTTCTTCTTTTGACATTTTTATAAATTTTGTAAACATTCAAGATTTAGTCTCGTTGCCAAGCTGAAAGCTTTATTCAATTTTATCATTTTCGACTAACCTCGAACATGAACCATTAACCCTAAACGGCTTAACGCCTAAACCTTTCTACTCGATCAAATTAAAGTATTTTTCCATCACCACAAAATCAAACCCATCTCTAGAAAAAATAGTGTCGGTTTTGATGAAGCCAAATTTAGTGTAAAACCCTGTAGCGTTAACCCTGGCGTTGCACCAGAGTTTCTCTGCTTGTTGAATTTTACAAAAATCTAAGATATACCGCATCAGTTGAGCTCCTAGTCCTAATTTTTGAGCGCTTGTTAATATGGCAAGTTTTCTGAACTGATAAATATTTCCTTTCTGAAATAAGGAGACAACCCCAGTTAATTTATGGTCGAGGTATAAGCCAAAGTGAATCCCGTTAAAATCATCTGCAAGTTTTACACTATCAAAAGGTAATTCGGGGTACATCACTTCATGCCGAACGCGCCAGGTTAAAGATGGGAATATTTGTTCTACTTGAATTAGAGGGTCCAAATTTAAAAAGCTTAATTATTGAATGATATTTAACACAATCTTCGGAATAGCAGAGAAACCTATGGTAAACTGATTCTTTCCTAAAGCAGAGAAGCTATTGTTGTTTAATGAAATATTTCGCCCATAATAAAAGTAGAAGCCGAGTAGGCCAACGCCGATCTTTGGTGTTGCAACCGGCTGCGTTTTGTTAAAATCTGTATATAGAGAGAAATCGGTTCTTGCAATTAGAACGCCGTCAAAAACATAAGCTGTACTTATTTTTGGCGCAACAAGAAAATTCCTATTTACCACAAATTCTGTGTCCCCGCTTATTAAAAAGCCTGAATCTTTTTTGGTTTGCCAATAAGCGGAGTATATGCTAACATCCGCATAAACCGATTTCTCAATACCAAAGTCAACGCGTTTTATCCAACCCTCCTCATCTTGCCCGCTAACTTTTGTAGTGAAAAAAGCCATTATAAAAAGCAGTATTAATCTGTAGTGCATTATGATAGGTAGTTACTAAATCGATTATCAAAAGTTTATCCCTTAATTAAACACCCCGGTCTGCGACCATCCCTCTAAAAGAGGGGAATTCCCGCTCACATTGTTTAGTACAGCTACAATTTCTCTCCTTTTGCAATTGAGCTATAAAAGCAGGGTAGTTCTTTTTGAGAATTGATCATGCATAAGCGGTATTATTAATTTTATTTTCATCTTAAAGTTATTGATGATTTCTCCGTTACAAAGGGATGTTTCCATGTTTTTTCCGAGGATTATTCACGACTTTATTTTCGAGCATTTTAAATGCTTTAATCAGTTTTATTCGCGTTTGCGATGGTTCTATCACTTCATCTACAAAGCCGCGTTCTGCTGCGCGATAAGGATTGGCAAAAATGTCGGAATATAGCTTTTCTTTCTCCAGCCATTTTTTCTCTGGATTTTCGGCTGCGTTTATTTCTTTTTTAAAGATAATCTCTGCGGCTCCTTTGGCACCCATCACGGCAATTTCTGCACTAGGCCAAGCGTAATTTAAATCGGCACCAATGTGTTTGCTGTTCATTACGTCGTACGCACCACCATAAGCTTTACGGGTAATTACTGTTATTCTCGGCACGGTTGCCTCGCTAAAAGCAAAAAGTAGTTTAGCCCCATTGGTAATTATTCCGTTCCATTCTTGGTCAGTGCCGGGCAAAAAGCCTGGCACATCTTCTAGTACCAATAACGGAATGTTAAAACAATCGCAAAAGCGTACAAATCGAGCTGCCTTTTTAGAAGAATTGCTGTCTAAAACGCCTGCTAAGTAAGCCGGTTGATTGCCTACAATGCCAATACTCCTTCCAGCCAAACGCGCAAAACCTATCACAATATTTTCTGCATAATCTTTATGCACTTCTAAAAAACTATTTTCATCACATAGCGAAGAGATAATTTCTCGAACATCATAAGGTTGCGAAACGAATTCGGGAAGTAAACTGTTTAGAGCTGGTCGGGTTTCGTCAGACGGTTCATAAGGCAAAAATGCTGCGTTTTCTTCGCAATTTTGCGGCATATAGCTCAGTAAATTTTTCAGTTTTGTAATAAGCGCAATTTCATTCTCGCAGGCAAAATGCGTTACGCCAGATTTTACGGCATGGGTATTTGCACCGCCCAATTCTTCTGACGAAACTTCCTCGTGCGTAACGGTTTTTACCACGTTCGGCCCTGTAACAAACATGTAAGAGGTGTTTTCTACCATCAACGTAAAATCTGTAATCGCCGGCGAGTACACTGCGCCACCAGCGCAAGGGCCCATAATACCCGAAAGTTGTGGTATAACACCCGAAGCCTGAACGTTTCGGTAAAAAATATCTGCATAGCCACCAAGAGAAACAACCCCTTCTTGTATACGTGCGCCTCCGCTATCGTTTAAACCAATAAGTGGTGCACCGTTTTTCATCGCCATTTCCATCAGTTTGCAGATTTTTTCGGCATGGGTTTCTGATAGTGAGCCTCCAAAAACAGTAAAATCTTGAGAAAAAACATAAGTTAACCTACCGTTTATGGTGCCATAACCAGTAACTACGCCATCGCCGAGGTATTTCTCATTTTCCATGCCGAAATCGGTGCTGCGGTGTGTAACCATCATGCCAATTTCTTCGAAACTGCCTTCGTCTACTAGGAAATGGAGGCGTTCTCTTGCGGTCAGTTTTCCTTTTTTATGCTGACTAGCGATTCTTGCCTCCCCACCGCCCAGATTTGCCCGATTAATTTTGTCATTTAAAACGTCTATCTTTTCTTGCATATCGATTTTTCAAGTTTTTGATTTTTTCAACCAGCTTACCCATACAACTAGCGTCGAAAAAAAGTTATACGCCAACCATAATGGGATTTACTAAACAGCTGCGGCGTTTATGGTAAATATAGTGAAGATTACAAACGTAATGTTAATTAAAAGAGTAAACATCGACAACATTTTTGTTGTTTTTGAATGTTCTACTAGTACATTTTCGACAGTTATTGCCAATGAAAACTGGAGGGCTTTTGTTTAATCGATAACGAAATTGTAATGATGAAAAAAATAATGGCATTACGTTAACAAATCGGTTTTACCGCGTTGCCAACAATCTCTCTCGATGCATTGAATGATTAGGAATTTTATCTGGCGAAGCCGAATAACTAATTAGGTTAACAAGAAAAAAAGGGACTGTAATCAACCAATAGCCGTTTTGAGAACTTTATCGAAATATTAATTCTTGGCATATAACTGAGCCTTTTTCCATATTAGTCGGGCAGGGCAATACCTAATCGACACTAAATATTGCTTTTAATTTCATCCGCTTTGCGCTAAAAAATTAGTTTAAATGGAATATTTATCGCCTTATGTTTAAATTTTTAAATTAATTCCACGTAGTTTTGCAACAATTGAAAAACAAGAAATACAAATATAGCATCGTTGCAATCTTTCTTTTTGTCTTTATTGCGAAGATGGTTATTTCTGGTGCGCCCGTGTTTTTTGCAAGTGCAGACAAGGCTATTATGAATGCCGTGATTATGCAAATTGAAGTAACGCATGGCCCGAGCGACGACGGAAACGACGGTTTAAAGTTTACCGACTTTAAGTTGCTTGAGGTTACACAGCCAATAACAAGCTTTTCGTTTTTGTATTCTTTTATAGAACTGAAAAGAGACGAACTGCGAAGTTCGAAACGGCTGTTCACTTCCTATCATCCTACGGTAGCAACGCCGCCCCCCAATTTTAGTTGATTTTTTATGTAAATACCGCTGTGTGTAAACTTACACGTAGCTGCCTTGCTGTTTTGTGCAGCAAAGCATGTCTTTATTTCAAATTTTAGATCAACTATACTTTTCATGCAAAAATTCAAACCGGCATTCTCTAAATCAGATGCCAATAAATATATATTAAAAAAGAACTTAAAAAAAGACCTGCCCGCTAGTATTGTGGTCTTTTTGGTTGCTTTGCCACTTTGTTTGGGCATTGCACTTGCCTCTGGCGCTCCGCTGTTTGCAGGGATAATCTCTGGAATTATAGGCGGTATAGTGGTAGCTTCCTTTAGCGGTTCTCAACTTAGCGTAAGCGGGCCGGCTGCCGGCCTAACGGTTATTGTTTTGGGTGCAATAACTTCCCTGGGCAGTTATCAAACCTTTTTGCTTGCAGTTGTTTTGGCAGGAATATTTCAACTTATTTTAGGTTTGATAAAAGCTGGAACGATTGGAAATTATTTTCCGTCTAGCGTGATAGAAGGCATGCTTGCTGCCATTGGACTGATTCTTATTTTAAAACAATTGCCGCATGCGGTTGGCGTAGATACCGATTTTGATGGGGACCAACAGTTTGTACAGAGCGATCATCAGAATACTTTTTCTGCCATTGGCGATGCACTTAGACATGTAAGCTTAGCGGCAATCGTTATCAGCGTGCTTTCTATCGCCATACTTTTGCTTTGGCCAAAAATTAAGAAATTAAATATTGTGCCCGCGCCTTTAATTGTAGTTGTGTTGGGTATTGTTGTTGGTTTTTTGTTTGCTGGCTCCAACTCCGGTCTGCGCGCTAATCAAATGGTAGAAATACCCGTTGTAGGTAATTTTGGAGAATTTTTAGGGTTGTTTACTATGCCCGATTTTTCTGCACTTGCAAACAAAGATGTTTATATTGTTGGGGCAACAATTGCCGTGGTAGCTAGTTTAGAAACCCTATTGAGTATAGAGGCAGTCGATAAAATCGACCCAATTAAACGCGTTTCGCCGACAAATAGAGAGCTACTTGCGCAAGGAATAGGCAATATTTGTAGCGGTATGATTGGCGGATTGCCCGTAACGGCTGTTATTGTAAGAAGCTCGGCAAATGTTGGCGCAGGGGCAAGAACGCGCTTATCGGCAATATTTCATGGCGGTTGGCTTTTGTTATCCGTTTTATTCATCCCACAAATTATAAATTTAATCCCACTATCTTGTTTGGCTGCAATTTTACTGGTGGTTGGTTACAAGCTAGCCAGAATTAGTTTATTTAAGCACATGTATAGAAAAGGATGGGATCAGTTTGTACCATTTGTGGTAACTATTTTAGCGGTTCTTTTTACCGATTTGTTAAATGGCGTTGGCGTGGGTTTACTTGTATCAGTATTTTATTTATTGCGTACAAACATGAGAAATTCTTACTTTTACAAAGTGCAACAAGAAGGCGATAAAAAGCATCTTAGAATAAAATTAGCAGAAGAAGTTTCCTTTTTAAACAAGGCGGCAATACAGGTTTTATTAATTAATATTCCTAAAGATAGCCATGTAGTTATAGATGGGTCAAATGCTAAATATATCCACCCAGACGTGCTCGAAACCATATTCAACTTCGAAGAAAATGCCTATACCAAAGGAACGGTAGTGACATTGGAAGAAATTAAAAAAAATTATGTAGTATCAAAAATGAATAACAAAATTGCTAACGAAATAACGAGCTAAAACATGTGTGCAAAGAAAATAGAATCATTAGACATTAACTGCGATACCCTACTTCAAGGAAATAAAGATTGGGTAAAGGAAGTGTTAGAAGCCGATCCCGGTTTTTTTGAGAAATTATCGGCTGGACAAACACCGCCTGTTTTGTGGATTGGTTGTTCAGACAGTCGTGTGCCTGCAAATCAGATTACCAATACCATGCCGGGCGATATATTCGTTCATAGAAACATTTCTAATATAGTTGTACATACCGACATGAATATGCTTTCGGTACTGGATTATTCTGTAAATGTGCTAAAGGTTAAACACGTAATTGTTTGCGGCCATTATGGCTGCGGTGGCGTAAAGGCTGCACTAGAAAATAAACCTGTTGGGATTATAGACAATTGGTTAAGGAACATTAAAGATGTATACAGAACTCACATTAGAGAGATGGAAACTATTAAAGATCCTGAGCAAAAATTTGATCGTTTGGTAGAACTTAATGCAATAAACGGTGCGTCGAATGTTAGCAATACTTCCATTGTTCAAAACGCTTGGGCAAGCGGGCAAGAATTGTCTGTTCATGCATGGGTATATAGCCTAAAAACAGGGTTGATTAAAGATTTAAAGTTTACAGGTTCTAGTTTGGACGATGTAAGCGACGTGTTTAAGCTTACCTAATTTATGAAATCGGCCCGCAAATTTTGCGGGCCTTTTTTTAACCTTAGCGCTAGGTGGTTAATCCTTATGTCGCACAAAACTAATATTAGCCTGCTTGCTAAGTAATTTTAGCTTTATTGGCTACTTTTGCTTTATGCTTACTCAACGTCAACTATTTTTACAGCATAATGCACAAACATCTCCAACACCCCTTTTATTAGAATTTGTAAGGGCAAAAGGCATTTACATTTATGATAGTGCTGGTAAAAAACATTTAGATTTAATTGCCGGGATTGGCGTAAGTAATGTTGGGCATTGCCATGCAAAAGTAGTAGAGGCGGTGCAAAAACAGGCAGAAACGTACATGCACTTAATGGTGTATGGCGAGTATGTGCAAACGCCACAAGTAAATTTTGCCAAGGCTTTGGCAAACGTATTGCCAGAAAGTTTAAATTGCACCTACTTCTTAAATTCTGGCACCGAAGCCGTAGAAGGGGCAATGAAATTGGCAAAGCGCTATACGGGTCGCCAAGGGTTTGTGGCCTGCAAAAATGCTTATCATGGCAGTACGCACGGAGCAGAAAGTTTAACAGAAAGTGAAGAGTTTACCGCAGGTTACGGGCCTTTTTTGCCGAATGTGCGTTTCATCGAACATAATAAATTAGCAGATTTAGACATCATCGATACCACGGTTGCTGCTGTTTTTATAGAACCGATACAGGGCGAATCTGGTGTTCGTGTTGCAGATATAGCTTACATTAAAGCGCTAAAGGCAAAGTGTGAAGAAGTAGGTGCTTTGTTGGTTTTTGATGAAATACAATCTGGCTTTGGCCGAACCGGAAAACTATTTGCGTTTGAACATTATGGCGTAGCGCCCGATATTTTGTTATTGGCCAAGGGAATTGGCGGCGGGATGCCTATCGGCGCTTTTATCAGTTCGGCAGAGATCATGACGGTTTTATCACACACACCTATTTTGGGCCACATGACCACTTTTGGCGGTCACCCGGTTTGTTGCGCCGCAGGTTTGGCCACGTTAAATGTGCTCTTGGATGAGAAAATTGTAGAAGATGTAGCGCGTAAAGGACAGCTTTTTAAAAAATTACTAAAACATCCGGCCATTAAAGAAATTCGGGGAAAAGGATTGATGTTGGCCGCAGAATTTGAAAACTTCGACATTAATAAAAAAATAATCGATGCCTGTATTTTAGATGGAGTGCTGTCTGATTGGTTTTTGCATTGCAGCAATTCCATGCGCATTGCTCCTCCGTTAATTATCACCGATGGGGAAATTGAAGAAGCTTGCGCCATTATTTTAAAAAATGTGGAAGCAGTTGCTCAACATTAACCCAAGTGTAAAGCCATAGCAACAATGTTTTTTTGTGATCACCAGAATCTTTAACTTTCTCTCGTTTTTTGATTGCTAGATTTCTTATTGAGTAAAAAAGTCTCCATATTGCTTTAACTATATAATTCTTCAAAACCTAAATGAATATTCTAATTGTAGAAGATGAAAAAAGCCTGGCCTTAGAAATTAACGAATTTTTGAGCAAAGAAGGGTTTACTGTTGAACATGCCTGGAAAAAGGCATCGGCCGAGGAGAAAATATTTGTAAACAGTTACGATTTTATCCTCTTAGATCTTGGCTTGCCAGATGGCGACGGGTTTGACATATTGAAATTGTTAAAATCATTTAAGGATAGAGAAGATGCCGTAATTATTTTAACCGCCCGTAGCGCTGTAGACGATAGAATTAAGGGATTGGATGGCGGTGCTGACGATTATCTGCCTAAGCCATTTTCTCTCAACGAACTTTTGGCCAGAATGCATGCCATTATCCGCAGAAAGCATAAGCTAGAAAACAACGAAATTAATGTCCACGGTTTTCTGTTAAACATTCAGAATAGAACTGTGGCCTTTGGCAATGAACGGTTGAACCTTACCAAAAAAGAATATGAAATATTCAACTACTTGGTGTTGAACAAAAACCGCGTAGTCTCTAGAATGGGTTTAACAGAACACGTTTGGGGCGATATTTTAGAAGTCAACTCTGATTCTAATTTTGTAGACGTACATGTTAAAAACCTACGTAAAAAGCTGGTTTGTCTTAGCGATATAGATTGGTTTGAAACTGTTAGAAGTATTGGTTATCGAATTAATTGTTAGCCATTAGTTTAGTTTTTTTTGAAATTAATTGGCCCTAAATGAAACTGCAAGTAAAGCTATCGCTCTACAATACTGTAACCAAAATAGCCATTGCGTTATTGCTGGGCGGTGTAGTGTTGTTTTCCATCGAAAAGATTGCATATAGCCAACTTGATAATAGACTGGTAAAGAAGAAGAATAAAATCATTAAAAACTTAAGCGATGATGAGATAAAAGTATTGTTAGATAAGCAGGACTCTTTTACCGATTACAATATTTTAAAAGAAGAGTTTATCATTCTTAACGATATTCCGGATACGCAAAAGCCCGCACCAGTAAAAATAATTACCGAAGATAGAGAGATAGAAGGGGAGGTAGAAACATTTCGCATACTTAACTTTAAGTTTTTATACAATACCAATTGGTATAACTTAGAAATAGGCGAAACCATTGGCGGTTTAGATAACATTAAAAGTTTTATTCGCTTTTATATGCTTATTTTACTGGTAGTGGCGCTCACCATCAGCCTTTTTACCGATTATGCTTTTACAAACCTATTGTTGAAACCATTTTATGCCATAATTGACAAAAAAATAAATAAGGTTAACGATCCTACGCAGTACAACTATGAGAACATTCCAACCAGTACAGACGATTTTAAGATTTTAGATGAAAGTGTAAATTCTTTGATGCGTAAGATTAACGAACTTTTTGCATTAGAAAAGCAGTTTATCGCAAATGTATCGCACGAGTTGCTAACGCCGATAACCATATTGAGCACCAGGTTTGAAAACATGTTAAATGCAACAAATATTCCTGCCGACCACGAAGATAAATTATACGCCTCGCTAAAAACATTAAATCGCTTAAAGGTTATTATAAACAGTTTGCTCCTCATTTCTAGCGTAGAGAATAATCAATACTTAAAACACGAAAACATAAGCATTTCTAAAGAGCTGGCAGAAATTTATGAGGAGTTGGAAGATAGGATAACAGATAAAAATTTAAACTATAGAGTAAAGCTCCATGCCGATTTTAAATTTATTGGTAGTAAAACGCTTATCCATATTTTGCTTACCAACATTATAAACAACGCTATAAAATACAATTACACAGGTGGTTCTATAGCTGTAAGCGGAACAACGGAAGCCAAAAACTACAAACTGCAGATAGTAGATACTGGTATTGGAATGAATGCAGAAGTAGCAGAAAATGCGTTTGATCGGTTTAAAAGGGGAAATAGCGACGAGAATGGTTTCGGGCTTGGCTTGGCGATTGTAAAAAGCATAGCCGATTATCATGGCATTCGAATTTATATGGAATCTGCCGAAAAGACGGGAACAAAAATTACGCTAGTGTTCTCCGAAGCACAAAAATTAGATCGCTAGACGATAAGCCGATTCTAGTTTAAACCGAATTAATTGTTAGTCTGCAGTATCTTCTATAATAAGTTGCAACTCTTTTAATTCGGAAACCTTATCCATCGAACCAGCCTTTTCATAAGCTGAAACCAAATTTCTCAGTACCCTGCGAATAATGTCTGTATTGGTACAAGGCTTATAATAAATGGGCTGCGGATCTAAATTTAATTGTCGAAGAAACTGATCCACATCATGTTTGCCAAAAATATTGCCTCGGTTAAAGGCATTTATGTAAAAAAGCACTCCATATTCTGTGCTTTCTTGTTTGCTTTCATCTAAATATCCCAAAATAAAATGTTGAGGTAAATTGATGCCATAAATTGGCATATCTAACTTTTGGGCTAGCGTAGCGTAAATAATGGCCAAAGAGATCTGGTTCCCCCGTTTGCTTTCGAGCACTTGGCTTAAATAAGAATTTTGCGGATCGTGATGGTTTTTGGTATTCCCCCCAAAACCGAGTTGATTGTATAGCACGTGGTTGATCAACTTCACTTGTTCTAGCGCGCTCATATCGTACTGCAAACTCAGCCATATTTCTCGTTTAATGTCTTCTATTTGGTTGATAATTTTTTGCTCATCCAGATCAGGATATTGATAACGATTAATAACCAAAGCACCTTGCAGAAGGTCAAAAGCGCCGCTCATGTACCATAAGCTTAAATCTTCTTTAACCGAATTAAATTGGATCTGATGAACAATGTTCTCGATCCTTTCTTGCAATAACGCATCTAAAGAATGTTCCCAGGCATTTTCTAAAAACTCGATTACTTCCGCGCCGTAGCTCAAAAGTTTTTTTTCTATGTGCTGATAAACTTCTCTATCGGGATCATCCAGAAGCCTAACCAAAGCATCTATTTCGTTTTTATTTTCCATAAAAAATCCTTTCAATCGCTGCTAATACCTATTTTTGCGATATGGTTTTTTCTTTTGTCGTCGACTACCTAAAACACCGTCTTAAAGCAAAGACTAGGCACGGTACGCACTCGCCATTTGTGTATAAGCTGGTAGATGAGGTAATTTACAATTTTACCGTCAATACAGCTTACAAAAGCATCGAACAGCAGCGAAAAAAACTTTTTAATGACCATTCGCTGGTCAGCGTGACAGACTTGGGCGCTGGTTCTCATGTAAACAAAAACAGAACAAAACAAGTGCGCCAAATTGCTAAGAATGCGCTAAAGTCACCTCGGTTGGCACAACTTATTTACCGTTTGGCTAAGGATTTTCAGCCAAAAGCCATAATAGAGCTAGGCACGTGTTTAGGCATAACTACGGCCTATTTGGCAAAAGCTAGCCCCGATGCCACGGTAGTAACCATAGAAGGTTGCTCGGAAACAGCCGCTGTAGCCAAGAAAAATTTTGAAGATTTAGCGCTCAAAAATATTGAACTTCACGTGGGTAATTTCGATCATATTTTTCCAGATGTTATCGCTAAACAGGCGAGTTTAGATTTCGTTTACATAGACGGAAACCACCGTAAAGACGCCACATTAACTTACTTTAAATGGTGCCTGCCAAAAGTAACTGAAAATTCCCTGCTCATTTTTGACGATATTTATTGGAGCAAAGGCATGAAAGAAGCGTGGACAGAAATAAAGAATGATCCACAGGTTACCTTAACTGTAGATCTTTTTTGGATTGGTTTAGTTTTTTTTAAAAAGGGACAGGCAAAACAACATTTTAAACTTAAATTTTAGTGACATCCATCGAGCCAACATTAAGTCGTTTCCATAAGTTGACCGCATTGCCCATTCTACTCATTTGTTTGGGAATGGGAATGTTGTTTTACCTCGGCGGATTCTTCCTTAAATTAAATGGCTTAACTCGAATTATGTTCGGATGGGACGCTTTTTCGCTCGCCTTGATTGCGATACATTGGGAAATGTTTTTCTCAGTTGATGCTGCAAGAACTAAGTTACGCGCCAAAATACAAGATGAAACTAGAAGCGAAATCTTTCTAGTAATTCTTATTGCTACTTTTGCAGCCTTGTTTGCCGTTATTCTGGTTTTGATCGACAAGTCGCTAAAAGCTGCCGACATTTCTGTGGCCATTATCGGATTATTTCTTTCTTGGTGCTTAGTGCATACAACATTTACCTTACGCTATGCGCGGTTATTTTATCAAGATATGGAGGAAAGCGGAGACAAGACGTCAAAAGGAGGCTTGGATTTTCCTGAGGATGAGGAACCCGATTTTTTAGACTTCGCTTATTATTCTTTTGTTATCGGCATGACCTTTCAGGTGTCTGATGTAGAAATATCTTCCAAAAAGATTCGCCGACTTACGTTGTTGCATAGTTTGCTTTCCTTTGTTTTCAATACCATTATCGTGGCGCTAACCATCAATGTATTGGCAGGTTTGGGTGGGAAGTAGGGTGCTTTTAGAAAAATTGACCACAGATCGCACCGAGGTTTCCCCAAAGCCCACGAAGTTATATACTGCTTTGTTTTAATTCTTCGAGAATTTTGTCTTGTTTTCTCCAAGGCCTTTAACGACTAACCTTCAAGACTCCTAACGAAAATCGACTTAACGAACAGCGATTTCCTAATAAAAAGCTATGAGGTGGCTAATGCTTAACTCCTAATACCTATCACCTCGTTCCTTTTAACAGCAAAAGGCTAAGATAAATCTTAGCCTTTTTGCCTAATCATATATTTGGTTAGTTGATTCTTATATATGCTTTCGTTAGTTTTCGCTTTTAATCGTTTGCTTAAACTTTTCGAAATAAATACCACTATTTGTTAGAGTTTTTAAATGTATAGTTATTTTTTTAATAATCCAAACTTTTTTAACTTTCTTATACTTTCGTTTGCAGCCACTCTTCCAGAAACTATCGCTGGGGGCACACCGGGGCCTGGTACGGTAAGTTGACCAGTATATAAAAAATTTTTTATTTTGCTTTCCATTTTTGGTTTTAAGAAAGCAGTTTGCGAAAGGGTGTTTGCCAAACCGTATGCATTCCCCTTAAAAGCATGGTAATCTTTTACAAAGTCGTTCATAGCGTAACTTCGTTTAAAAAGTATATGGTCTGCTATTTTGTTGCCCGTAATTGTTTCAAATCGCTCTAACATTAGTGTGAAATATTTTTCTCGTTGCGTCTCTGTATCCTGTAAACCAGGTGCTATGGGCATTAAAAAGAAAAGATTTTCACAGTTTTCTGGCGCTACGTTTTCGTCTGTAATAGACGGGCAACAGGCGTAAAAGAGGGGTTCAGTTGGCCACGCAGGTTTAGCATAAATCTCTTCTGCGTGTTTGTCAAAGTCTTGGTCAAAAAAGAGATTGTGGTGCAGCACATCTGTTAGCTTTTTATTTAAACCAATATAAAAAAGTAGGCAAGATGGCGCCATGGTTCTTTTTTGCCAATAAGATTCAATATATCTTCTATCTTTCTTTTGTAACAACTGTTGTTCTAAGTGATGATAATCGGCATTGCCAATAACAAAATCTGCTTCGAATTTGTTGTTGCCGACATTGATAAATTTCACTTCATTTTCTTCAACTTTTATTTCAGTTACCTCGCTGTTAAATAGAAATTTCACACCTTCAAGCTCGGCAATTTGCTGCATGGCCGAAACGATTTTGTGCATGCCGCCCATTGGATACCAAGTTCCAAGAATTAAATCGGCGTAATTCATCAGGCTATATAATGCCGGGGTATTTTGTGGCGTGGCGCCTAAAAATAAAACCGGAAACTCTAAAAGTTTCCTCAACTTTTCGTTTTTAAATAGCTTTTGTACATGCTTGCGCATATTGCCCAACAACTGCAGCTTTATTCCGCTAACAGCCAACCGAGGGTCGAAATATTCCATCACGCTGTGCGATGGCTTGAACACGTATTCATTCATCCCAACACGGTATTTATATTCGGCTTGATCGAGAAAAAGATTTAAATTCTTGCTGCTTCCGGGCTCTAAATCTTCAAACAATTGGTAAAGTTTTTCTACTGTGGCAGGAATGTCCAATTTCTCATTTTTACCAAAGAAAATTCGATAGGAGGGGTCGAGGCGTTTTAGCTCGTAAAAATCGGCTGTTGTTTTTCCGAAAAGTGCATAATAGTTCTCGAAAACATCGGGCATCCAATACCAACTTGGCCCCATATCAAACGTAAAACCATCTTTTTGCCATGTTCTTGCTCGGCCACCAGCCATCTCATTTTTTTCTAATACGGTAACTTCACAGCCCGATTTTGCCATTAAAGCCGCTGCGGCCATGCCAGCAAATCCAGCACCTATAACCACCACTTTGGGCTTGCTAGAAGCTGTTTCTTTTAAATTCATGTAATATTTCTTCGTTGTAATTTGGGTTTGCGCCCGGCTGCGACGCTACAAAAGCGCCTAGTAAACAGGCGTTTTCTAAAGCTTCTAACATTTCTTTTTCTGCTAAGAAGCCCGCAATAAAGGTGGCGAGAAACGCGTCTCCGGCGCCAACGGTGTCTGCAACTTTTATCTTAAATCCATTATGTCGGTAAAATTTATGGTTATGCCAAACCATTGCACCGTTTCCACCTAGCGTGAGACAAATCGCTTTTAAAGCGAATTTTTCAGCAATTTCCGGTAGGCATTCCTCGTCGATTTGGTTTTTTAGGGCAAAGTTTTGCTTTAGATAAAGCAATTCATTCTCATTTATTTTTAAAACGTGAGATTTTTTAAGCAGCAACTTAATTGTGTCAAAGCAGTAAAAGGGTTCGCGGAGGTTCATGTCAAAAATGGCCAACCTTGCTTTATCTGCAAGCGCACACACGGTTTCTCTGCTTTTCTCTTCTCTGCAAGTTAGACTGCAAAAAACCAATGCATCTGCATTTTCTACACTTGTTAGAGCTCCGTCTGTAAGCGTTATTTCATCCCAGGCCACTGGCTCTGCAATGGTATAAGTAGCATTTTGGTCGTCGTTTAGTTTGATAATTACCGTACTCGTTGGTAAATTCTTTTTTATCTGAATTAGGTGAGTTGATAAATTTTTAACCGTTAGATAGTTTATAAGCGTAATTCCATCAGCGTCATCTCCTACAGCACTAACAAGGAGGCAATTAATGCCTTGTTTGGCTAAATGGAGTGAAACGTTTGTGCTAGATCCGCCTACCTTTTTGTCGTTTGGATAAACATCCCAGAGCAATTCTCCAATACATACTACGGTGTTTTGCATGCTAACAATATTTCTGACCTTGCTTTCTATTTGAAAACTAGGTATGGCTAAAGTTATAATAAAAACTTAGTTTTTTTATGTAGTTTTCGGGTATGAAATATTTCTTGATCCTAGTTTTTTGCTTAGTCTGCATAAAAGTCTCTGCTCAACAGCAACGTATAGAACATCAGATTTTAGCTGTAATGCACAACCAAGAAATTGCTTGGAACAAAGGCGATATCGAAGGTTTTATGAAAGGTTATCAGCAAAGCGATAGTTTGTTGTTTGTAGGCGGCTCTGGGCCTACTTACGGCTGGCAAAAAACATTAAACAACTATAAGAAAGGCTATCCAGATAAAATGGCGATGGGTGAGTTAACTTTCGACATTAAAAAAATAACTGTGTTGGCAAAAGATGCAGCCTTTGTAATGGGAAGTTGGAGTTTAAAACGAAAAACAGATAATCCTCATGGCTTTTTTACCCTACTCTTTAAAAAATTAAACGGGCAGTGGAAAATTGTGGTGGATCGTACATCGAGCAGTAAAGAATAAGGTATGGTGAGCAAAAATGACTGTGCATTGCATAATGGTTTAGCACATTCTATACAGCCCCAAAGAATAGCGCTGCTAGAGTAAAAAAGTACAGATCCAAATTAAGACCTCACACCGGATTGTTAAATGCAACTCTTTATTTACTGCCTTTTATGTATCAAAAACTCATCATCAAAAACTAAAAATACCATTTGATTAATGAAATGAGTTTTTGAGAATTTGCTAAAAATCGGATTATACTGTACCTGTTTTTGGAGCGGCTTATACTAACATCAAAAAACTATTGACTTTCAGTAATTCTAAATTTCAATAAACGGGGGAATAATGACACATCATCATCTTTGTTTGCGAGGAAATAAAAAATTTATTATTTCATTAGCTCTAACAATCGTAATTTAATTTGTTCAGGGTCATTCCACTGGTATGAAGCATCTACCACTAGACCGTTACGATCAACAAGTGCATAATGTGGTATTCCAGAAATATTAAATTTCTTTGCAAGCCAATTATACTCATCGTTAGTAATTCTATAATGCTCACCTTTTATCCCAGAAATCATTGCATTGTAGGCAGTGATTGACGATGTTTGATTAGTAATGTAGAGAAAAGCTACAGGTCTTTCTTTTAACTCCTCTTTTAAAGACTTCATCTTCTGCAATCCTTCAATACATGGCGCACACCAAGTTGCCCAGAAATCTACGAATACTGTCTTGCCTTTATACTTACTAATTATTTTGTTAAAAACACTGTCAGCAATGGTTTTGGGAGTTTCATTAACGTTAGATTTTGTGGCTAAGTTGTTCTGGTCTAATCTGTTAATGATGTTATTGTTCAGTTGCTCAAGCTCAACTAAGAACTCTTTATTTCTAAGCTTTATCTTAATTTTAGCCAGTGAATCTGCAGAAAGCGGAACTTGCTTATTGCTAATTTCTTGCGAGATATCGTGTAAAGCTATTAACTCAAGTTCAAATTCTAATTTATTTTTAGTGATTTCTTTTAATACAGAACTCCGTGCCCTCCTGTATGAATCTAATTGAGCAATACCATTTTTTATTTGGCCTTGGATAATATTCCAAGTATTCAACTCAATACTATCAAGCCGCTTTCCTATGTCGATTTTATTAAATAGATCCGGAGCCACGTTACGCCAAGCGGCGACCACAATAGTATCTAAAGTTTGGAGTTGACCTAGGAAGACAAAGTATTCGCTATGTGAAATGCTAGCCTTATCACCGTACTTAATTTTTGCAAGGAAATCGAAATACTTGTTATCAAGCGGCAACTCCTCGAATACGGACTTCTTATCCTGAAAGGAGATTTGCCCCATCATACGTTTTGCTGATTCACGGTTGGAATTATATCTAATCAATGCACAAAATGTGGTATATTTTAGGTTTCTAGCTGCATGTTTATAGACCTTTTGTCCAATCTCGCCACTTTTCTTTAAGCTATCCAACTTTATTATCTGCATTCGTTCCAGCTGATAATAATAGGCCTTATATTGCTCGGGGTTAAGGTCGGCAATATCCCTATAAATTTTATTATGATCATTACCCAACAAAATAGCTTCGGTTTTAACTAGCTGCGTATTAAACAACGCTCTATCACCACTAAATTTCCTGACCAATTTGTTATTTACATCGAAATAAAAATTGCTTACTAAGTTATCCCCCGGTTCTAAGTAAACATGCCCGAAAAAGGAACCGAACCTTACCAAATACTCCTGCGGGAAATTAGCCGGAAATGCGATGGAAAAATCACCATTCTTCTTTATTTCGATAATATGTGTTTCTGATAAACCTGTTACAGCATTATTAAGAATTAGTTCTAATCTACTATAGCCAACAGCTTGAGAATAACCTTTAATGTTGCCCGAATAACTGGTCATTTTGGTTTGAGAAAAACCATGGGTAACAAGTAGTGAAAATATAATTAAGTAAGCAAGTGATTTTAAAGACATGAGCGTTAACCTTTTCATAATGATAAATGATCCGTTAAAAGTAGTAAAAAATGCAACACCCCGAATTTTTCACTTACATTTTAGAACAAAATTTTTAATTAGTTCTAAAAGATATGGGGACCGAGGAAAATAGGTTACATAACTGTATAATTCTCATCAAACGGTCGTTTTTTGAGAATCATTGCTCTTCGGGATGTCAAGCTTACGCATCCCAAACGGAGATAACTCGGATTTCCGAATCCGCACACATAAATACTTTCAGTTAGTTCGTTTATGGTGGTTGCTGAAAAAAGCTAATGTGTAGCAAATCCCGTCTCTTCCAAAGTTCAACATCGCCCTGCGGAAGATATCGAATAGCGTGATGATTTTGGATTATGGCGCTTATCCGCGCGCGTAACTTCAAGGAACGAGAAGTCTCACAACCAGGGTCTAACGATACATCGTACGTTCGTGGCGTGTGAGATGTCTCCTTTGGTCGACAAGGACGGTCGTTTAAAAAGGGAAGTCAGTAGGCAGAAAGATTAACTATAAATCAGTTCTGGGTCTAGCGAAGTATTTTACCTTTCCTCCGGCATTCTTAAATTCTTGCGATAAAAATCCTTATCAGCCTCTGTTATTTCTCTTATCACCCGGCACGGATTCCCGACAGCTAGAACATTATCTGGAATATCTTTGGTAACCACACTACCGGATCCAATTACCACATTGTTTCCAATGGTTATGCCTGGGTTTATTATAGCTCCGGCGCCAATCCAAACGCTATCTCCAATGGTAATTGGTTGTGCCCATTCTACTTCTTTGTTTCTTAAGTGTGGATGGATGGGATGCCCAGCCGTATAAATGCCAACATTTGGCGCGATAAAAACATCATTGCCGATACTAACCTTGGCACAATCTAAAATGATGAGGTTAAAGTTGGCGTAGAAATGTTCTCCTATTTCTATGTTGTATCCATAATCACATCGAAATGGTGGCTCTAAGTAAAAGTTGGTTTCGGTTTTGCCAAACAAATTTTTAAGCTGTTGCTTGCGCTGCTTTATAAACTTTGGCGCAGAATTGTTAAATTCAAAAAGCACCTCTCGCGCCTTTAAACGCTCTGCAGATAATGCTTTTTCGCCAGCAAAATAAGGTAATCCTGCAAGCATTTTTTCTTTTTCTGATTTTGGTTGTTCCATAGCTAAAGCCAAAGTAGTAAAAAATATGCTTCCCAGAAACATGATGCCGATAATTTGCACGGCGTCTCCAGTAAGAAGATGTTTACGCATTTTTTATACCGGATAATTAATGGAGTATTTGAGCGCCGAACCGACTAAAATGAACGCTGAACTTCTGTTTTTATCTTGTCTATTGTTGGCTTTCTCAAAGCGAGGAGGCTACTAAGTTTTAGTTTTAATAAATCTCCAACTATTGGTTTGCGATTTAAGTCAGCAGTTTTTTTGACGGGCTGCGTTTTCAAATGAAGGAATAACCACTTAATAATAAAATTTTATCTGTAAATTTGTCCCAAGTTATGCAGCAAATAAAAACATCATTTGATTTCGAAAAGCCTATCGCAGATTTACATCAACAGATAGAAAAGGTTAATCAGGTTGCCGAAAAAACTAAGGTGAACATGTCGGCAACGATTAATGAGCTCGAACAAAAATTAGACGAAACCTCTAAATCGCTTTATAGCAACTTAACAGGTTGGCAAGAAGTGCAATTGAGCAGACATCCCGATAGGCCACAAACCTTAGATTACATAAGCTTAATTTGCGATGATTTTATAGAGATGCATGGCGATAGAACTGTAAAAGACGATAAAGCAATTATAGGTGGTTTTGCCACGATTAATGGACAGACCGTTATGGTTATTGGCCACCAAAAAGGGAAAAACACCAAAGAAAGACAATTCCGAAATTTCGGAATGGCAAATCCCGAAGGGTATAGAAAAGCCTTAAGGCTGATGCGACTAGCAGAAAAGTTTAACAAACCCGTTGTTTCTTTTATAGATACCATGGGTGCTTACCCGGGTTTAGAAGCAGAAGAACGCGGGCAAGGCGAAGCTATTGCTAGAAACTTGTTAGAAATGTCTGTACTTAAAGTGCCTATTATTTGCATGGTTATTGGCGAAGGAGCATCTGGCGGTGCATTGGGTATTGGGATTGGAGATAGGGTTTATATGTTAGAGCACACTTGGTACTCGGTAATTTCTCCAGAATCTTGCTCTTCTATTCTTTGGCGCAGTTGGGATTTTAAAGAAAAGGCAGCAGAATGCCTAAAACTAACTTCTGCAAATATGCTCGGCAATAAGTTAATCGATGGCATTATTCCGGAGCCTTTGGGCGGTGCGCATCAAAACCCTGAATTGATGGCGCAAACCATTAAAGATCGTTTAATATCAGATCTTGCTGAATTGGGCAAAATGAAGACTGATAAACTGATAGAAACAAGAATTAACAAGTTCTGCGCCATGGGCGTGGTAGAGGAATAGAGGTTCGCTCTAGAACATCTGTATTGGAAAAAAAATTCAATAAATAAAGGCCACATTTTTTAAATGTGGCCTTTATTATGCGCGTCTAACACACTTTAGTAAGTAAATTGGTGCGTATAATCTTTATTTAAAGCAACCGTTACATCTTGGTCGCTATTCACTACCTTTCCGTCAATTTCTGCTTTATAGCTAACTTTAAAGTTCGAGCCGAAATTTATGCATTGTATGGAAACATCAATCACATCAAGTGGCGTTGTAGACTCCACCACATAAGTTTTCGTGGTTCCTGTAAAATCATTTTCGCCCAAGCTTATCGCTTGTTCATTGTTTTTTACTGCTCCATTTACCTTCCAAACAGTCTTGGCGTTTGCATTATTTAATCCGACAGCAGTAAATGACACGGCATCGACCTCAGCCGGGTTTACACCGGTTACTGTAAAGGTAAGTTTTACATTTTTTCCACTTTCGGTTTTTGGAGCTTCTTCTTTCTTTTTGCAAGAGAAGAATAAAGTAGTGCACAATGCAAGCATCAAAAGAGCTTTAAATTTGTTCATTTTTTTTGTTTATATGTTTAATTTTTTAAGTGAAAAAGACTAACCAAAAATTAAGCCAAGACAAGTTTAAAACTGTAATTTAGAAATAATCTATACTCATAAAAAAGATTTGTTGGCTTTGCAACAGACAATAAGTTAATTCTATCAAGGTTTATTTGTAATGAGTTATCCAAGGAATAACTGTCAAATTGGCTATGGAGATTTTACTGCAAACTGCTCAATGCCTCTTTTACCATGGCATCATTCGGATTTACCGCTTTGTAATACCCAACATCGCCAAAGTAAAACCGATACAAAATAGCTTTTAGGTTGTTTAAAATAACAGGCTTAGCGGCATTTAGCTGTTGAAAGTTTACCAATATGTTTTTTTTCTGCAAAAAATTGGTAAAATCTTTAAAATCGTTTTCGCTAAGTTTAAACGTATTTAAGTTTTGTTCAATCGCGGTTGACGGATACTTTAGGGTTAGTGTTTGAAACACAAAGTCAGACAGTATTTTTTTACTCATTAAAGTGCTGTAAAAGGTGTTATATCCTGCTGTATCTAGCTTAACAAATATGTCTGGTTCAATCCCTCCAGGGGTTTTTGTTATTTTGGCTGTTCTGTTTTCGATACCTTCTCCCTTTTGTACAGAATCTTTAAACGAACTGCGATCGCTGGTCAGCTCTCCATCGGTCATTCGGTCATCTAACTCGCGTTTATAGGCATCGTAGCCGTTAGCATAAGATTTTTGTATGCTTCTGCCATTTGGCGTATAATAGCGGGCAATAGTTAAGTTAAGGGCAGATCCATCTTCAAATGGAAACTGTTCTTGCACCAAGCCTTTTCCAAAAGAACGCCGCCCAACAATTATTCCCCTACCGAGATCTTGTACAGCGCCAGCTACAATTTCGCTTGCCGATGCCGTGTTTTCATTGATTAAAATAGCCAGCTTGCCTTGTTGAAAAATACCAGTTCCTGTAGACATATAGTCGGTGCGCGGCTGGTGCTTGCCCTGCGTAAACACAATAAGTTTGTTATCTGGCAAAAACTGATCTGCCAAACCAGTAGCTGCACTAAAGTAGCCGCCACCGTTATCTCTTAAATCCAGTATCAGCTTCTTCATTCCAGCTGTTTTTAAGTTAGAGAGCGCTGCAAAAAAGTCCGTATCAGTATTAGCGCCAAATTTACTTATCCGTATGTAGCCAGTTTCGGCGTTTAAAAGATAAGATGCATCTATGCTGCTTACGTTTATTTTTCCACGGGTAACCAATAAACGCTTGCTTTGAGGACTGCCTGGGTGTAATAGCAACACGCTAACTCCTGTGCCAGATTTCCCCCTAAAACGGCCGTAAAGCTGGTCTTTGCTCATTCTGCGACCACTAACGGTAGCGGTATCTATCCTCAATATTTTGTCGCCCAATTTTATTCCGGCAATACTTGCCGGGCCATCCTTTACAACCCCTGTAACAAACATGGTGTCGTTAAGCATGTAATATTCTAAACCCACGCCCTCAAAATTACCTTCAAGTGTTTGTCCCATGTCCTCCGCATCGGCGGGAGGTAAATAGGCGCTATGAGGATCTAACTCGTGCAATAGACTGTCTATAGGCAATTTTTTTAAGTTAGAAGTATTTATGTCATCCACATATTTCTTGTTGATAATCTGCAGAATCTCATCTTTTTTTTGGGCTTGCGAGTCGGCCAGATTTTGAGTTTTTTCAACAGTATACCCTTGGTCTTTTAAAAATTTGTAGCCTAAGTACATTCCAGTTATTAAAATGACGGAATAACTTAATGCAAGAAGTAAATTATAACGGGTATTCTTTTTCATTTAGATTACGCAAATTTAAGTAAATTAGCTGTTTAATCATTTTTAAAAGAGAAATTTAAGTGCTTTTGTTTGTAAAACTTTAAGACTTATGGTTTTTTAAAAATATTGCTTTTGTCTTATTCCTATTTTATTTTCTGAAAAACTTCGCCAGTTTTGCTTAAAAATTCCGAATTTTATAGAAATTTTATTTATGAACAATGTTACCGAGAGAGAATCCAATTATAAAGACATAGAGAAAATGTCTGTTTTAGAGGTGTTGCAAGCAATTAATGCAGAGGATAGAACGGTTGCATTTGCTGTGGCAGAAGCGATGCCACAAATTGAGAAGCTAGCCTCGGCAGTTGCGAAGAAAATGAAAAAGGGAGGACGGCTTTTTTACATTGGAGCAGGCACCAGCGGCAGACTAGGTGTAGTAGACGCATCTGAGTGCCCACCAACGTTTGGCGTTCCATTTGATGCTGTAGTAGGAATTATTGCGGGCGGAGATTCTGCGATTCGGAAAGCTGTAGAATTTGCCGAAGACGATAAGAAGCAGGCATGGAAGGATCTGCAAGATTTTAACGTTGGCGAAAAAGACTGTCTGATCGGCCTTGCCGCATCTGGCACCACGCCGTATGTTATAGGGGGTTTGCAAGAAGCAAATAAACATGGTTTATTAACTGGCTGTATTGTTTGCAACGGAGGAGGCCCAATTGCTGCCGAATCAGATTTTCCGGTTGAGGTAATTGTTGGCCCAGAATTTATTACAGGTTCTACACGGATGAAATCTGGGACTGCACAAAAAATGGTGCTTAACATGCTCAGTACTACGGTAATGGTTCAGTTGGGAAGAGTTGTGGGAAACAAAATGGTAGATATGCAGTTAAGTAACAATAAACTTGTAGATCGCGGAACGCAAATGGTGGCAAAAGACTTAAACATTGGTTACGGCGAAGCGGCAAAATTGCTGAGTCAATATGGCAGTGTGCGTAAAGCCGTAGAAGCAGGGAAATAAAGTTAATTTACGATTTTAGATTTACGAATTACGATGGCAGGGTGTAAAACCTACCGCCAACCCCTCCTTAAAAAAGGAGAGGAGCTAAAAAATTAATTTAAAATTGGTAGCCGCCATAACTCCTGACTTTCCGACTTCCGACTTATTTTTATCTAACTACTAAATACTACTTTTTGCACGAAATAGAACCATATTACCAGTGGAGAGACGATTACATATCTGCAGAAGACGACAAATCGCCATTTTATAATACAGAATATTCTGAGTTATATTTTGATAAGCAGATTTATAATTTTCTACTCCATCCCCAATGGGACGAGTTTGGCTCCAACACACTTTACCTCAAGGTGCTTTATGCCGATTACGAACGTAGCTACGCCATTATAGAATTTATTGGCGAATGGAATGATGCAATAAACAACGACATTATGTTGCTGAAAAGAGATATTTTAGAACTGATGATGGACGAGGGAATTAATAAATTTATTTTAATTGGAGAAAACGTCTTGAATTTTCATGCTTCAGACGACAGTTATTATGAGGAATGGTTTCAAGAGGTAGACGATGGATGGATTGTTGGCGTGAATTTTAATGAACACGTAATTAGCGAGTTTAAAGAGAACAACATAGATTATTATATAAATTTTGGCGGCGCGTTCGATAACTTTGCTTGGCGGCCACTAAAGCCACTACAGATATTTAAAAAAATTGAAGAACTTTTGACAAAAAGATTGGCTTAAACCACTATTTTTATAAAAAAATATGGCAAATGGGCAGACGCTTTAGCTTTTGCACAGTTTTTGCAATAATTGATGCAACTGACGTTATGAAGAGATTCGAGTGAAACATCTTCTTTTTATTTTTTAACACAAAATTAATCTACACAACAAATATAATGGATCAACAAAATTATCAATACCAAGACAATAGTGTCTTTGTAAAACAAGAAGCTTCGATTTCTAAACAATTTTTTGCAAATGTTTTTTTGTGGATGTTCGTGGCACTATGTTTATCAACAGCAGCTGCTTATATTTTTAGCAGTGACAAAAGTTTAATGCAATATTTGGTAAACCAAGATACAGGCGGTTTGTCTGGACTGGGGTATGTAACCATGTTTGCGCCACTTGGCTTAGTGATGCTAATGGGATTTGGATTAAGTAAGCTGTCCTTCCCGGCATTAGTGGGCGTTTTCGTACTTTATTCTGTTTTAACAGGCGTAAGTTTGAGTTTTATTTTACTTCATTATTCTACAGGCTCGGTGGTAAGTTGCTTTGCCGGCGCTGCAGGCATTTTTGGCGTAATGGCAGTTATGGGATACACCACTAACATAGATTTAAGCAAGTTTGGGCCTATTTTAATGGTCGGCGTTATCGCACTCGTAATAGCTATGGTTATCAACATGTTTATCCAGAGCAAGCAGTTTAGCTTGTTTATGGCATTTATTGGCATTGCAATATTTACCGCTTTAACCGCTTACGATGTGCAAAAAATAAAACGCATCGGTATGGGAATAGAGGCCAGAGGAGATCAAGTTTTACAGGTAGACACCAAAAAAATGGCTATTGTTGCTGCTTTATCTCTTTATTTAGATTTCCTTAACATCTTCCTTTTCTTGCTTCGTATCTTCGGTGGAAGAAAATAATTAGTTTTTAAAAGATTTCAATTTAAAAGACACATCGATAGATGTGTCTTTTTTTGTTTTTTTTTAAAACTCGAGGGATTTTGGGATTTAAAACGAATTTTATTTGGTTGTGTGGCGATAATTGTAGCTTAACTATAATAATGTATCGCTTAGCGGCTAAAAATTTGATATTGATATTGTGATATGCTATTTTTGCAACGCTTATAAAGAAAGACGGAGGGATTAGAACCGCTGAAGTCTTAGCAACCTGTGCCAACAAGGTGCTACATTCTATCTCATTATTGAGAAAAGATAAGTTTTAGACGTGTGAGAATGCGCCGAGTTTTTTAATAAGCATTGGAGTATCAGGTATAAAGTATCGAGTATCAAGACATAACTGTCTATTCGTTCGCTCATTACTTCATGCTTTGTCGCTGGTGTTCAAGTCTTGATACTTGATACTACGTACTCAATACTAAGGAAATGGATATTAGAAAAGAACTAGAGAAACGTATTTTAATTATAGATGGTGCCATGGGCACGATGATACAACGCTATCAGCTTACCGAAGAAGATTTTCGGGGCGAGCGATTTGCTAATCATGTGTGCGATGTAAAAGGCAATAACGATTTGTTAAACATTACGCGTCCGGATATTATTAAAGCCATACACTTAGAATACTTGGCGGCAGGAGCAGACATTATAGAAACCAATACTTTCAGCACGCAGCGGATTTCTATGGCCGATTATAAAATGGAAGATTTGAGCTACGAGCTAAGTTTAGAGGGTGCAAAAGTTGCCAAAGCTGCCACGGCAGAATTTATGGCTAACAATCCCGATAGGAAGTGCTTCGTTGCAGGAGCCATTGGCCCCACAAATCGTACGCTCTCACTTTCTCCAAATGTAAACGACCCAGGCTTTAGGGCAATTACTTTTGATGAATTGGTTGATGCTTATTACGAGCAAGTTCGCGGTTTGGTAGATGGCGGATCAGATTTGTTGTTGATTGAAACCATCTTTGATACCTTAAACGCAAAGGCGGCAATTTTTGCCATCAAGAGATACGAAAACGAACTGAAGTCTCTCCCTTCTGGGGAGAGATTTAGAGAGGGGCTAGAGAAAGATTGGCGATTAGAAATTATGATTTCTGGCACCATTACCGATGCCTCGGGAAGAACGCTGTCTGGACAAACAGCAGAAGCTTTTCTAATCTCAGTAATCCATGCAAAACCACTAAGTATTGGGTTTAATTGTGCTTTGGGCGCAAAAGACATGCGTCCGCATATCGAAGAATTATCCGCAAAAGCGAACTGTTATGTATCTGCTTATCCAAACGCAGGTTTGCCAAACGAATTTGGAGAATACGATGAGCAACCGCACGAAACTGCGCATCTAGTAGACGATTTTATATTATCTGGTTTTGTGAATATTGTTGGCGGTTGTTGCGGAACCACGCCAGAACACATTAAATGCATCGCCGAAAAGGCAAAAAAAATAGCGCCCAGAAAAATACCCGAGATTACGCCTTATTTGCGTCTTAGCGGCTTGGAACCCGTAACCATTACGCCCGAAAGTATTTTTGTAAACATTGGCGAGCGAACCAACATAACGGGTTCGCCTAAATTTTCTAAGCTTATTTTAAGTGGCGATTATGAAGCAGCGCTAGCCGTAGCTCGACAACAAGTAGAAGGTGGCGCACAGGTGATTGATGTGAACATGGATGAAGGTATGTTAGATTCTGAAGCCGCCATGACCAAGTTTTTAAACCTAATTGCATCAGAGCCAGATATCTGCAAACTGCCAATAATGGTAGATTCATCTAAGTGGAGCGTTATTGAATGCGGCTTAAAATGCATGCAAGGGAAGGGCATCGTAAACTCCATTTCACTAAAAGAAGGCAAAGAAAAGTTTATAGAAAGTGCCCAGAAAATAATGACCTACGGAGCTGCAGTGGTGGTGATGGCCTTTGATGAAAAAGGCCAGGCCGATAGTTTTGAGCGCCGCAAAGAGATTTGTAAGAAAAGTTACGACATTCTAGTAGACGAAGTCGGTTTTCCGGCAGAAGACATCATCTTTGATCCGAATATTTTAACCGTTGCCACGGGATTAGAAGAGCACAACAATTATGCGGTAGATTTTATAAAAGCCACCAAATGGATTAAAGAAAACCTGCCTTACGCAAAGGTAAGCGGCGGGGTTTCTAATATTTCCTTTTCTTTTAGAGGCAACAATACGGTTAGAGAAGCCATGCATTCGGCATTTTTATACCATGCCATTCAAGCTGGCTTAGACATGGGCATTGTAAATGCCGGAATGTTAGAAGTGTACCAAGAAATTCCACCTGCACTATTAGAAAGGGTAGAAGACGTGTTGCTTAACCGGCGAGATGACGCTACAGAGCGCTTGGTAGATTTTGCAGAAACGGTAAAGGCAAAAGGAAAAGAGATTGTAAAAGATGAAGCTTGGCGCAACGACACTGTGCAAAAACGTTTATCCCACGCATTGGTAAAAGGCTTGATAGAGCATTTGGATGCAGATGTGGAAGAAGCTAGACAAATTTATGATCGCCCGATACAGGTTATAGAAGGCCCATTGATGGATGGGATGAATATTGTTGGTGATTTGTTTGGCGCTGGAAAGATGTTTCTGCCCCAGGTGGTAAAATCTGCTCGGGTAATGAAAAAGGCAGTAGCTTATTTGCTTCCGTTTATCGAACAAGAAAAACTAGATAATCCAGATCAAGATCAAAGTTCGTCTGCGGGGAGAGTTTTACTCGCCACGGTTAAGGGCGATGTGCACGACATTGGTAAAAACATTGTGGGCGTGGTACTTGCCTGCAACAATTTCGAAGTGATAGATATGGGGGTGATGGTTCCTGCACAAGAAATTATTAAAAAAGCAAGAGAAATAAATGCAGACATAGTTGGGCTGAGCGGCCTGATTACGCCATCGCTAGATGAAATGGTGCATTTTGCCAAAGAAATAGAACGCGAGAAGTTTGATATTCCTTTAATTATTGGCGGCGCAACTACTTCTAGAATTCATGCTGCGGTAAAGGTTGCGCCAAATTATTCTGGGCCAACCATCCATGTATTAGATGCCTCTAGAAGTGTTACCGTGTGTAGCACTTTGATGAACAAAGAAGGCAAGGCTGCTTATGTGAATGGCATCCGGGCCGAATATGATAAGGCCAGAGAAGCACATTTGAACAAGCGTTCTGATAAACGCTATAAAACTTTGGAGCAAGCAAGGGAACGTAAATTTAAGCTAGATTTTGATAAAAACTTACCTAAACCTTCTTTTCTAGGTACTAGGATTTTTGATAACTATCCGTTGGAGGAACTTATAGACTACATAGACTGGACGCCATTTTTTCATACTTGGGAACTTCGTGGGAGTTACCCAAAAATATTCGACGATAAATTTGTGGGGGTGGAGGCCAAAAAACTCTTCGACGATGCCCAAGAAATGTTGCATAAAATAGTTAACGAAAAATTGTTAACAGCAAAGGCAGTAATCGGTTTTTGGCCAGCAAATACGGTGGGTGATGATGATATAGAGTTGACGGTAGACCATATAAAAGGCAGCCAAGTTAATGGCGAATGGGATATTAACACTCAACCTGAATCTCAGTCTCAACCTCAAAAAGTTCTCATTCATACGCTCCGTCAGCAGGCAGAAAAAGTAGAAGGGCAACCTTATTACGCCCTTGCCGATTTTATTGCACCGAAAGAAAGCAACGTACAAGATTATTTTGGCGGTTTTGCTTTAACTACTGGTATCGGCGTCGACGAATTGGTGGTAGAATACGAAAAGGGTTTCGACGATTACAACAGCATTATGGTAAAAGCCATTGCCGATCGTTTGGCAGAGGCATTTGCAGAGCGAATGCACGAACGCGTGCGAAAAGAGTTTTGGGCCTATGCGTCAGAAGAAAAACTTAGCGCCGAAGAATTGATAAAGGAGCAATATGCTGGTATTCGCCCGGCACCTGGTTATCCTGCTTGTCCGGAACATACCGAGAAAGGCACTTTGTTTGCCCTATTAAATGCAACTGAAGAAATTGGCTTAAATATTACCGAAAGCTACGCCATGTACCCAACTGCTGCGGTTAGTGGTTTTTATTTTTCCCACCCAGATTCTAGGTATTTTGGTTTGGGAAAAATCACCAAAGATCAAGCAGAAGATTATGCCGCTCGAAAAGGAATGCCTTTAGAGAAAGCAGAGCGATGGTTAGGGCCTAATTTGGCTTATTAGTTGTTTGGTTTTTGGGTATTAGTTTTTTAGAGATTTACGATTGCAGATAACATTAAACAGATGGCTTATCAAAAATATACAGATTTAGAAGTTTGGAAAAAAGCAAGGGCGTTTACATCTTTCATCTATAAAATATCCTCTTCCTTTCCAAGAGAGGAGATATATGGATTAATCTCACAAATTCGCCGGTGTGCTGTATCAGTGCCATCAAATATTGCGGAGGGATCTGGCAGAAGGCATGCTAAAGAAACTATTCAATTTCTGGCGATTGCTAGAGGCTCGTTATATGAGTTGGAGACTCAAATTTACGTTTCTTATGATATTGGTTTTATTTCAGAGATTCAGCTTAATGAATGTATTGGTGAAATCGAAACGATTGGAAAATTAATTAATGGATATATCCGATTTCTTTCAAGAGATCAATTAGGGCAAGTTTAAAGTGTTCAATTACCAACCAACCAACCAACCAACAAACAAACCAACCAACTACGCAATGAAGATTACAGATCACATAAAAAACGCGAATAACAAAACACTTTTTTCTTTTGAGTTGCTGCCGCCGATGAAGGGGCAAAGCATACAATGGGTGTATGATGCCATAGAACCACTTTTAGAATTTAATCCGCCTTTTATAGATGTTACGTCTTTAAGAGAAGATTATATTTACAAAGAGCAAGAAAATGGATTGTTGCAGAAAGTTTCGTACAGAAAGCGTCCTGGCACTATTGCGATTTGCGCTGCGATTATCCATAAGTATAAAATAGATGCCGTTCCGCATTTAATTTGCGGCGGATTTACCAAAGAAGAAACAGAAAATGCGCTAATAGATTTACAATTTCTAGGGATTGATAATGTGTTAGCGCTTCGCGGCGATGCCAGGCAAGCTGACAATGCATTCATTCCTACCAACGGTGGGCATCATTATGCCACAGAACTCATTCAGCATATTAAAGATCATAATTGTGGAAAGTTCTTGCACGAAGATATCGATAATACGCATCAGAGTGATTTTTGCATTGGAGTGGCTGGCTATCCCGAGAAGCATTTTGAAGCGCCAAACCTCAATACCGACTTTAAATACTTAAAAGCAAAAGTAGACATGGGTGCAGAATTTATTGTTACCCAAATGTTTTTCGACAATCAAAAATATTTCGATTTCGTAAAAAAATGTCGCGAAAACGGCATTAATGTGCCCATTATTCCAGGGTTGAAACCAATAAGCACCATGAAGCAACTGGTTGCCTTGCCCAAAATTTTCCACATAGATCTGCCCGACGATTTAAGCGAGGCTGTTCAACGTTGCAAATCTACCGCAGAGGTAAAAGAAGTAGGCACCCATTTTATGATAAAGCAATGTAAGGAATTGATAGATTTTGGTGTTCCCGTACTTCACTTTTACACCATGGGCAGACCAGAACAAACCAAAGCAATTGCCAAAGCGATATTTTAGGGGGAAAATCCATCATTGCGAGGCACGAAGCAATCTTTCAATCGTATAGACCGCTTCGTGCCTCGCAATGATGGATGCTCTATTAAATTCAAATATCTAATCAATTGGCGCGCGGATCGTTCGTGACGTAAGAAGCTGCATTTTGCAGAAATTTGTAAATCTAAAATCGTAAATTAAATAGCTCCCCTCCTTTTTTTCAAGGAGGGGTTGGGGGTGGTTCTAAGGTTTCCCTTTAGCCAAAGCATTCTCCGCCCTAGTTACCGCCAACTTTTCTCGGTAATTTGCATATTTTTCCTTAAACATCATTTTAAGGGCGCTATCTACCGCGCCATGGGTAAACAAACTCCAAACACTTGCAATTTTGCGCCCGATTGAAGCATCCCAAGCACGCAGGCTTAAAGAAAACGAACCATCTATATATTTCATCCAATGCCACATTCCGGTAGGCATAAACAACGTATCGCCATGCTCTAAAAATACTTCGTAACCTTTAACACCATTTAGCGCAGGAAATTTTTTAAAATCAGGATTATCTACTTCGTAATCTTCTAAAGCGTAGGTTGCATTCGGCAAGCAATAAAGTCTTTCTTTCCACTCATTATCAAACAATATAATGTGTTTCCGGCCACCAAAATGGGTGTGGAAAATATGGGGCAAATCTATATCGTAGTGTAAAAAAGTAAAGGAGTTAGAACCGCCAAAAAACATCGCAGGCATACTTTCTATAAACCCACCCATTAAATCCTTCGGGATTTTAATGTCGTCGATGAGACTAGGTACTTTTTTAAAAAGGTTGAAAAAGAATATTCTCAATTCGGTTGGCTCTCGTTTAATCAAATCAAGGTAGTCGCCAAACTTCATGTGCTTAGTAGCTGCGTTTATAGGTTTTGATGGGTCTGCCTTAGAATTGTCATACAGAGGCACTTCAAGATCGCCAGCAATCTGTTTTAAATAATCCGTGGTCCATTTCTCTCTCGCAGGCCAGTCTTTAGTCAGGCCCTTTATAACCAAGGGCCGTCTTTTATCCAAATAATTTTTTTTGAAATCTTCTGGACTGATCTGTTCTACGGTATCTACAGGTTTTAAAAGGAAGCTCATGGTTTTAACATCTAGTTCTTGAAACTCAATAAGCAAAAGTGTAAATTTTATTTCATTATAAAAATACACACTAATAATTGGGTTGTAATTATTTAGCGTAGGGTTGAGGCTGAGGTCAAGGCTGAGACCGAGGTTAAGACTAAGCCAAAATTTAAAAGGTTTAGAATTGAATTCAGCGTAACCTTCGTAAATTAAATTGTCAACCATTTTATATATCAAAAAAAAACCGTCCCTGCCCCCAAAGCAGAAACGGTCATAAACCAAACTCAATCCAAATATTATTTTGGCATTAACACGGTATCAACAACATGTATTACACCATTTTTTTGATAAACGTCTGCAATAGTTACTGTACTTGTTCCACCTTTTTCATCTTTCAACATCAATTTTCCACCTTCCATGTAAGCCCAAAGTTTACCGCCTTCTACAGTTGTCAATTCTGCTTTTCCGTTACCTTTTTTAATTGCTTTTGCAATTGCTTTGCTATCCATTTTGCCTGCAACTACGTGGTAAGTTAATATTTTAGTTAACGTTGCTTTGTTTTCTGGTTTCACCAAAGTTTCTACTGTTCCTTTTGGAAGTTTGTCAAAAGCTTCGTTAGTTGGTGCGAACACGGTAAACGGTCCTGCGCCTTTTAAAGTTTCTACTAAACCTGCTGCTTTAACCGCTGCAACCAACGTAGTGTGGTCTTTAGAATTTACAGCATTGTCTACAATGTCTTTTGTAGCGTACATGGCTGCTCCACCTACCATCGGGTTTTTTTGAGCGAAAACTTGACTTGTGAATGCCAACGTTAAGATGGCTATTCCTGATAAAATTAACTTTTTCATTTCTTTATTTTTAAGTTTTTGAATATTTGACTTAATGTACGACAGGTTACAGTCTATGGTTTTTGCAACTAGATTAAAAAAGTTAAACTGCTGACATATAGCATTATGTTATTTGGTTTTTGGGAAGATACCTTTTAACACCTTTAAATTTTCGGGATTTGTTATGCCATATTTCTATCAAGCTACCGAGTTGTCTCCTAAAACACATAAGCTCTTTGCCGTTTTCTGTAATTTTTCTTTACATTAACCACATTATGGATCAGGACGTAAAAATATCTAAAAAGAAGCCTATTTACCCGATATCGCCAGCGTTGCAAAAATATTTGAAAAGCTATCAGCGAGATGCCAAGTTACCGTTAAAGTACAGCGACCTACTTGGTTTCGACGAGGCTTTTCCCATTATGGATAAGTTTGGAAAGGATTCGCTTTGGGAATCTCCGCTTTATCCGCAAAGTGAAATAGAGCGCATACACAATGGTCTTAAAGTATTGTATGCCAAATTAAAGGCTTCTGGAAATCTCCGCATCGTAGAGCATAAATATATAGACAAAATAGAATATTGTACGTTCGGAAATACCCACCCTTTTCGCATTAGAATTGTAAATCGCTTAAACGATGTGTATGATTATTATTATATTAAAAAAGCCGATGCTTCTAGGATTTTTGGATTAGAGATGGAAGAAATCCTTTCTCCAAACCACGTAAATTACGTCGTAGATGGAGACACTTTGGTAGAGGAACATATTGCAGGCATACCCGGCGATGTATTTACCAAGTACCAATTGTTTACTCCCGGATATAACCCAACTCGCATAGCTAAAGAGTTTGTTAAATTTAACGAGCGCTGTTTAATTATGCTGTTGGGAGACATGAGGGCCTACAATTTTGTGGTACAAATAACGCCCGATTTTGACGACATTCAGTTTAGAATAAGGGCGATAGATTTCGATCAAGAGTTTTACGAAGGCAATATTAAAATCTATCAACCTCAGTTCTTCAAAGAAAATTATCCTTACGTTAAAATGAGTATGGAAAAGCTTACCGATAAAACCGTCTTACAGTATCAGCAAGAAGAGCGGTCTTCAATTGTACACCGGGTAAGAAGCGAGAGACATAGAATAAAAGATTTGCGAGACGTGTCTAGGCATGAGCAGTTGTCTACACCAGAAAATGTGGCACAGCTAAAAGAAGGTATGTCGGTCTATTTTAAAGACCAAAAATATTTGGAATGTAACTGCATGACAGATATTATAGAACTTAACATTAAAAACATGATCAGGCAGATAAATTTGTAATCGTCGACAGCTATTTTAAGAATTTCTAGTCGACATTTGGGCGCTTCAATCGCGAATCAAAAGCGAGAGAAGCTCGCTGTCCATTATATCTTTTTGGTGAAAAATCAAAAAAGAATTTCATTTCCATCGCTAGCTCAATATACAGCTTCTTATTTACATAGTTCGGCAAAATAATTTCACAGCTTTACGTTATAAATTAAAAGGAGAAAGCAATGAGCCTGTTGGATTACAGCACCAAATGAAGCAGTTTGATAGTTGCGACTGTTAACCGATTCTTGCTGCACAACAACTCTGCAGGGCTATATTTAGATAAAAATCTTCAAAACCGGCGGCCACGGGCGGTACTAATTGGCACAAATACCTGCCGCCACGTTTTCAGAGAAGAATTTTTTACGCTTTTTGTATAACTATGCGAAATTTGCAAATTCGGGCAAGGCTTGGGTAATGGGCGCAGTGGTCTAGAAAAAAGATAAAGATTAAATTTAGAAGACACAATTTTTGTTAATTTTGCTTTCTATAAATAAGAGGTTGACCTATCGTCTGTTAAAAAATTTAAGGCACGCCAACTTTTTTGCGAATAATTATATAAACATGACAGATACTTTAGACACAAGCATCACCAAGGTAGAGGAAAGTCGTTTAACCACGACGGATTTTAGTGAGTTGCCTTTCGGGAAAGTTTTTTCCGACCACATGTTTACCGCTGATTTCGAAGGTGGGCACTGGACAAATTTTCAGATTATGCCTTATGGCCCAATAGCTATGAGCCCAGCAATTTCCGCCCTGCATTATGGTCAAGCCATTTTCGAGGGTCTAAAAGCCTATCGCCTGCCAGATGGAAGAATTAGCGTATTTAGAGCAGACAAAAATTTCGAGAGGTTTAATAAATCTGCTTCAAGAATGTCTATGGCTACGGTGCCTGAGAATATTTTTATGGAAGGCTTGGCGGCATTGGTTAAACTAGATGAGCGCTGGGTGCCCGCTCAAGATGGGTACGCGCTGTATATTCGTCCGGTTATGTTTGCCACCGACCCATACTTGGGTGTCAGGGCGTCAGAAAGCTATAAATTTGCATTGCTTACTACACCAACAGGTCCTTATTACAGCAATGCCTTAAAAATAAAAATAGAAACAGAATATACTAGGGCAGATGATGGCGGTGTTGGGTTTGCGAAAACCGCAGGCAATTATGGCCGTTCACTATATCCGTTTGAGCAGGCGAAAGAACAAGGTTTTGATCAACTTATTTGGACAGATGCCAATACCCATGAATACATAGAGGAAGCTGGAACAGCGAACTTGTTATTCGTAATCGATGGCAAATTGATTACCCCTTCTATAAGGAGTACCGTGCTAGATGGAGTTACAAGAGATACCATACTTACGCTCGCTAAAGATGAAGGGATAGAAGTAGAAGAGCGTAGGGTTTCTGTAAAAGAGGTGATAGAAGGCATAGAAAAAGGCACATTAACAGAGGCTTTTGCTGCTGGTACTGCCGCAACCATAACCCAATTGGGCGAGATTGGATACCAAAACAAACTTTACACTTTGCCTGGCGCTGGATCGAGGCCTATTTCTAATGGAATTGCCAAAAAGCTGAACGACATTAGGTATGGCTTGGCGCCTGATACGTATGGTTGGAATTGGATTCTTTAAAATTATAGGGCTTATAGAGTTTTATCGATTTGAAAAAGTGTCGGTGGTAGTGATTTGTCTTACAAATTAGATTTCTTACAACATAGTGTGTGAGATTTTGCTGTTTTTGAGTTGCGAGCGAGCAACGCAGACCGATTGTAGACGGACATTTTTTTAACCAACCTTTTATGAAAACAACCTCGATTATTTATCTTATCTTTTTGTTCGCTTCGCTCGTTGCAATCGGATGTAAAACGAGGAGTAACCCAAGATCTAAGAAAGCAATGCATTAAAGCATTTATGTTGACCAATTTAAGTTGACCAATTTTCGAAAAATACTTGTTAAAGGGTACAATAATTCTAATGCCGTTAAAGAGATAATTAATGCTGATAAGAGCGGATTTACAGAACCAATACTGACAGAAGCCGATTACAAATTAATTGACAGTCTAACGACTATAGACAATGAAAACCTAAAAGCCGACTCAACACAAAGCAATAGACGTGCAGAAGGTTCGCATGGGAAAAGACCATTAGGATATATTCTCGAAAGATTAAATAGCAAATGGCTTGACAGTTTAGCAAATAAAAGATACAAAACTTCTGTGGTAAAAGAGTTTTATCAAGACTGAGAAAGCCTCCATCTGTTTTTTAGCTGGGCCGACTGACATCCTGAATTAGCTATTATTTTTCTGGAAAACTGAACTTATATACTTTTAATCCCGCTTAGGGCAAAGCTAGAAAACAATTATAAGCGCGTAATATGAAGTTAATTCCATTGCGGTAACCATTGGGGAGTTTATTCAACTAACCGCCTAACCAACTATTCAGCTTTTCTAACGCATTGCCTCTACAGATTCCTCCAGCTCCTTGTACCAAGCTTCTCCATACTTTCTAATCAATGGGGTTTTTAAAAAGCTGTACACTGGCACTTTTAATTCTCTTCCTAGGGTACAGGCATCGTGGCAGATATGCCACCTATCGTAATTTAGCACTTCAAACTCCGGATATTTGGTAATCCGGATAGGGTAGAGGTGGCAAGATAGCGGTTTCTGCCAATCTACAATGCCTAATTCATAAGCCTTTTCTATAGCACATTTGGTAATACCACCCTCAAACACTACGTAAGCACACTCCTTATTTCCATCTACGCATGGTGTTGTTAAATCTCCATCAAGATCTATTACAGAAGTACCTTGTTCTTCTATGGCTTTGATTCCTTTTTCATTTAAAAGGTGTTTTATTTTTGGATAAATTTCTTTTAAAATAACCGTTTCAGATTGATCTAAAGGAGCACCGGCATCTCCTTCTACGCAGCAAATGCCTTTGCACTTACTTAGGTTGCACACAAAACTTTCTGTTAACACATCTTCGTGCACAAGCACTTGTTCTACTTCAATCATCATTGTTATTTCGCTATCGGATATTTTAAACCAGAAGCAGATTTCAATTCCATGGTTACTGCACCAACTAAAATGTCTACCTGTGCCTGTACGGGCACACGGTTACCATCATCAGTAACCCAAAGATACAGTCTACTGTCTTCCTTAAAAATGCGGCCAGGTTTTATAGATGGACTAAATCTTAAACAACGGATATTTCCAAGCGCTGTTTTCAGTACTTCTTTTCCCGTATATTCTACTTCTAAGGCAGAAATGTTGTCTTGTAAAAAATAGTTTATTTTAAATTTATCGCCAATTTTAAGTTTGGAAATGTCTAGGCTTCGAGCAAAATAATAGGCCGATACCAAATCGAAAGTTTGATTGGTAGGCGTAGAAAACGTGCCGCGATTGGAAACTACCTTTTTACCCGCTTGGTTAAACCGTGCTTTATCTTGCCTACGGTACTTGCCCTCTCTAATGTTTTCCTGATAGAAGTAAGGCTCCAATGTTTTCTTATCAACATAAGAATCATATCTATCTCTAATCTTGTAAAAAATATCGAATGTGCCAGAGGTGTGGGCATCTACAGATAAGCGGAAAGTAGGACGGTCTTCAAATTTGAGGTCTGAATTGGTTACTTTGATGGTAGCCTCGGCCGCGGTAATAAAACCGTAGCGCAATTTATAATTTAGTACCTCGCCACTTTGAAAAACAGGCTCTTTTACTACCTCCAGATCCTGTGCATAGGCGTAGCTCAACAGAAAAACACAAGTAAAGATTAAGATGATTTTTTTCATTTAATTTTTTTTGGATGATGATTTCGCTTGAACCCTTTTTTGATTTTCAGTAGTCAATGCAAAAAACACTCCAAATATTATTTTCATTTTAAAAGATTGCCTCTTTTGTTAAGTTGAGAAAGCATTTTACTTTTAAAGCTGCTACGCAGAATTTAATCTTTACGTTTAAAAACAGGTACGGTAGAACAAGGCTCGCCAAACATAATGCTTTTAACCACAGGCGTTAGCAGATTTGTAATTTCTACATAAGCAGAAACAGGGATTTCTATGTCTCCGCAACCTTTAACCACCACGCGCTCATTGGCATATTTTGCGAGGTCTATTTCTGCCAATGCTTTTTTAAACAGTATGGTTTCCAAACCTTGCAGGTCTGCGAAAACTACTTCGTTAGCAAAAGGCTGCAGTCGGTTGGCCAACAACATATAGGCCCATGTAGGCACTATTGCATCTACAGAACAGATAATGGCGATATTTTTGTCTTTATATTGAGTCCAATCGTGGGTCTTTATAAATTCGCGAAAATCTTTTTCTCTTAGCATAAGTCCCTGAAACAGGTTGTCTTTTATGTCATATACAACACGTTCTCCCTTATAATAAAAATCTTCGAGATTCAGGGTTACTAATCCGCTGTTAGCAACTTTATTAACAATGTTTTCTTGAATTTCCATAACGAACAAAAAAAAGCCGCAGCAAAAATTTGCTGCGGCTACAAAATTACATATTTCTAATTAATAGAATTTCACGCGATTGTCTTTAATCTTGGCGTCATCTTGCAAGGCCTTAAATGCGGCGCCTAAGCTACGTTGAGTTACAGTTTGCAACAAGGCTTGCTTTTGCTGAATCATGTTCGCTATTGGCGCTGGGTTGGTAAAACCATCAACATTGAACATGTAAACACCTTTATCACCGATAATAGGTTGCGAAACCTTACCAGGTTGAGTACCGAAAACGCTACCTACCAAGGCTGCTTCTTGAGCAACACCTGGCAACACCGGGTTGGCAAACACAATATTTTGCACTGGCTCTACCTTGCTGCCAACTTTGCTAGCAATCTGGTCTAAACTTTCGGTACCAGCTTTATTAAATTTATCAGCTAACATTTTTCCTTTCGTTGCAGCCATAACCATCGGTTCAATTTCTTTCTTAACATCTTCTAAGGGCAGAATGCCTTTAGGCTTAACGTCTGTTAAGTGAGCAATTACAAATGCATTGGTCATGTTATAAATCTCGGGTAAAACATCACCCTTATCTGCAGCAAAAGCAGCTTGGATTACCTTTCGTGGATTATCTAAATTTGGCGCAAAACCCTGTACTGCCGTAACTTTATCTGCAACTGCAACCTTTAGGTTTTTTTGTTTTGCATACTTTGCAAAATCTTTTCCTTTAACATCGGTTAAAAAGGTGCTTGCTGCCTTATAAGCGGCATCTCTTGTTTTGCTGCTAGGATCTAATGCTTTTTCAATGTAGGCAACCTTAACTACCTTTTGAGAACCCATCTGCTTCTCGATTTTTAGAATGTGTATACCAAATTGAGATTTAACTATTTTTAAATCCCCAGGTTTTCCATTAAATGCGGCATCTTCGAATTCGGCAACCATGGCTCCGCGAGAGAATGTGCCAAGTTCGCCACCTTTATCTTTCGATCCGTCTACGCTGTATTCTTTTGCCAATGCAGCAAAATCACCACCTTTTTGAATCAACGTTTTTAAGGAATCGGCTAGCTTCATGGCTTGATCTTCTCCGCCTAACTTTGCAGGATCTAGCAAAATATGGGCTGCCTTAACCGAGTCTGGTGAAAAGCGGGTGTCTATCACTTTAGCCATTTTGTATGAATTCCCAATTAACTTAGGGCCGTAAAAACTTCCGGCAGGAAGTGCAAATATGGATGAATCTATAGCAGGGTCTAATTTTCCCTTGGTGATATATGTGTACGGAACTTTTACATCAGAATTTATTGCAGCAAACAGAGAGTCGTTTGGAGCGCTTTGAAACTCTGAATAAATTTTAGACACTTGTTTCTTAACGGCTGCCGAATCTGTACTAGTTGGTGCTATATCGAAACTAACATACTCAAAACTTCTTGTTTCTTGTGGATTATCGAAGCCTTCTTTATGCTCATTGTAATACGTATTATAATCTTCATCCGTAAGCTTTACAGAAGCATCTGGAATGGACGTATAATCTAAACCTACAAACTTAAAGTTGGCCAACTTATTCCTGTTATTATACTCATCTGTAGCTTCTAAAGAAGTTACGTAGATAGAGTTGCGAATTAAGTTGCTGTATTTAGCCTGCAAGGCTTGGTTTTTAACTTCTTGCTGCAACAAATTGCTTTGGTTGATCGCACCGGGATCTTTCGACTTCAAAAAATTCATCAAAGAAGCGCGGTCTAATTGCCCAGTCTGTGGATTTGAAAAGTATTGTTTAATTAGCGGACTTGGGTTAGAACCTTGTAACAAGTCCAACAACTCATCATCAGAAACGGTTAAGCCTGTTCTTTCATATTCTTTATTTAAAAGTACACTGGCCATTTCTTGGTTCCAGGCCTGATCCACGGCCATTGCAGTCATCTGTGGATTTACGTTATTGCCATACTGCTGTTTAAACTGATTTAAACTCTGATCTACCTTTGGGCCAAAATCGTCGATGTTTACTTTAACCCCATCAATAGTTCCCACTGTCTTTTGGTTTTCAGCCCAGAAAGGCTTACCCGTAGTAATTGCATCGCCAATGAAAAATGCAACAGTTGCGAAACCGATGGCAAACACCAAAATGTAGCCCATACGGTTACGCAAAAAACTCATTATTCCCATATTGTACTTTATTATATTAAATCTTTTTTTTAGAGCGCGCAAGATACAAAATTGGCTTAGAAAAGAAAATTCTTAAATTTTATTAAGAAAATCCATCAAAAGCTTATTCTAATAGCAATTAATAAGTATTATTTGCCTAAGTATGTAAATATTGCCGCTCAGACTTTTACAAGTTTGCGCCGCTGCTACGGAGCAAGTTCGTCTTTTAGCTTTACCTCTCCACTTCCGCGGGTAATTTTATAGCTACTAAAATCTTGTGGTGCCTCAAAATCCATTCCTTCCACACTATTGCCGTCGGTGGTTTTAACCGTTACCGGGAGGTTTGAATAGAATAACTTTTTCGCCTCATCCCAAATTAATTCTTCAGAAGAAAAGGTATCGCCTTTGCTGTTTTTAACCACCACGTGCTTTTTAAAGGTAGTTTTTTGCTCAGAATCCTTTTTTATCGCATAATCCGATGTTAACGTACCATCTTTTTCGCCATCTTTAGCAAAAAAATCAATCTTAACGCCTTTGATCATTTCTTGGTAGGCGCCGCCTGTAGAAGGGGTTATTTTATCCAAAATTGGTGCCACACCTCGGGCTTTTACCAGTGCAGAATCGCTGTAGATAATTTCTACGCCAAGCGTTCTTTCTCTAGAAAAGGTTATTTTTTTTGCTGAAATGGCGCTTACGTTTTTTAGGTCATCACTACCACAACCTGCTAAAAAAAGCAGCATTAAAATGGAAACGCTGAGCAAAAAACCAATTTTTTTCATCTCATTAATTCAATCTATATCTTTGGAACCACTTATCGTTAAGTGTAAAACCAAGGTGTAGGTTTAAGTACCGTTCCCTGATCAGGTTATCGGTTAGCGTACCTCTTTGACCAACTTCTGCAGTAAAATTTATTTTATAGAATGTGTTTCCGCCGTTGGCTGATGGAAGTGGGAAACCAAAACCTAGAGATGCGCCGTATTGGTTTATATCTTGATTGCTAATATTGATGTATGTTTTATCGTATTTAAATCCTAGTCGGTAATCTACCCGCTTAAAATAACTGTTATAAGAGGCTGCATCTGGCGTAAATTGCCCACCCAAAGATGCTCCCCAACTGTCTTGAAGACTTTGATTAACCCCATTTATACTCAGGTCAGACCATTTGCTCATCCTAAAATCGGCGCCAACCAGCCACTTTTCGCCTTGCATAGAAATCCCAAAATTATGCATCAAAGGTAACTTTAGCGAAGATTTATTGCCTTGTACAGTGCTCAGCGTATCTGAGGCCGTACTTTCATTACCGTCTACATCTACGGTGTATTGTGTCGCGAAATAAGATTGGGTAGAGCTAAGCTGTCCATTGTAGCTTCCAGAATAACCAAGCGTTATCAACGTTTTTTTCCCAGCTATAATATCGTATTGTATGCCGTAAGAAAAGTTAACGCCACCGATGCTATTCTTGTTCAGCAACTTTGCGTTAAGAGATCCGACAGAGTTGTATTCGGTAGATTTGGAAGTTTGTAGATTTCCAAAAATATATTCTAAATTACCACCAATGCGCAAGTGGTCTCCAAAACGATAGCCATATCCCAAATAAGCTTTTGACAATCCACCTTCGCCCTGATAAATTTGATTAACAGAAAGGGTGTCTTGTTTAATCGTATTTTGAAAAGAGTATCCCAAATTTGTATACGGCAAAAGGCCCAAGCTTAATCCCGAGTGCCGAGTTACTGGCGCTGCAAACGCCAAGTGGCTAAGGGATCCGTTAAAATATTCTGCGCTGTTGCTGTTTTTATTGAGTTGGGTAAAGCTTCCTCTCATACCCATGTCAAGCGTAGTATAATTAATGTCAGAGTAGGAGGCGGGGTTGGCAACGTTGATGTAATTAAAGCCAGATCCGGGCAGCTTGTTTATTGCGGTAGAAATATCGCCCATGGCGCGTAGCTGCGGCAAGAAAGGACCGGTGTAGTTTCCTAAGCCGTAACTAGAGTAAGGAGAAGATGTGGTAACCTGTGCTTGTGCGCCAGTAGCAAAACCCAACACCATTATGGCAACAATATAATTTATTTTTTTATACATTTTAATCTACTATAGCTTCATTTAATCCTTTTAACACTAAAAAGGGATCACTTGTTATTTGAGCCGCAAAGATGCTATTTTGTAACTGTTTAAACAAAAAATTACCATCTCCACCCGTAATAATCACCTTTAAAGCATTGTGTTTGTTGGTATATGAGGCAATAAAGCCTTTTATCTCGTTAATTGTGCCCTGTAAAATACCACTGGCAATTGCCGTTTCGGTATCGGTTCCTTCTTTAATCTCTGTCTCGGCATCCCATTCTACCAAAGGCAGCCTAGTGGCAAAGGTGTTTATTGCCTTAAACCGCATGTTTATGCCCGGGCTTATGCTTCCTCCGTAATACTTTCTATCGGCAGTAAGCAGATCGTATGTAATGCAGGTTCCGGCATCTATTACCAGAGTTGCCGCATTTTTGTATGTGGCATTTGCGCCTAAAATAGCGGCCCACCTATCTAAACCCAAGGTGGTTGGTGTTTCATAATTGTTTTCTACTTCTGCTTTATCCAAAGTAGAAAATCTTTTATATTGCGTGTGTGCTTTTAAAAATTCCTCAAACGGTTCTACAGCCTCTGCAACTGAACTTATGACGACATGTTGGGGCTTAAATTCCTCCAGCAGCATCTCAAGCTCACGCAGGGTAAAATTCTCAAATCTGCTAAAATGCGTAAGCACAGACTGATCAAATACCGCTGCCTTTGTAAATGAGTTGCCAATATCTAAGCATAAGTTTCGCATAACATGTCGTTAACAAAAAAAACTATCAAGTTGCTTTTTAAAAATTTAAAAATTTTCATCTGCAATTATCAAGTGTTTTAGCCGTAAAAATAGATAAGAACAATACTAATGTAACATTATTGCACAAAGCTATTAATCTTTAACAAGTATCGCCGGTCTATTTTGTTAAAAAAAGTTAAACAAAAAGAAAATACTCTGTCGACAATACCAGCACTACAAACAGCGATTCATAAACCCACCATTTTTTTGCATTAGAAAAATAATAAGAAAGAATTACTGCGCCTGGTGGTACACAGAGCAAGAAATGCCAAATCCGAAATTCTGAGTTAAGGTAAAAACTTGCTCCCGCCACAAGAAACATTAAAAACAGAAATTGATACGCTTTGCGCGTGCTGATAAAACTCCTGAAAAAATTTTGTCTAAGTTGCAACAACGCCAACACGATGATGATTAAAATGGGTATCAATACCAAATAATCGCTATAATCGATTTTAAATATCGTGGGGAATTTATTGCTCAGAGGTTTCCAAATCTGGTAAAAAACCTCAAAATTACCAGTCCAATAATAAAATACGGCTAAAAAGAAGAATACGGTTAAAAACCCCAATATGCCCACCACCCATTCTCTCCAATTAAACGGTCTGTACAGCAATAAGGTTAAAAATACCATAAGCAGCATGGCAATAAATGGGAAGTAGATTAATGTACCAACTCCTATTATAAGCCCAATATCAAAAACCATTAACAATGCATTGTTGCTCTTTCCAACTTTTAAAAACTTGGCAATTACCCAGATGAGGAAAAAATTGCACAGCAACACAGGACTGAGTGTCATGAAAGGCATAAAGAGGCTTGCCGAAATGATATAAAGCAGGCTAGGGAGATAACTCTGTTTGCCTAATAAGTTGTGGTTATTAACCACATTATTAAAAATTAATGCCTGGGTAAGTACAAAAATTGCAGACAGAATAACGTTTGCAAAAGGCGAAAGTACTTCTCCTAAATCTGTTTTGATAAGCAAATGGGCAAACGGACCTAAAAAGTTGCTGCTAAGTTCATCGGGCAGTTCGTAAAGTATAGGAATGCGCAAAAAGGCCGTAAACACCAGCAGGTAAAATATATTAATGGGGCTAAGCTTTCTAAACTGATTAATCATTCCTAAAAAAGAATGGGCAAAGTAAAGAAATTATTTACGATTTTTAGGTGGAAGACTGAGATTTGAGATGTACAATGAGCGCTTTAGTTTTTAGGCTTTAACCTTTGGTCTTTCAGCTTCAAGCTTTGGTCTTCAGTCCTTCCTCCCATACCTTCTTACCACCTCATCTATAATCTGCTCGGTTTCGTTTGGGAAATCAAATTGAAAATGTTGAGGATTCCTCACCCAGTCGTCTACCATTGGAAGCCAGTTTTTATTGCTCGCCCAAATAATTGGCAGCCCCAGTTGTTTTAGCGCAAAGGCATTACATTGTTGCTCAAACTGATACCGCATGGGTGCGACCAACAATTTTTTGTGCAGAAAAAGTGCCTCTGCAGGCCCTTCGAAACCACCGCCAGTTAAAAGCCCTGCACAACTGGCCAAACTTTTGGTATAGTGTTGGTTATTTACAGGCTGCACGCTAACATTTTCAACCTGATAACTTTCCTTGCTGTGCTTAGAAAAAACCTGCCAAGCCATCGGTACTTGCTTTAACAAATCCACTAAAAATTGATCGCCTACCGCCGGAAGGTAAACTGTGTAGTGGCCCAGATTTTCGGGCTTTAAATCCCTAATTTCTTGCCTAATGACAGGCGTATATATAAAATTATCGTATTTAATAAAGTGGAAACCAATGTGTTGTGTGGTTGGTGCATAGTGGCTTAAAATCAGCTTGCCCCAATCTATCGTTTTTGGCCGCGGTACTTTCTCAGATTTAAACGAGGCTTGATGCCCCATAGATACGCTTTCTAAACCTTGCAATTTACAGGCCCAGGCCGTTACCGGTTCGAAATCGTTAACAATCAAATTATACTGTTGTAATTTTAGGCTTTTTATATCTCTCCAAAACCTAAAAAGATCCATGCTTTGCCAAGTTTTAAAATGATGCACACCTCCGTGCGTGCCATAAACAAAACTAAAACCATGCAGTTTATGCTTTATCGGGAAACCCAAATCTACATCGGCCTGCGTTCCGCTAAGCAAAATATCTACCTCGCCGTGTTTTTGCAAAAGCGGAATAATGTCTCGCGCCCTGCTGATGTGCCCGTTGCCTGTTGCCTGTATTGCGTAAAGTATTTTCATGTAAAAGCCGCCAATATCCATAATAATCGCGCCATTTCATAGCAATATGTTGTCGAACTGCGTTTCAGCAAGTTTTACACAAAACAATTTCACATAAATCCATTGTGCTTCTTTTTTAGAAGACGGGCAGTCCAATAATTTTGAATGGCGTTCGGGCTTTCCCCCTACAACCTTTTGCCTCGTTCCTTGGCAAAAGTATTTCCGATTTAATCCCGTTTAGGTAGTTGGGTTACTGCTAATCTTTAACGGCCGGAGGTGTTTTTTTGGAAAGAATCTCATCCATTTTCATTTTTATTTCTTTCTGCATTTCAGGTATATATTTTTGCATCATAATAACATTATCTTTGGTAATGGAGGGCATTTCTTCAAGTAGCTTTTGTCCCGATGGCGATTTATAAAACGTTATGAAATCATTAATTTCATCCTGTGAAAAATGTTTGTCATATATAGCCACCATACCACCGTCGGCCACCATCTTTTTTAACATTGTTTTAGATACTTCCATCCCCACCTTAGTTGCCTCCATCATTTTTGCCTTAGACGCAGGATTTTTTGCTGCATATTGACTGCTCATTTGTGCTATTAAGGAGGGCATGATACTATTCACAATTTTATCCATTAAAGAATCTTGTTTCATTACAGAAAAAAGTGTCCTAATCGATTCTTGCTTTGTTTGAGCGTAACCGTTAATGGAAAATAGGGACAAGAAAAGCAATATAACGAAATAATTTTTTTTCATATCTGTTGGTTTTTTTAGTTTATTTTTCGATAAATATATTGAATTTTGGCAAGCAATTTGGGAAAAAGTTAACGAGAGTGAAGTGAGCCATTACAGAGGAAAAACGGAACGAATTAGCTTTAGAAAAATTAAAAATGCATTTTTTATTAATTAGAAAACGGGGCAGTCCAAATAATTCTGAATGGCGATCGGGCTTTCCCCTACAATCTTTTACCCCAAACCCCTAAAGGGGCTTTTGAGGCAAAAGTATTTCTGGTCCAATCCCGTTTAGGTATGCAGGGCTGTATACAAAACTTTGGTTTGCTAGCTGGCGCCAATAAAATAACTCCAAGTCTTCGTTTCTCAGAATTAATTCGATGAGACTAATGAGAATCAAAACTTTGCTTTTTCCTTTCGAACAGATACACAGGAAAAGGCTTTTTAATCGTAGTGGTTTTAATGCCATAATCCTTAAGCGAAACAATTACGTTTTGGATATTATCGGTTCTAATGGTTAAATCCATTGGTTTATCAAAGATACTATCGGGTTTTAAAACAACTACGATTTTAAACTTTTGGCTAATTTCATTCTCCAACGCTCTAAAAAAACCATTACCAATTGCAGCATAACTCTCCGACGAACTACTATGAGAAACTTCATTCTTTTTGGAATCTGATAGCACTTTTGTCAACAAAGCTCTATCTGCTACTTCTAATTGCATTACATCCATTGTACTATCCCTAACCGTATATTTTAATCCCAAACTGTTTAGTATGGTATCCATTAACTATTTTTTTGTGTTCTTTTTTTTGCTTTTATAGCAATAAGAAATATACATTTCTGTCAAGCTATCGGGCAAGATTAATTGTTTCTCCGCAACATCTAAATAATCTGCAAGGCGACTTATCAGAGCACAACCAATGGCTACGTCATCAAAAGCATTATTTGCGCTAGGGCCACTAGAAAAAGAACTTCCGTGTTTCTGCCTAATAACAGGCCCCATGGCAAAATATTCTTTTAAACTCTTATCGTTAAACGACGCATAATAGTTTTCAAATAGCTTTTTGTATATTTTACTCGTAACGCTATCTAGTGCAGTGGTGGTCTTTTCTGCTACAGGCGCAGTTATAGTTTTCCTCTCTAAAATTTCTTCAATATCAGCACTGGTAAGCTCGGTGGGGTTGCCTAACCATCTAACTATGTTTTGGTCATCTATAACTACACAATAAGGAATAGACTCTATTTTAAAATTATCCGACGTTTTCCTAGTCGTATCTGCAACAACGCTCGAAGAAAATGGCAGCCTCAATAGCAACCTTTTTACCTTATCAGCCCTTTCGTCTGTCATCGCAAGAAATATTAGGTTGGTTTTCTGCTTATTCTTTTCTACCAAATCGTTCATGTGTGGTACAGATTCTAAACAAGGCGAACACCAAGTTGCCCAAAAATCTATCACAATAAATTTCCCACTTAAGTCTTTGGATACAGGAATATTTTTCAACCAGTTGGTAACCATAATTTTTGGGGCCTGATCTCCCACCTTAAGCTGGGCTTTAGAAAAAAAGCACGAACAGAGGATAATCAGTGCTGAAGATAGAATTCTTTTGAAGGTCATAGGGAATAATTTTTTAAGGCATTAAATTTAAGCGCTCCATTAGAGAATTAAATTTGATACAAGATACAAAAAAGCCGCTAAGCGTTTTAAAATGCTTGGCGGCTTAATGATTATTAGAGTACATTAATTTACTTCACAAGTAATCAGTATAATTATCTGTAATATAAGGTGTTAGCTTTTAGCTTTATGCTTTCAGCTTTTTCTTTTCTTCTATAAAAACCCCAAAACCCAATCCTATTACTAATAAAATAGATCCAGCTAGAGAAATTTTCTCTCCGGTATAGTAAGATGTTGGATGAAAAATAAATTCTAGTTTATGATTACCAGCTTCTACCTGCGCAGCACGAAGCAAATAATCTGCTCTGAAATATGGTTTCTCTACCCCGTCAATGTACATTCTCCAACCTTTGTTGTAATAAATCTCAGAAAAAACTGCTATTGCATCTTTAGCGGTCGAATACTCATACGTCATGTGGTCTGGATTATAATTGGTCAATTTTATAAATCCTTCAGCGCCAGTGCCCAAACTGTTAGTATCGATTAGGTTTTTATACTGCTCATCAACAAACACTTCTTTTTTTGGATCGAAACTGCTAATGGCTTCCATTTCTTGATCCGAATTTTTAACAAACTGTATATTTGGTACAAACCAAGCATTCCCGGCAGCAGAATAATTGCGTTGCATTTTATACGAGCCGTTTTTTGGGTCTTGTTCGATGATGTATTTGGTGTTGAGCATATCCAATACATCGTGGTTAACGCTCTTTGCAAATTGATTTTGAATGAGTTCATCAAACCTTTTCAGTTTTGCTGCATGGTAGCCGCCAATTGTTTTATGGAAAGCAGAAGTCCTAGCATCATTGAAAGTATTAATGCTTTGATCAAAAACCCTAAAATCTGGGTCTTTGTCGGCAGATATAAATGTATCTACATCCCTTGGTTTAAAATAATCGCTAACTGTAGATTCACTTTCAAAATTATCGTTATTTAAATAACGCCTGTCTACTTGCCACATGTCTATCAACACCACAAAAGCAAGTAGGCCGAAAGCAAGTTGGGTGTTTAATTTCTTAGAAATGTAGGCCCACATAATGCCAAATCCTATCAAAATAAAAATTACAGATCTAATGGCGTCTGCCCGCGCAATGGCAATTCTATCTAACACCAAGGCATTCGCTATTTTATTTGCCATCTCTGCATTATTTTGCAAAGCTTGGCTTAGTGCTTGCACCACTTCTAAGTGGTTTGCTGTCTTAAAACTAAAAAACAATGTTGGTACAAATGCCACAATTAACGCAAAACCACCTGTAATTCCCGCAGACCATTTCAGTTTTTTGATCAAGGTTTTTTGGTCGTGCTCGCCGTCTTGGGTTTCTTTAACCGCCAATATGGCCAGAATAGGCACCATAAGCCCCACTATAGCCAAAATAGATTCTACTACTCTAAATTTATTGTAGAGCGGAAAATAATTAAAAAATAAGTCGCTGATGTAAGGGAAGTTTTTGCCGAAGGAAAGCAACATAAATAAAATGGTAGTGATTAATATCCACCATTTTAAAGGGCTTTCCACCACGAACAGACCGAATATAAAAAGAAAACAGATAATCGCACCGAAATAATAACCACCTTGGGTAAAGGGCTTTTCGCCCCAATATTGTTGTAGCCCCGATTGGCCTAATTGTTGTATCGCGCCAATTGTTTGATTCGGGTCGTTGCCAACAACCGCAGCAACAGCTTTATACATATTGCTTTCTGGCTTTATTAATTCTTTGCTTCCTGTAGCTCCGCCATATAGATCTGGAATAAGAAAGGTAAAACTCTCGCCTACACCTTGGCTCCATTGGTAGGCATATTCTTTGGAAACACCCGCATCTTTTTTGTCGGTATTTACGGCGGTAAGATTAGATTTTCCGCGATTGGTTTCCTTGGCATATTCAGCAGTGGTCCACAACAAACTTGCGTTTACCATAACAGCGAGGATAACAGATAAGGTTAAAAAACCGAATGCCTTACCCAGCGCTGGTAGCGTTTTATATTTGTAGGCCTGAAAAATTTCTACTCCGGCAAGGATTAGCACTGCCAACATTAAATAATAAGTCATTTGTACATGGTTTGACCTAATCTCTAGCGCCAAGAAAAGTGCAGCTAAACTTGCGCCGTACCAATATTTCCCACGTATGGTAAGCAATATACTAGCTATGATGGGTGCAAAGAAACCAATTGCCAAAGCCTTATTGCCGTGGCCAGTGCCCAACACCACAAAATTGTATGTGGTAAAAGCAAAGGCTATTGCGCCTGCCGCGGCCAACCAAGGGTTTACCTTTAAAACAATAAATAAGAAATAGCCTCCAAAAAGCAATAACAAAACCGTGCCGACTGGTGCAGGAAATGATTTGGTAATGAACGCAATGCCATACGTAGCGCCATTATAGGCGTATGCAGCCCAAATTTGATAAGCAGGCATACCGCCGAACATTTGATTGGTCCAAAGAGGTGCCGTACCGTCTTTGTCTTTAAAGTTCATAATCTCGGTTTGCATGGCCTTAGATTGCACCACATCACTCTGCAATGGTACTTTTCCTTGTAATACCGGACTGAAATAAGCAAAGGTAATGACTACGAAAAATGCTATGATGGCCAAATGAGTGCCATTTCTGCTAAACCAGTTGTTCATTTAGGTTTGTATTTAATTAAAATTGAACGTCAAAAATAAAAAAATGGTCGGTATAAAACATCAATCTGCTTTTTATTTGTTTTCTGAAAAGATTTTCAACATTTGCCATATTGCTGTTTAAAATTACGAATTTCTCCATTATAACGATTTAAATGTATTTAAAGCAGGGTTTAGAGACAAAACACTTGGCTAAAAATTCCAGCACATGCCACAAACACCTTTAAATTACTGTAGATAAAATTGCATGCCAGCACTGTTTAATTGGTTTTTTGTTAATTCCGTCGTATTTTGCATCGATAAAATAGATAAAGTGAAGAAAATACTCATAACCGGCGGGGCAGGTTTCATAGGCTCTCATGTGGTTCGTCGATTTGTAAACAACTATCCCGACTGCCAGATCGTCAACTTGGATAAGCTTACCTATGCGGGCAACCTGGCCAATCTGACCGATATAGAAGGCAAGCCGAACTATTCTTTTGTAAAGGCCGATATCGTAGATGCTGATGCGATCAATACGCTTTTTAGGGAAGAAAATTTCGATGCCGTGATCCATTTGGCGGCAGAGAGCCATGTAGATCGGTCGATTATAGACCCGACCGCTTTTGTGATCACCAATGTAATCGGTACGGTAAATCTGTTGAATGCGGCACGAGAATATTGGAAAGGCGATTATGATAAAAAGCGCTTTTACCATGTAAGCACCGACGAGGTGTATGGTGCATTGGGAGAAACAGGAATGTTTACCGAAACTACTTCTTACGATCCGCATAGCCCTTATTCTGCCTCAAAAGCAAGTTCGGATCATTTTGTACGTGCCTACCATGATACTTATGGCCTAGATTGCGTAATCTCCAACTGCTCCAACAACTATGGTTCGCACCATTTTCCAGAGAAATTAATCCCATTGGCCATAAACAACATCAAGAACAACAAACCCGTGCCCGTGTATGGCAAGGGCGAGAACGTGAGGGATTGGCTTTGGGTAGAAGACCATGCCAGGGCGATTGATGTGATCTTCCATCAGGCGAACGCTGGCGATACCTATAACATAGGTGGCCATAATGAGTGGAAAAATATAGATTTAATCAATTTGTTGTGCGGCATTATGGATGAAAAACTAAAACGCGAGCCGGGCACTTCGGCAAAGTTGATTACCTATGTAACCGACAGGGCTGGGCACGATCTGCGTTATGCGATCGATTCTACCAAACTTCAAGAAAACCTGGACTGGGTGCCAAGTCTCCAGTTTGAGGAAGGTTTGGCCAAAACAGTAGATTGGTACCTGGAAAATGAAGAATGGCTGAACAACGTTACTTCTGGAAATTATCAAACTTATTACGAAAAGCAATACCACAATAGTTAATGGAGATAGAACAAACCGGTTTAAAGGATTGCGTGATCATCACGCCAAAAATATTTGAGGACGCAAGGGGATATTTTTTTGAAAGTTTTAACCGAAGTGCATTCGAAGAGAAAACGGGCATGTCGGGCAATTTTGTGCAAGACAACCAATCTGTTTCCACTTACGGTGTAATTAGGGGGCTACATGCGCAGGCAGGAGATTTTGCCCAGGCAAAGTTGGTACGGGTACTTGAGGGCGAGGTGTTGGATGTGGCGGTAGACGCCAGGCCTGGCTCTCCGACCTTCGGGCAGCAAGTGGCGGTAAAACTAAGCGCGGAGAACAAACGCCAATTGTACGTGCCACGCGGTTTTCTGCATGGTTTTTCGGTATTGAGCGAACGGGCGGTCTTTTTTTACAAATGCGATAATTTTTACAACAAACAGGCAGAAATTGGGGTTATGTACAACGATGTAGATTTAGGCATCGATTGGCATATTCCTGTCGAAAAGCAGGTTGTTTCAGAAAAAGACCTAATCTTAAACTCATTTTCATCGTTACAACATGGGTAAAATAGTAGTGATAGGCGCGGGCGGCCAATTGGGGCAATGTTTAAGAACGGTTGCAGCAGAGCTAAATATCGGCAACGTGGTTTTTCCCGGAGAGGGAGAGGCGAATATTTTAAATGTAGAGCAGCTTAACGGACTCTTAGGAAAAGAGGAAGCAAAATACGTTATCAATTGTGCGGCCTACACTGCGGTAGACCAGGCAGAAGATGATAAGGCAAAGGCAAGAGCCATAAACGAAACTGGCGCGGCAAACCTTGCCGAAGCCTGCAAAGCCCATGGGGCGACTTTGGTGCACATCTCTACGGATTTTGTTTTTAGGGGAAACGAGGTGAAACTGTTGACCGAAGAAGATGTTGCCGAACCGATAAACGTGTACGGGGAAACAAAATTAGATGGCGAACAGGCCATCAGCTCTGTTTTAAAAGAGCATTATATTTTACGCACCAGTTGGCTTTATTCCGAGTTCGGAAATAACTTCGCCAAGACGATGTTAAAATTGGGCGCAGAGAGAGACGAGTTGAACATCATTGCAGATCAAGTAGGTACGCCCACTTATGGCATAGACCTGGCAAATACCATCTTTGAGGTAATTGCAAAGGATGAACAGAAATACGGGCTCTACCATTACAGCAACGACGGTGTTACCTCTTGGTACGATTTTGCCAAAGCCATTTTCGAATTGAGTGGCACACAGGTAAAGGTAAATCCGATACCCGGCGCTTCCTATCCTACGAGAGCCAAGCGGCCGAGTTTTTCGGTGATGGATAAAACCAAAATAAAGGAGACCTTCGAGGTAGAGATACCTTATTGGAGAGATAGCTTAGCGGTTTGCATCGGGAAGATAAAAGAACAAGGTTGAGGTTGAGGTTGAAGGTTGGGAACAAGTCCAAAGAACAAGGAACCTGCCGTTGACCAAAAGATAAACCAACATATTATTAAAAGCCCCTTTGGGGTTTGGGGAGAAAAGAAATTTAATACGCATAAAAATGAAAGGAATTATTTTAGCTGGCGGCAGCGGCACCAGGTTACATCCGCTAACGCTTGCAACAAGCAAGCAAATGATGCCCGTGTACGACAAACCGATGATCTATTATCCGCTTTCTACCTTAATGTTGGCAGGAATAAGGGAGATTTTGATCATTTCTACCCCGCACGATCTGCCCAATTTCGAAAAGTTGCTCGGAGATGGAACTTCGCTAGGCTGTAAGTTCTCTTATGCCGTGCAAGAAGTGCCGAACGGACTCGCACAGGCTTTTGTAATCGGTGCAGATTTTATCGGTAAAAATAAGGTAGGCCTTGTATTGGGCGATAATATTTTTTATGGTGATGGCATGTCAAACCTCCTGCAATCAAGTTCGGATCCAGATGGCGGAGTGGTTTTTGCCTATCAGGTCTCTGATCCAGAACGTTATGGAGTGGTTGAGTTTGATGCGCATAAAAAAGCCATTTCTATAGAGGAAAAGCCTACAAAACCAAAATCTAACTACGCGGTGCCGGGCTTGTATTTCTACGACAACGAGGTGGTGGAAATTGCCAAAAATATAGAACCTTCGCCCCGTGGCGAATACGAGATCACAGATGTTAATCGGGTTTATCTGGAACGCGGCAAACTAAAGGTAGGCGTACTCAGTCGCGGTACAGCCTGGTTAGATACCGGAACATTTACCTCGTTGATGCAGGCCGGACAGTTTGTTCAGATCATAGAAGAACGTCAAGGGTTAAAAATTGGTTGTATAGAGGAGATAGCCTACCGCATGGGTTTTATTTCTGCAGAGCAGTTGAGGGAAATAGCCAAGCCTTTGGTTAAAAGTGGCTATGGAACGTATTTGCTCCAACAGATTAAAGGCGGATAGTAGGGGGCAATAAAGTTTAAGCTGCTAGCTCGATACTTGTGTAATTTGCGTTTTTAGCCAATAAAATTATTAGCTATCTTTGCAACATTAAATTCCAATAAATCTTTATGAAAGTAGCCTTAATTACGGGCGTAACCGGGCAAGACGGTGCATATCTAGCTGAATTTCTTTTAAAAAAAGGTTATTTTGTGCACGGACTGAAAAGACGTTCTTCCCTGTTCAATACAGATCGAATCGATCACCTGTACCAAGATCAGCATGAAAGCAATGTCCATTTCAAGCTTCATTATGGTGATCTGACAGACTCTACCAACCTCATCAGGATCATTCAGGAAACGCAGCCAGACGAAATTTACAATTTGGCAGCGATGAGCCATGTGCAGGTAAGTTTCGAAATGCCAGAGTATACAGCAAATGCAGATGGAATAGGCACGCTCAGACTGCTAGAGGCAGTTAGAATTTTAGGTCTGGAGAAGAAAACGAGAATTTATCAGGCGAGTACTTCAGAATTATACGGCTTGGTGCAAGCCGTGCCGCAGAGCGAAACAACACCGTTTTATCCACGTTCTCCATACGCTGTGGCGAAAATGTATGCTTATTGGATCACCGTGAACTACCGCGAGGCCTATAACATGTTCGCTTGCAACGGTATCTTATTTAATCACGAAAGCCCATTGCGGGGAGAAACTTTTGTAACGAGAAAGATTACCCGAGCCGCGGCAAAAATAGCGCTCGGTTTACAAACATGCCTGTATCTGGGCAATCTATCTGCACAGAGAGATTGGGGGCATGCAAAAGATTATATAGAAGCCATGTGGCTTATTTTACAACAAGAGAAGCCTGAGGATTTTGTTATTGCAACCGGAGTAACCACTACCGTTAGAGATTTTGTGCGGATGAGTTTTGCCGAGCTCGGCATCGAAATAGAGTTTTCTGGGAAAGACGAATATGAAAAAGGCGTGATCATCGGATTGGATGATGACCTCTTAGGTGAACTTGGTGTCAATAAAGAAAAGCTTTTTTTGGGGACAACAGTGGTAAAGGTAGATTCGAAATATTTTAGACCTACAGAAGTAGATTTACTTTTGGGCGATCCTACAAAATCAAAAACACAATTGGGTTGGGAGCCGAAGTATGATCTTGCTGCTTTGGTAAAGGAGATGATACTTTCTGATTTTGAGTTGATGAAAAAAGACGAATATCTCAAACAAGGCGGCTTTAACACTTTGAATTATTTTGAGTAGGAGGAAGGGATGAAAGAGCAAAGAATAAGGAGCGAAGAGGTGCGGAAATTGGAGGTCATAAATTGGATGTCGGACACTTAAAGAAAAACTGTGTCATCCTTGAGCTTGTCGAAGGACAAAAAATCACATCTCATTTTATTCAGATAATACCCCGAAGCTCTGATTCGGCGGTCAGAGCGGAAAGTTTGAAAACGAAGTGTTTTCAAAAAGCTAAAAATAAACTCTCTGCCACCAATACCCCGATAGCTCTGCTTCGGGGTCATTTATTGATCGTTCCTTATTCTTCGCACGTCATCAATCTAAAATCATAGATAAACTAGATTACATCAATTCTTGGTTTTTTAGTAGGCCACTGTCTAACAACCTTACAAAAAATTTGTTTTGTGGTACTTGTGCCAAAGTTTCGATGTGTTTTAGGTGATGGGTGTCTGTGCCAATAAAATCAATCATGTCTTTTTCGATCAGCTTCTCTGCAATTTTTCTAATGCTTTTGCCATAATGGTCTGTTAACGATAGGGCATTTACCTGTAGCTCTACACCCATGTCTTTAATTCGTTTGTAATATTCGAAATGCCGATGAAAAAACAGGTAACGCTCTGGATGCGCAAGTATTGGCTGATAGCCTTTCAAGCTTAAATCAAAAAAGCGCTCCTCTAAGTCGTACGGCTTTGTAATTTGACTAAATTCTACCAACAAGCGGTTTCCGGGCAAGGGCATTACTGCACCTGCTTCTAACTGACCTTGGAATTGTTCGTCTAAATAGTATTCTGAAGATAAACGGAAAGTTAAACCTTCGGGCAATTTGCCTTCGAGTAAAAGGTGGCCTTTGCCCAAGGTTTTTTGGGTATTTGGATGGATGTCTTGCAGAGTATGTGGCGTTGTTATCAAGTGCTCAAACCCCAAATTCTTTAAGCCATTAATTAGTAAAATGCTGTCTGCTATATCCTTCGCACCATCGTCGACGCCAGGAATTAAATGAGAGTGCATGTCTAAGCCTACCTTGCTAAAATCGGTAGGTTGATCTTTACGGGGTCGGTTGAAAAAAAGCATACGTTCCTTATCTAAATAGCTAGCAAAGGTAAGGTTTTTTGGCAAAAGGGGGATGAAGTTGGTTTGGGGTTTGCAATAAAGATGGTAGAAATGTTAAGAGAAGCCTTTCGGGTAATTCTTCAGCTAGGCGATAGGAGAGGATTCACAACTAGTTTGAGTGGTCTGCAAGGGTTTCACTTTTTGCATATTTTTTGATGAAGGTATTTCTGGTTGTGATGCCTGCTTCTTGTGGTTCTATTCTAACTTTGCTATAAACCAATAGCAAAAGCTAATTTTCGTTTTGCCTATTGTAGCCTTTTTTTATACATTTGCGCTTTAATGAAAAGATCTACTAAATCCTCTCCTGTTACACCTGCTTATTCGCTTAATTTTAAAAGCACGGTTATGCTCAAATTTTAATTTGGGTTGCAGTCTCTATATCATTAGTCTCAACCAATTATTTGTTTTTATAATTTCAATCTTTCCTCAACATGAAGGCATATTTTAATTTATTCGACTTTAAGCAAACTGTCGATTACAAGACAGAAGTGCTGGAAGGGTTGACTGTAGCCATGACGATGATTCCAGAATCTCTGTCGTTTGCCATCTTGGCAGGATTCGCGCCTTTAACGGGTCTATATGCTGCTTTTTTAATGGGATTAATCACAGCCATATTTGGTGGCCGGCCTGGAATGGTGTCTGGCGGAGCAGGGTCTACAGTTGTCGTACTCATCGCATTGATGCAATCAAATGGAATAGAATACGTGTTCGCAGCAGTAGCGTTGGCGGGTATTATACAACTGCTGGTGGGGTTATTTCGTTTGGGCAAGTTTATACGCTTGGTGCCACAGCCTGTTATGTATGGCTTTGTTAACGGGCTTGCGGTAATTATCTTCATGGCACAGATAGAACAATTTAAAGTGGTTTCAGCAAGCGGTGGCGAGTCTTGGCTGTCGGGTTCAGCACTTTGGGTTATGCTTGGTCTGGTACTTTTAACCATCGCCATCGTTTTAGTTTTTCCAAAGATAACCAAAGCAGTACCGGCTTCTTTAGTTGCAATCATTACAGTATTTGTGCTGGTACTTGGATTTGGCATAGATACCAAAACGGTTAAGGACATTGCTTCTGTTAGCGGTGGATTTCCACCTTTTCACATACCCGATGTGCCTTTAAATCTTGATATGCTAAAAGTGATTTTTCCATACTCGTTGGTAATGGCCGGTGTAGGATTGGTAGAAAGCCTGCTTACCTTAAACGTAGTAGATGAAATTACAGGGACTAGGGGCAAAGGAAATAAGGAAGCCGTTGCGCAAGGGTCTGCCAACATTGTAAATGGTTTCTTTACGGGCATGGGTGGTTGTGCTATAATCGCCCAATCTTTCGTAAACCTTTCTGCAGGATCTAGGGCTAGGCTATCTGGTATTGTAGCTGCGCTAACCATTTTATTGATTATCTTATTTGGTGGCCCCATTATTGAACGTGTACCCATGGCCGCCCTAACAGGCGTAATGATTATGGTGGCCATCGGTACCTTTGAATGGATAAGCTTGCGCATTGTAAATAAAATGCCCCGTCACGACATAGTTGTAGGTATTTTGGTTGCAGTAATTACCGTTTGGCTGAACAATCTTGCGCTTGCTGTGCTTATTGGCGTAGTCTTGTCGGCCCTGGTATTTGCTTGGGAAAGTGCAAAGAGAATACGGGCGAGGAAATACGTGGATGGTCAAGGTGTAAAGCACTATGAAATATTTGGGCCTTTGTTTTTCGGTTCTACGACCACATTCTTAGAAAAATTCGATGTATCAAACGACCCAGAAGAAGTAATTGTAGATTTTAAAGAAAGTAGAATTGCTGATATGAGTGCTATCGATGCCGTAAGCAAACTCACCGAAAGGTATGATAAAGTTGGTAAAAAGTTACATCTGAAGCACCTAAGCGAAGATTGCCGTTTGCTGCTCAAAAATGCAGAGTTAGTAATCGATGTAAACATTAAAGAAGACCCGAGCTATAAGGTAGTGACAGATAAGAGGTAAAGGCGCTTTAAAAGTACTTGCAGGAATGGCGAACCGAATAGGCATGATTCGGCTTATAAAATATTGAATTCCAAATATTTACCCTGTTAAAGCCAACCTCACCAAAAGCCTATTCCCCTCATTAATTTCTCGAAGAGTGGTGCGCGTAGTGATTAACTTTTAGTAGTTAAGGCAGTAAACATACCCTTTACCAGATATTCTTAGTGTTTGTCATTATAATAGAGCAAGACAAATATCTATTTCCGCTTCTGTTTCTTTATATAGAGCGGAGACGGCTTGAAAATCATGGGTTTGCTCCAATGATTTAGCCAACTGAGAAAGTTTAGGTAAGCCAGCAGAAGATGCAGTTCCATACAGCTTATGCGCAAGCGGCGAGATTAGCGTGATGTCTTTTTGGTCATAGCCTTCTTTTAAAAAGATTTTTGATTGCTCCAATTGTTGCTTGGTCATAGCCAAAATGGTATCTAGAAGGGATTGGTTTCCTTTAACCATTTTATTTAGCATATTTAAATCTATATGTCCTTCCTCTGGCGCATTTTTGATTTCCGTTTCTGTTTTAAAGATTTTGTTTGTGGGCAACCAGTTGTGCAATACCTCGCGCAGCGCTTCTTCTGAAACGGGTTTGGGTACAAAGTCATTCATTCCTGCTTTTATACAACGTTCGCGCTCATCCTTAACGTTTCCAGCGGTAAGGGCTATGATCGGAACTGAACCCATTTCGTCTATTTGCCTGATGGCTACCGTTGCATCGTATCCGTTCATTGCAGGCATTTGTATGTCCATTAATATGATGTCTGGTTTTTTTAATTTAGCGAGTTCCAAAGCCTGAAGGCCATCACTCGCCTGCAAAATCTCTACATTAGAAAAAGCACCTTGAATATAGGTAACTGCCAACAGCATATTTATTGGATTGTCGTCTGCTACGAGAATTTTGAAAGACATTTCAGAAATGTTCTCTCGACTAGCTAAGATGCCTAAATTAGTTGCCTGTGGCCGATTCTTTAATCCTGCCAACGATCTGTATAAGTTTTCTATCTTTACCGGTTTTGAGAGGCTACAATTAATTCTTGACTGTTTGCGGGCATTTAATATCTTCAAATCCTCCGAAGAACTGTGCAACAGTAGAATTGGAAAATCTTCCATGAAAGCCGGGAATTTTTTGCGCATTTTTTCTACGGTTTCTATGCCATTATAATTCGGCATGTGATAATCAATAATCATCGCATCAAACCGGGCACCTGCGCTCATCAATGCAATGGCTTCCGTTCCATTGCTAGCTTGATGGCAGTTTATTTTTTTTGCACCAAGCATCTCTTTTAATATGATTCTGTTGTTGTCGTTATCATCTACAACTAGAATGTCTTTTAGCCAACTTAAATCGCTTTCAATACTTAAATGCTCAGACTCTGTTTTGGCAAGTATATCGAAAGAGAATACACTACCACGCCCCTGAGAACTTTGCACGTCCATCTTGCTATCCATTTTTTGTAGCAATTTGCTGCTTATGGCCAAACCTAGCCCTGTTCCCCCATATTTTTTGCTAGTTGAGGAATCTTCTTGCTCAAATGCTTTAAAAATTTTGTTAAGTTTTTTCTCATGTATTCCAATGCCGGTATCGCGTACTGCAAAACGTATAGAGGAACTGTTCCCGAGCTTTTTCACTACCCCAACGCCAAGTTCAATTTCGCCTTGTTCGGTAAATTTTGCTGCATTACTTAATAAGTTGTATATTATTTGCTTTAAACGAACGGGGTCAACCCAGATAAACCGTGGAACATCTGGAGCAATGTTAAGCAACAATTCAACGCCTTTTTGTTGTATTTGGAAGCTAATGATGTCTGTTGCTTGGCTACAAAGTTCTATAATATCACACCGCTCAATATCCAACTCAAGCTTACCAGCCTCAATTTTAGAAAAATCTAATATGTCATTTATAATGTTCAAAAGATCGTTCGATGACTGATGAACAATTTTTAAATACTGAGCCTGTGAATCGCTAAGTTCTGTTTTTAACACAAGGTCTGTAAAGCCAATTATCCCGTTTAAGGGCGTTCTGATCTCATGGCTCATATTTGAAACAAATTCAGACTTTGCCATGCTAGCCTGTTCGGCGGCCTTTTTTGCTTCTTTTAGCTCTTCTGTTTGTTTCACAGAAGAAGTTATATCTTGCGTAAAAATAACGATGCCTCCAATCTTTTCGGGCGATTCATACCATGGCCGCATTTCCCACTTTATATAAATGGGCTCAGTTTTCCCTGGTAAATAAAGCATATCTTGCTCTTTGGTTTCTACCGATCCCGATAGGATTCTCTTATGGCGCTCTTTTCCCTCCTCACCTATAAACGAAAAAGGCCCATAAAAAGAGGTGCCAAGTAAAGCGTTGTCGGCCAATCCATAATTCTCGATCCAGCGGTTGCTCACTGCAATATAATTCATGTTGTTATCTAACATTGCTATTGCAGCTGGCGCATGCGCAGCAAAGGCAGAAAGAATAGCTGTGGATCTTTCTGCTAAAATCTCAGTTTTCTTACGTCGATCTATATCCTGAAATGACCCATATAGCCTCTTACATTTTCCGTTTTCAAACACTCCTTTTCCTATACATTTTACCCATTTTTCTTTCCCTGTAAATGTCTCGATTTGGAGCTCTAAGTCCCACCCTTCGCGAGTTGAAAGACATTTATCAATTGCACGTTCAATCGCTGTACGAGATCCACCTTCTTTATAAAAATCAATAGCTCGCTCCAACTGTGGCTCAAAATCTTTTGGTGCATCATGAATCTCTCGCGTTACTGCGGTCCAATGCAGTTCATTTTCGTCGATATCTAACTGCCATCCACCTACTTCGGCAAGTTTGTTTGTTTGTTGCAGCAGATCAGTTACTTGCACAAGTTTTTCTTCTACCAGCAGGCGCTCGGTAACATCGAGTCCGTTACCCAGAACATAATCTGGCTGACCAGGATAGCTCTCTATAACATTATTAAAAATAAGGGTTTTAAAACGTCCGTCTTTTGTCTGCACGTGCATCTCGCCTGTACCTCGCCCAGTTTTGGCTATTTGATCTAGGTAAAGCTTAAGATATTCGTGCCTTTGGGCGGGGATGATGTTAAAAAGGCTCATTTGCTCAAGCTCCTGTTGTGAATAGCCCAACATAGTAGCACCTGCTTTATTAACGGAACTAAGGTTTCCTTCCAAATCGTGTGTACAGAGCAAACCCTGAGAGTTGTCGAACAAAGCCCTCATGTGAAATTCACTTCTTAAAAGTTTGGATTCGTTTTCCTTAAGCAAGGTCACATCCCTGCCGGTTGCAAATATATTGCCAGAGCCAGGCTCGGGGCTAGCCACCCACTGTATCACTTTGTATGCTCCAGAAGAAGTTATAAATCGGTGCTCAAAATTGGTAACTGATTTTCCTGATTTGAGCTTTCCTACCGCTTTCCGGGTTTTAGTTAAATCTTCAGGATGAACAAAGTCGAAAAAATTTTTCTCCAACATCTCTGCCTCCTTCCAGCCTAGCAATTGCTTAAATGCGGGATTAACTTTTATAAAAAAACCGTCAATACCGGCAACACATAACAGGTCATTTGAGAATACAAAAAGCTTTTCGAAATTGAGCAGGTCAGCTCTTAACCTTTTCGCTTTAATGAGTTCCATAACCTCGAGACTTAGCATTCTAAGTGCCTCTCTTTGGTTATGTCGAAGTTCATTTGGTTTATTATCTAGAACACATAAGCTACCGAGGGCGTTGCCATCGGGATCTATAAGCGGATAACCAGCATAGTATTTTATACCTTGTTCTGTATCTACGAACGGGTTGTAACGAAAACGAACATCTGCATCGGCATCTTTAACCTCTAAGAATACAGAATCCATTATGGTATATTTGCAGAAGGCTACCTCTCGCGGCGTATGGTCTATGTCTAGCCCAACTTTGGACTTAAACCATTGGGTATCTTCATCAATAAGGGTAATAATAGAAATAGGCATTTCACAGATGATCGAAGCAAGGTTGGTAATCCTATCGTACTCGGCTTCAGAAAGTGAATGGTCAATCCCATAGTTCAGAAGTGCCTTAATACGGGAATCTTCATTTTTTGGTATGATTGAATCTTGCATAATCAGCTCAAGTTATTATTAAGATTTAACTTATGAAGTGTAATTTCAAATTTAAAGATTAGTTAGTTGTATATTGTACTGAAACTCGTTATTTTACAAACATTCATAGAAAGTTCGTTTATAGAAAGCTCCAATCTAAGCTAAAATTTATATATCAACCAGGATTTTACCTTTCGTTGAAATTTGGCCAAAACATTTTTCATATATTTAATCTTGGCGATTTTTTGACGATATACTTTTTTTAGGTTATTTGCGCTAGCCAATGCAATGGCCACACTTCTGTTGGTTTCCCGAAAAACGAAGAGACAATGAAAGACGGCAAGAGCGTTGAGAGCGTTGAGAGCGTCCAAATAACCGAGATTGCAGAATACTTGATGGCCAAACGGGTTATTTATGGAAAGAGAGGTTAACAATCATCTTTTAAATAAAAGAATATGTTTTTAGATAATTATAAAAGAAATTACAATTTTAAGAGCCGTAACAACAGTGGCAGATACAACTGGCTTGCTATACTGATATCGGTATTGGTTTTTGCTTTGCTTTGGTATTTTTTTGCCTAAAAGCTGGGCTTTAAATAAAAAAAACATCACCGGTATGCTAGTGATGTTTTTTAGAAAGATTTAGCAGTATTCGAAATATTTGAAGCGCCTAAACTCCTTTCTTGCTCGTCATGCTTGCTTTTTTTGCCGGCGCAGAGGTTCTGCTAGTGGCTTTGGCGTTTGCGGGCTTTGCAACTGTACCTTTAGACTTTTTATCGGTTTTAGTTTCGGCTACCTTGGCGTCTACTTCTTCTTTTACCGCCTCTTCTGTAAACAAAGGCATGTCTTTAATAATGTTATACCAAGTTGCAATTTTCTTCATGTCAGAACCGTACACCTTCTCCTGATCGTAACCGGCAGCAACTTCTCCAAAATACGTTTTCAATGCTGCCGCATCTCCTTTCGGATCAATCGCCACATCTTTTTCTGCCATGTTAGCAAAAATGTCTGCCAGTTTTATTTCTTCATCTTCGCCGTAAACGGTAATGTCTTCTAAAGATGCAAGTTTTGTATTTGCCATATTGGCGGTAAACTTAGTCTTTTGATCGTCTAAGCTCTCTAAAATGTAACCCACCTTATTCTGTCCAACCAATTTGAACAACCCTGGCTTGCCAGATACGGCAACAATTCCTCTTAGGTTCATGTTTTTTCTGTTGATATATGAATGTAAATGATCAAATAACGAACTTTAACGGTTGAGAACACCCAACAGTCAAATCCAATTCATCATTCGAAACTTAATCTATAATTTCTATGCTGTTAATTTTATCACCTTGGCGTACATCGTCTACCACATCTACATTTTCTACCACCTTGCCAAAAACAGTATGGTTTCTATCTAAATGTGCGGTGTTTTCTCTGCTGTGGCAGATAAAAAATTGCGAGCCACCAGTGTTTCTTCCAGCATGTGCCATAGAAAGAACGCCTCTATCATGGTATTGATTCTCGCCGTCTAGCTCACAATCGATTTTGTAACCCGGGCCACCCGTTCCAGCTAAATGCGCTTTAGATGGGTCTTTTGTGTTTGGGTCTCCAGTTTGAACCATGAAATTAGGAATTACCCTGTGAAAACTTACACCGTTATAAAAGCCTTCGTTAGCCAGTTTCTTAAAATTTGCTACCGCTTTTGGAGCATCTTGCTCAAAAAATTCTACGGTCATGTCGCCTTTATCGGTCTTTATAATTGCTTTACTCATTGTTGCTGCTGTTAAAAAATAAAATTCATCTCCCGTTAAAACTCACGTGGACTGAAGTAATCGTCAAAATTAATAAAATTTATCACACAATGATACCACAAATTTCAGCAAGCCGTTAAAATATGGTAATTTAGTGTTTTAAGCCCATGTTCCTTCTAAAAAAATCTTTTCTTCTTCTTTGCTGTGTGGTGTGTAGTTTGGCTGCCAGGGCTTCTTCTATTCTTATCTATATGGATGAGGATCAAAAAAACGATTTAAAAGCTTATGGAATTGCTTATTGGAGCATTACCAAACATGCCGATGTAGATTGGCTGTTAAACTACAGAGGAGGCAGTTTTTTGATTAAATACAATCAGCAAATAGAAAACGAATGCAAAATAAGAGGCGTTTCTTATGATATTTTGCCAGATGGGAAGGTGGTAAACTTATTAAATGAAATCAGCGATCCCTCTGTAAATATGGAGATGGTAAAATTGGAGAAAGCGCCTAAAATTGCTGTGTATTCGCCCAAAAGTAAATTACCCTGGGACGATGCCGTAACCTTGGTGTTAACTTATGCCGAAATTCCCTACGACATTGTTTATGACGACGATATTTTACAGGATAAACTAAGCAAATACGATTGGCTACACCTGCATCACGAAGATTTTACTGGGCAGTACGGCCGTTTTTGGTCGGCATTTAAGTATGCAAGTTGGTACCAAAATGATGTGAAGACCCAAGAAGCGTTGGCAAAGAAAATGGGTTTTAAGAAGGTTTCTGAAATGAAGTTGGCCGTTGCAAAACACATAAAGGAATATTGCGTGGGCGGAGGATTTCTGTTTGCCATGTGTTCTGGTACCGATACGTTTGATATAGCCTTAGCTGCCGACGGAGTAGATATTTGTGCTTCGATGTTCGATGGTGATGGGGCAGACCCAAATGCGCAATCTAAACTTGATTTTAGCAAGACCTTAGCTTTCCAAAATTTTAAGTTAAATACCAACCCTAGCGACTATGAGTTTTCCAACATAGATGTAACCCAAACCCGTTCGCTAACGGAATCGGAGGATTATTTTACGCTGTTCGATTTTTCTGCCAAATGGGACCTGGTGCCAACCATGCTCACACAAAATAATGAAAAGGTAATTAAGGGATTTATGGGCCAAACAACGGCTTTTAGAAAAGAACTTATAAAACCAAGCATTACCATTTTGGGCGAAAATAAAGGGGCAGATGAGGTGCGCTATTTACATGGGGAAATAGGAAAAGGGCAATTTACTTTTTATGGAGGCCACGATCCAGAAGATTATCAACACGCCATTGGCGATCCACCCACAGACTTAAGCCTGCACCCAAATTCGCCTGGCTACAGGCTAATATTAAATAATGTGCTCTTCCCAGCTGCTAAGAAAAAGCCACAAAAGACCTAAAACCTATCCTCAAAAAAGACACGGCTAGTATTGGCTCTTCTACAACTTAATAGTGTTAGCTACAATTAGCAGAAAACCTACCCAAAAAAAACATCTACCTCATTTTGGTCTACAGTGTTTGTAAGTAGACTGTTTTATAGTAAATTAAGTAGGTGAATAGGATGCTGTTTGGATATTGGCACGGCTTTTGAAAAAGGAGCGACGATTGTGGGTTGGAATTTCCCGACACCCGTTAAAGAGTTGAATTTAAAAATTATATCATGAAAAAATTGATGATCGGTGCAGCAGCGTTATTGTTTACTACAGGTGCATTTGCACAAAATACCATGAGTGGTTCTAGCGCAAGATTTGGATTAAAAGCCGGAGTAAATCTATCTCGGCTATATTATTCTGGCACAAATTCTGGCATTATTAATAACAACACAAAGGACAATGTGGGATTCAATGTTACTGGTTATGGAGATTTTGGAGTAGCTAACAATTTCTTTATTCAGCCAGGAATTTCTTTGCAAAATAAAGGCACAAAAATCGAAGGTACTTTCGATCTTGGAGAAAATTCTGTTACTGGTACAAATACGACCAATGTTATGGCTATTGAGGTGCCTATTAATGCAGTTTACAGAATTCCAACTGGTGATGCTGGCGCTGTGCTTATCTCCGCTGGTCCTTATGTTGGCTTTAACATTTCTGGAAAAAGTAAAGTGGACGTTACATCAGGAGACAATCAGGGTAGTTCAAATACCGATTTGAAATTTGGCAACAGCAAAGACGATAACTTGAGCAGTACAGATTTTGGCGCTAACTTTGGCCTTGGCTATAGATTGAATAGCGGTTTGGGTTTCGGAGCCAACTACGGCTTGGGCTTAACCAACTTAGTGCCTAAAGACAACAGAACCGATAACGGTAAATTAACCAATAGGGTGCTAGGCTTTTATTTAAGCTATTCTTTGTAATATAACGAGCGTGGTTTAAATACTAAGCCGTTCCAGAAATATTTCTGGAACGGCTTTTTTGTGCGTTATTTACGAGTGAAATACCAATTAGAATTTGGGCGCCTTTACATCCCGCAGGTGCGGGACTAAATCTTTATTGCACCCTTCGGTTCAACAAAAGTGTATCGCTTTTGTCGTTAGCGCACGAAAAATACCAAAAACTTAATGGGCAGTGTTAAAACTTAACTTAATCGTAAAAGTTCCAGCTTACGCCAAACTTCAACATAGAATCTTGCATCGGGTAGCGGTTTACCGTGTAATAGCCAGTTAATGGATAACCCTGATTGGCGTAGCTGTATTTTAAAAAGAGATTTGTTCTCTTCAAATTGGCTTTTGCAAAAACGTCAACTACTGGTGTGGTTTTAAAAACGGTATTTTCTCCAACGTAATATTGTGCCGTAGCCGGCGAGTAGGAGTAATTGGCGTAAGCGGTATTGTATCGAACATCGAAGCCAACGTTTGTCTTTAATACCTTAAACAAGGTTTTATCCAAATAAAAACTATTGTAGGTGTAAAACTCGGGCGTTCTTAAAATATTTTTCTGATCTGTTTTTTGGTAGGCTAAAAAATTCTCCAGCACAAAGCTTCCGAAACGCCATTTCTTACTTACTTCTATCCTGATCAGGCTAATGTCTGCACCTGCCTGTTTGGGTAAAATGGCGTTACTTTGGTTTGCAGTGTCTGCGGCAAAATAGAGGTAATTACTTGTGAGGAAATAATTTGCGCCGGCGCTAAATGCCAATTTATCATTTACATATTTAAAAGATGCATTGGCAACTTTGGTGTTCTGAAAATTGTTATAGCCCCATTTATAATGGTTGCCATGGTAATAGTTAAATAACCTTGCGGGAGATTGATTTTGGGCATAAGCACCCAACTCGATACGTCCAACCGATTTACTTAGTAAAATCTTGCTTTTAGCCTCATACAGATAATCGCCAGTGTTCTCGCCCTGCAAAATTTGCTGTACATTTAAATTTAAATCTATATTGTCACTAAATCGATAGCCACCTGCGCCTAGCAACGTAATGTTTTGGTAGGTCATCTCGCTCGACTCGTAGGTGCTCCTTTCATCTTTAAACCCGGCATATTTTTGCTTGTAAAAATCGTGCCTAATACCAGCGTCTATTTTTAGCTCGTTTTTTACAACCGACTTATTTTTGCCTCGTAAAAAAAAGCTGTAGATAAATTCGTTGCCTAAATGTTGCACATGTGTAGAATCTTTGGTAAACATTGGGCTAGCGATTCCTGTTGGCAGCACATTATACGGATCATCTTCATTTTTGCTAAAACTGTAACTGTCGTTGTTATAAGAAATGGTATAGGCAATTTTGTTGGTGGGCAATGCGGCATCATCGTCATTGGCGGCAGAATCTATCCTACCCACATAATAAGTTTGCTTTAAAAAAACGGTGTTTTTTCTATAAAGGTTTTGTGCAGTTTTGAGCTTAATCTGCTCTGCATCTCTGCTTATTTTGCTATATCCAGGGTCAAAAATATCTGTTTGCACCAAAGATCCATTCTCGTACGCCCGCATGGTGTTAAAAATTACAGTTGCCCATAAATTGTACCGTTTGCTCGGAGACCTGTACCAAGAAAATAAATCTATATTTAAATTATCGCCGCGTTGTTTTGCATAAACTCCTTGGTTATCGGCCCTATTAAAGTTAAAACCAATGTTTAAATTTTTGTTGATGTTTTGGCTGTGCGTGCCTTTAAATACCTGTTCTTTTTGGCCTGCGGTTACAAAATAGAGGTTGGTAAACTGCGTTCTAGCTTCGTAGAACTTAATGTCTTCAGGTGTTACGGCATAATAGTCTAAGGCATGAAAACCAATATCATAGCCAATTCTTTTGCTGGGTTCATAAAGTAAAGGGGCGGCTGCAAGACCTAAATTTCCATTGCTTATGGTCGGGTGCTCTGGTTGTAGCAGCGGGCTAAAATTCTGCACATTTAACAAAGAGGTATCCAGTGGAAGCAATATCACACTGTCTTTGGTGAGAGCTAGTTTTGTAAAACGAATGTATTTGGAGTTGAAAACAATGGAATCTTTACCTGCATCTAGCTTCTTCCTTAGCGAATCTTGAGCTGTTTTGTCGTTTATAGAGGTTTTTAAATCTTGCGCAAATGCCTTGCTAAAAGCACTACAGAAAAGCAAAAACAAGCAAAATTTAAGAAAGTGACGCATATTAAAGTGTTGCAATTAGGCGGGTTAAAATCTCGGTCATTTTGGGTTCTGCCTTGGCTGCCGTCGCCAAAATATCGGTTAAACTAAAAGGTTGTAAATCTTCTGCAAAGCCCTCGTCAGTAAGTACAGAAAGCGCAAAAACAGGGATGCCCGCGTGGTTTGCAACAATTACTTCTGGTACGGTACTCATGCCTACAGCGTCGGCGCCAATTAACCGTAAATATTTATATTCTGCCTTGGTTTCTAAATTTGGCCCCGTTACTGCTACATAAACACCTTTATGGCAAACCACATCTACATTTTTAGCTACTGTTATGGCTTTTTTGATAATGCTGCGCTTATACGGCTCACTCATATCTGGAAACCTTGGACCAAGTTCGCTTTCATTTAAACCGCGCAGAGGATTATCTGGCTGCAGATTGATGTGGTCTGAGATAATCATCAAGTCGCCTTTTTTAAAATTTGGATTTAACGAACCCGCGGCATTTGAAACAAATAAGTTTTCTATCCCTAGGCCTTTCATCACTCTAATTGGGAAAGTAATTTGTTGCATGCTATAGCCCTCGTAATAATGCAATCTACCTTGCATCGCCACAATGTTCTTTCCATTTAATGTCCCAAAAATCAATTTTCCGCTATGAAACTCCAGCGTAGAAATCGGAAAATTTGGGATGTTTGAGTACATCAGCTGATATTTTATCTCAATGCTGTTTACCAAATCTCCCAAACCAGTACCTAAAATAATCCCCACTTCAGGTTTAAAATTTTCGGTCTTTATCCTAATGTATTCAACGGTTTCTTGTATGGCTCTTAACATATTGTAAAATAGTTTCATCAAATATACCTTTATCTGCGGCAAGCAAATCTATTTCTATCGGTATATAATATGCTGGCGAATTTACCAGTAAATTTTTGAATGCAACGGTTTTTAAACGTTGACAATCCTTTTCTGTTGTAATAATTAGTTTTTTTTCTGTTGCTAACGCGATAAAATCTGTTGCTAATTTTTCTATTTCTTTAGGACTAAAGGTATGATGGTCTGGGTATTGGTAAAGATGAAGACGAGCGCCATGCTCTGTTAACTCGCTGATCAGCGGTTGTGGGTTTGCAATGCCCGTCAACAAAAATACATCAGCGTTACTTACAGATGCCAATGGTTTGTTTTCTCCATGATAAACCGGGATTAACTGCCCGTATTGTAAAAAAGAATGCACAACCGCTTTTTTGTTATCCTTTAATATGTCTACATCTTTTTGCTTTTCGGTATCGGAGGCCTGTTTTGGCGTTTTGCTCACCATCAAAATGTCCGCTCGCTTTCGCGAAGAAAAGACATCTCTTAAATTACCGGCCGGCAACATAAATTGGTTTCTTCTTAACTTAGAAAACTCGAACAATAATATATTTAAACCAGCCCTAATACGTCTATGCTGAAAGGCATCGTCTAAAATAATTAGGTCGTGGCTATCCATTAATTTTTTAACTCCTTCTACTCTATCTTCTGAAACAGCAACGGTAATGTGCTTAAATTTGTGGAAGTATTGTAAGGGCTCATCGCCTATGGTTTCTGCCGTCGAGTGGTCATCAGCAACAAAAAAGCCTTTCGTTTTTCTGCCATAACCACGACTTAATGTTGCGATTCTATAGCCTTTTAGCAATCTGATTAAATATTCTGTAGTGGGCGTTTTTCCAGAACCGCCAACGGCTAAATTACCCACACAAATGATGGGGAAGTCGAATCGCTCGCTTTTTAATATTTCCCAATCATAGCACTTATTTCTAATAACAATTATTAGCCAATACACGAAGGAAAATGGCAGCAGTAAAATCCGTAGCTTGTTTAGAAGTTGCATCGCTTTAACCGTTCAAATAGTACGTGCAGATCCAAGCAATCTGATAGATGAGAAATATAATTACCACTGCGGCTTGAACGGTTTTTTTGTTAGACTTCATCGCAACAAGGCAAAGAGAAATATGCAAAACACCTCTAACAAGATAAGGCACTTCAATACGCGCCATATAGTTTGCCCCTTTTATATAGGTGTCGAAAAAATCGAACACAAACAAAGCCGCCAGAAATGCAAAAAACCATCTTTTCCGATAAAAAAAATAATTTTTATAGTCCTTATAATCGCTTGTATCTTCTGGAAATAACATTACCGCTAAAATGTAATAGATTATGGTGTAGGTAATGATAAACAGGTATTTGAAAAAAGTCCAATCGGTCACCTCCGAGAGATGTATTTCGAACCACCAAAAATAAACCGTAGATAGAAACATGTAAAAACCCCAAAGTAATTGCACCCAATAGGGTTTAATTTTTGTGGGGTGTTCTATAATTTTAATCGCACCTTTAAGAGAATGAGTAATGCTCAATCCCAAAATAATTCCAATTACTGTTTTTATGTGGGCAAAATTCTCCATAAATGGCTTAAACTGCCCGAAGGCGAATGGTTTTGTATAATTTTGGTTAAATTTAAACAATATGGAGCAAAATCTTGTTATCAACGCTTAACGCTTTCTAATGCTCTTTAACGCCGAAGTAAATATGTCAGTCGATTTTACAGTTGTGGTAGTTGGGGGCGGCCTTGCCGGCTTAACTTCTGCGCTGCATCTTAATAAACTTGGCATAGGCGTAACGGTGATAGAAAAAGGAGCATATCCGCAGCACAAAGTATGTGGCGAGTACATCTCCAACGAGGTATTGCCCTATCTAAAATGGCTTGACTTAGATATTTCGACACTCCATCCTACCTCGATAAACAAATTTCAGATAAGCACCACAAAGGGAAGGATTGCCACTTGCAGTTTGCCGCAAGGCGGATTTGGCATCAGTAGATTCGCGTTAGACCATTTTCTGTATCAGCAGTTATCTTCGAGGGGAGTTTCCGTCATGAAAGATACTGTCGAAGAGATTACTTTTGGCGAAGACCAGTTTACAATAGCCACGCTTTCAGGCAAAAAACTGATTGCCAGGCACGTATTGGGTGCTTTTGGCAAGCGCGCCAATCTCGATCTAAAAATGGAACGAGCATTTATCAAACAGAAAGCCCCGTTTTTAGCTGTAAAAGCACATTATCACGGTTCTTTTGAAAGTGACTTGGTTGCGCTTCATAATTTTGACGGCGGTTATTGCGGCGTTTCTAAAGTAGAGAATAATCTTATCAATATTTGTTATCTCGCCAATTACAACAGCTTTAAAAAACACAAGAACATCGACGCTTATCAAGAGCACGTGCTCAAGAAAAATCCGCATTTAAAACAGATTTTAGATAAAAGCACCATTGTTTTTGAGGAGCCAATTACCATTAGCCAAGTTTCTTTTAGCGATAAAAGAAGCGTAGAAAATCATGTGTTGATGATTGGCGATACGGCGGGTCTTATCCATCCGCTATGCGGTAATGGAATGGCAATGGCCATACACAGCGCAAAAATTGCAAGCGAACTAATTGGAGCGTTTACAAAGGGCGAAATTAAAGCGAGAAGGAGATTGGAAAATCTTTACAGCCAGAAATGGAATAAAGCTTTTGGCTTTAGAATTAAAGTTGGCCGTCTTATTTCGGGAATCTTGAGCAACCCAATCGCAGCAAATTTTTTATTGTCTGGCTTGGCACATTTTCCATTTCTGTTAAAACAAATTATCAAAAAAACACACGGTAAACCAATACCAATTTATGGCGATAAATACGAAGGTTAGAAGTAAAGATGAAGAGATTATGGACGATTTTGCCCTAGAGGGCGAAGAATTAAGAGATGCTTTAGATAAAATTGCAAGTATAAACCAGTTTTTAGGCGGAAACAAAGTAACTTTAGCAGGTGTTGAAAAACTGGTAGGAAAGAACAACAAACAGCCGATTAAAATTATAGATGTAGGTTGCGGAAACGGCGATATGCTTCGTGCTCTTGCTAATTATGCTAAGAAAAAAAACCTAGATTTCGAGCTTGTGGGTATAGATGCCAATAGTTTTACCGTGGCACATGCCGAAAGTCTTTCTAAAGATTTTAAGAATATCAGTTACCAATGTAAAGACGTTTTTAATCATTTAGAAAACCCAATCAGCTGCGATATCGTACTTCTAACATTAACCTTGCACCATTTTGTTGATGAAGATATTGTTAAACTGTTGGCCTACTATAAAGGTTCAGCCAGAATGGGTTTGGTTGTAAATGATTTGCAGAGAAGCGCTACAGCATACCGATTATTTACGGCGCTTTGCTATGTGTTTGCTTTAAATCGAATGTCTAAACAAGATGGGTTGACGTCTATTTTGCGTGGTTTTAAAAGAGAAGATTTGCAGCGCTACTCTAAAAAGCTTCAATTAAAAAAAATTACCATAAACTGGAAGTGGGCATTTCGTTACCAGTGGATTATAAACACAGCAAAAGTATGAAGAGCACCAATAGCGTAAAGATAAAGACGGTTGCCAAAGCCCTACCCGAGTTCAGTCGCGAAACAGCCGATATTTTACCTTTTTTAGATGTTTGGCTGCATGGACAAGACGAACGTTTTAGACGAAAGGTAAAGAAGATTTTCGAAGGCGCTGCGGTAGATAAGAGATATGCTTTTATGGATCCTGCAGCTGTTTTTAGCAATTTGAGTTTTCAGGAAAGAAACGACAATTATATTAGCGAAGGGATAAAATTGGGCACAGCCTGCTTGACTGATGCGCTTAAAAAAGCCGATTGGAAACCTACCGACATCGATTTTCTAATTACGGTAAGTTGTACTGGGATTATGATTCCATCTTTGGATGCCTATTTAATTAACAACTTAAAACTGAGGCAAGATGTGGTGAGGCTTCCTGTTACAGAAATGGGTTGTGCTGCAGGAGTTTCGGGCATTATTTATGCCAAGAATTTTTTAAAGGCAAATCCGGGCAAACGTGCTGCAGTCATCGCGGTAGAATCTCCAACAGCAACTTTCCAGCTCAATGATTTTTCTATGGCCAATATTGTAAGCGCCGCGATTTTTGGAGACGGCGCGGCCTGCGTGTTGTTAAGTTCGCATAACGATGATGAAGGGCCAGAAATTATAGCCGAAGAAATGTACCATTTTTACGATGCCGAGGAAATGATGGGTTTTAAAATGACCAATACAGGTTTAAAAATGGTGTTGGATGTGGCCGTGCCAGAAACCATTGAAGCGCATTTCCCAGATATTCTTCATCCCTTTTTGGCGAAAAATAATCTTAGCATCAAAGACATCGACCACCTTATTTTTCATCCCGGAGGAAAAAAAATAGTGCAAATGGTGGAAGGACTTTTTGGTGAACTGGGTAAAAACATAGATGATACCAAAGAAGTATTGAGGTTATTTGGCAACATGAGCAGCGCTACGGTTTTGTATGTGTTGGAAAGATTTATGGACAGACATCCAGCAAAGGGAGAAAAAGGTTTGATGCTTAGTTTTGGCCCAGGATTTTCTGCCCAACGGGTATTATTGCAATGGTAATATGAGTTTCGATGAGATTTTAAAAGCACTTCCTTATTCAGCGCCTTTTTTATTTGTTGATGAATTGGCGTCGGTTGATGAAAACGGTGTTGTGGGCAGCTACACTTATTTGGCGGAAGCAGACTTTTATAAAGGACATTTTAAAAATCATCCGGTTACGCCTGCGGTTATCTTAACAGAAACCATGGCGCAGATTGGTGTCGTGTGTCTTGGTATATTTTTATTAGGTACGCAAAGCGCTGCTGCTTTGTCGATTGGGATGACAAACAGCTCGGTCGATTTTTTGAAACCAGTCTATCCAAATGAGAAAGTAAAAGTTATCAGCGAAAAAGTCTATTTTAGATTTAATAAACTTAAATGTAAAGTGCGCATGGAAAACGCAAGCGGACAAGTTTTGTGCAAAGGCGAAATTGCCGGAATGATTTTAGTAAAGTAGATGGAAAGGAGAGTGGTTATTACTGGTTTGGGAGTTATTTCGCCGAACGGCACAACGTTGGCAGACTTTAACAACGCCCTAAAACATGGCATTTCTGGTATTCGCCATCAGCCAGATTTGGCTGCCCTTGGTTTTTCTTGTCAGATTGCAGGCAAACCAGAACTCAGCGATGCGCGAATAGCTGAATATTTTAATGCGTTAGAAATACGCAATCTAGATGCTACAGGCATTGTTTACGGCGTAATTGCCGCTTTAGACGCTTGGGCGGATGCAGGTTTAAATTTCGCTGCTGCGGATGAACCTTTTTGGGATTGTGGTATTTCATTCGGAACAGGCACTTCTGGTATTGATAAGTTTAGGTGGGCGATGAATAAAATCGATGCGCTTGAAGTAAGAAAAATTGGTAGTTCTGTGGTTGGCCAGGTAATGAATGGTGCAGTAAGCGCGTTTATTGCTGGAAAAATTGGATTAGGAAATCAAATTTCTACAAATTCCTCAGCCTGCGCTACAGGGACAGAAAGCGTAATAATGGCTTATGAACGCATTAAACTTGGCACAGCAACAAGAATTTTAGCTGGCAGCACCAGCGATAGTGGGCCATACATTTGGGGTGGCTTTGACGCCATGAAGATTTGTCCTTATCAATTTAATGATAATCCCGAAAAAGCGAGTAGGCCATTTAGCGCTACAGCGAGTGGTTTTGTGCCCGGTGCTGGAGCGGGCGCCTTGGTTTTAGAAGATTTAGAAACCGCGCTAGAGCGAGGTGCAAAAATATATGGGGAAGTGTTAGGCGGCCATGTAAATTCTGGCGGACAGCGAGGTAGTGGCACAATGACTGCTCCAAATTCTGTTGCTGTAAAACGCTGTATCACAAAAGCGCTAGAAAGTGCAAATACCTTTGCAAAAGATGTAGAAGTAATCAATGGACATCTAACCGCAACCGCAAAAGATGGCCTTGAGGTGCTAAACTGGAAGCAAGCATTAGGAAGATACAAGGATAACTTCCCTTTTATTAATTCTATAAAAGGGATGATTGGACATTGTATTAGCGGTGCAGGAAGCATAGAGTGCGTGGCCTCCGTGCTGCAACTGTACGAGGGATTTATTTTCCCCAACATCAACTGCGAAGATTTGCATCCAGAGATTACTGATTTGATTGATGCAGGAAAAATACCGCAACAAATGATAAAAAAAGATTTCTCTATCTTAGCGAAAGCTAGTTTTGGATTTGGCGACGTAAATGCCTGTTTAATTTTAAAGAAATACCCAAATGGATAGAGTAGAATTATTGACAACGCTAAAGGAAATTGTCACGCCTTATGCTGATGATAAAAATGCCGTTGAACACATCAATGAAAACACCGATTTTCTTGCTGATCTAAAAATCAATTCTGCCAACTTGGTCGATATTATTTTGGATATTGAGGAGAAATTCGGAATTGAGATTGATAATGATTCTATGGCCAAAATGCTTAATGTAAAGGCTACCGAAGAAATTATAGAACAGAAAATTGCAGAGAAAAATGCTGGGTAACGACATTGTCGATCTGAAACTAGCAAAAATCCAGAGCAATTGGCGAAGGAAGGGTTATCTGAATAAAATCTTCTGCGATGCAGAGCAGGCCTATATTTTAAGTTCGCCCAAACCAGATGAACTCGTTTGGAAATTATGGAGCTTAAAAGAAGCTGCGTATAAAATCTACAACAGACAAACGGGTATCAGAACTTTCGAGCCTAGAGCCATTTTATGTGATGTTGCTGAATTAACTACAGAAATTGGCGAAGTGAACATCAATGAAGAAACTTTTTTCACAAAAACTGTTGTTACATCAAACTACGTCCACAGCATTGCCGCTTTAAATTTAAAAGACTTGCAGCGAAGCAAAATCGATATTTATCGTGGGAGCGCAAAAAACTTTGATTATCACGGGTTAAGTCCACAGAGCGTCAGTCACCATGGTGATTATTTGGCCTTGGTGGATTTTAGCTGAAGATTCTCCGGATTCGCACATCATGCCGAACTCGTTTAGGCATCTTTAAAATCGGTAGTGAGTGGATTAATAACTGGCAGATACTGAAACGAGTTAAGAACGACGATATTACTTATACAATGGAAAACGAGCGGCTAATTTTAGCACTTCTTGTTTCACACTTTCAATTTCGGTTTCATTAGTAGGATCTGATATTACCCTATCTACTAGAGAAACAATTTCATCCATTTCGGTTTCTTTAAAACCTCTTGTAGTAATGGCTGCGGTACCAACTCTTATTCCTGAAGTTACAAACGGCGATTTATCATCAAAAGGCACCATGTTTTTATTTACGGTAATGTCTGCTTTTTCCAATGCTTGTTCTGCAACTTTACCGGTTACGTTTTTGCCTCTTAAATCAATCAACATCAAATGGTTGTCTGTGCCGCCAGAGATGATTTTATACCCGCGATTTACAAACGCTTTAGCCATGGACTGCGCATTTGCTGCAACTTGTTTTATATAAACGCCATATTCATCGGTCAATGCTTCGCCAAAAGCGATCGCTTTTGCCGCAATAATATGTTCTAAAGGCCCACCTTGTGTGCCTGGAAAAACGCCCATATCCAACAAATTGCTCATCATTCTAGTCTCGCCCTTTGGTGTTTTTAAGCCCCATGGGTTTTCGAAATCTTTACCCATCATAATCATACCACCGCGCGGCCCGCGTAAGGTTTTATGCGTAGTTGTTGTTACAATATGGCAATATGGAAGCGGATCAGCCAACAAACCTTTGGCAATTAAACCCGCCGGATGCGAAATGTCTGCCAACACCAATGCGCCGATTTTATCAGCAACCTGACGTATAAATTTGTAATCCCATTCTCTGGAATAAGCAGAAGCGCCGCAAATAATCAATTTTGGTTTTTCGGCCAAGGCAACTTCTTCCAGTTTTTTATAGTCGATTAACCCCGTTTCTTTTACCACGCCGTAAAAGAATGGTTTGTACAGTTTGCCAGAAAAATTTACTGGTGATCCATGCGTCAAGTGACCGCCATGAGAAAGGTCGAAGCCCAAAATTTTATCTCCGGCTTCAAGAACGGCCAACATTACTGCAGAGTTTGCCTGTGCGCCAGAGTGTGGCTGTACATTTACCCATGCAGCGCCAAATAATTCTTTCGCTCTATCAATTGCAATTTGCTCTACATCGTCTACCACTTGGCAACCACCATAATAGCGCTTTCCGGGCAATCCTTCGGCGTATTTGTTGGTTAAACAAGATCCGGCAGCTTCCATAATCTGCTTACTAACAAAGTTTTCTGATGCAATGAGTTCTAAACCGTGTTCTTGGCGGTTTAATTCTTTTTCAATCAGGTCGAAGATTTTGGTATCACGTTTCATGTTGCTGGCTGTTTTTTGTGCAAAAGTAGCAAATTAATTTACGATTTTAGATTAACGATTTACGAAACTTTCTTATTGCGCTTTCAATGACTGCCCAAATATCAATTCCCGACCGCTAACTTCCTAGTCTCGCACCTGCTCCCAGTCATTGCTCCACCTCGACCTGAACTTCAATCTTCAACCTCGAACAGTTTAAAGTTATTGTATCCTGTGCCCATCTTTAGATTTAAAACCTGTTGTTGGAGCATTTCTAAAATTGCCAAAAAATTGTAGACAAAATGGACTCTATTTTCCGAATTGCGAACCAGCAATGCAAAATCTAGCTCCTTATTTATGTTTACCAAGTTTGCGATCACATATTTTTGCTGTTCAATGGTGTATGGATATTGTATTACAGTATGCTTAATTTCTTTTATACGTATGGCATGCTTTTGCATACAACGGTTATACACACCCAATAGCCTATACAGATTTAACGAAAGCAATTCATCTTGATGCGACATAGACTCTGAGGCGTATTTTAGATCTGTGTCTATGTTTCCCCTTTTTTCTTGCATGGAGCGGTCTGCTTCGAACTGTTTAAGTTTTTCTGCAGCCTCTTTAAATTGTTTGTAAGCGATTAATCTCGCAATAAGGTCTTCTTCAGTATCTATACCTGTTTCGTCGGTTTCTAGTGCCAATCTAGGGAGTAGCATTTTAGATTTTATCCGCATAAGCGTGGCGGCAACCAAAATAAATTCACTGGCAATTTCCACATTCAGGGCCAAAAGCTCGTGGATGTAGGCTAAGAAATCGGCAGTTATTTTGGCAATCTCCACCTCATGAATATTTAGTTCATCTCGCTCTATAAAAAAAAGCAACAGATCGAACGGTCCTTCGAAAACCGGAAGTTTAATCTCAAAAGAACCTGTTTGTATCGATTCGCTCATTTTAATTTTGTTGTCGGCAATTACCTAGTGCTTCTATACCCTGAGATTTCTATAGGTGAGCAAAGGTTTTTCCAACTTCATTCAAAAAACGGCATTATTTTTTCCTTTTCAAACAAAAATGCCGTAATTTGTACCCTAGTTCCACTATTTAAAACTGAATGCAGGTACAGGCTGGTCCACTATTATCGAACATTAACTACCCAACTGATTTAAAACAGCTTACTGAAGCCGATTTAGAGCAGGTTAGCCAAGAGCTTCGCCAATATATTATTGATGTGGTGAGCGTAAATGGCGGCCATTTTGGTGCCAGCCTAGGTGTAGTAGAACTTACCGTTGCTTTGCATTATATTTTAAACACACCTTACGATAAATTGGTTTGGGATGTTGGCCACCAAGCTTACGGGCATAAAATCCTTACTGGCAGGCGCGATCTTTTTCACACAAATAGAATTTACAAGGGCATTAGCGGTTTTCCAAAAATCAGCGAAAGCGAATACGATACTTTTGGCGTTGGCCACTCTTCTACCTCTATTTCTGCTGCATTGGGCATGGCGGTTGCTTCGCAGCTTAAAGGCGAAACAAATCGGCAACATGTGGCCGTAATTGGCGACGGTGCGATGACTGCCGGAATGGCTTTTGAGGGATTGAATCACGCAGGCATAGAAAACAGCAATTTGTTGGTTATTTTAAACGATAATTGTATGTCCATCGACCCGAATGTTGGTGCATTAAAGGAATATTTAACCAGCATAACCATATCTAAATCTTATAATAGATTTAGGGACGACATATCTAACGTGTTGGCAGGAATATCAAAATTAGGCCCCAATGCACATAAATACGTTAAGAAAATTGAAAAAAGCATAAAAGGTACTTTGCTAAAACAGAGCAACTTATTCGAAGCGCTAAATTTTAGATATTTTGGACCAGTTGATGGGCACGATGTAAAGCGATTGGCTGCTACTATAAAAGAGCTTACCGCTATCCCCGGGCCTAAATTATTACATGTTATTACCGTAAAAGGTAAGGGGTTCGCTTTGGCAGAAAAAGAACAAACCAAATGGCATGCACCAGGTTTGTTTGATAAAATTACTGGCGAGATAAAGAAAAGCATCTCAGATAAGCCGCAACCACCTAAATACCAAGATGTATTTGGGCATACTTTGGTAGAGCTTGCAGAAGCGAATGACAAAATTGTGGGTATTACACCTGCTATGCCTTCAGGTTCTTCGTTAAATATTATGATGAAGGCTATGCCAACGCGGGCTTTCGATGTGGGCATTGCAGAGCAGCATGCGGTAACTTTTTCTGCCGGACTTGCAGCTCAAGGAATGGTTCCGTTTTGCAACATCTATTCTAGTTTTATGCAAAGGGCGTATGATCAAGTTATTCACGATGTGGCCATCCAGAAATTTAATGTGGTTTTTTGCCTAGATAGGGCTGGGTTGGCGGGTGCAGATGGGGCAACTCATCATGGTGCTTATGATATCGCTTTTATGCGTTGCATACCAAATTTAATTGTCTCGGCTCCGATGAACGAAGAAGAGTTGCGAAATTTGATGTACACTGCACAACAGGAAAACATGGGGCCATTTGTAATTCGTTATCCACGTGGCAATGGTACAATGGCCGATTGGAAAAGACCTTTTAGAGCCTTGCCTATTGGAAAGGGTAGGAAAATATGCGATGGCGAAGATGTGGCAATTTTAACGTTTGGGCATGTAGGCAATTTCGCCTCAGATGCAAGAGCGGAGTTAAATACAGAAGGATTTCATCCAGCACATTACGATTTGCGTTTTGCAAAGCCCTTAGATGAGGCGATGCTGCATGAAGTATTTAAGAAATATAGCAATGTAATTACCGTAGAAGACGGAACGTTGCAAGGTGGTATTGGATCGGCAATATTAGAATTTATGGTCGATAATAGATATACGGCAAATGTGTTGCGGTTGGGCATACCCGATAAGTTTATAGACCATGGCGAACAGCCACAATTGTGGGAAGAATGCGGTTATGACAAGAAAGCCATAATAGCTGCTGTAAAAAAGGTTGGTGTAAAACGTACTATTACTAGTTTGGCAGTATAAAGTTTGGTAGTCTAAATTACGGCCTGTTTGCGCTGAGAGATTCAGGAAAACTTTCTATTTAAGCATGGTGATAAGGTTCGCCTTTTAAAATGCTAAATCCCCTATACAATTGTTCTACGAAGAAAAGTCTAATCATTTGGTGCGAAAACGTCATGTCTGACAAGGACAATAGGCCATTTGCTCTTTTGTAAATGTTTTCATCAAATCCATAAGACCCACCAATGATAAAAATAACGTGTTGCACACTCCCAATCATTTGCTGGTTTAAGTAGTTTGCAAAATTAACCGACGAATATTTTTTTCCTTTTTCATCTAACAGCATCACCACATCGCTGTTGCTTATCTGCTTTTCCAACAACAATGCTTCTTTTGCTTTTTGTTGCGCTTCGCTAAGGTTTTTTACATTTTTTACATCTGGTATTTGTATAAAACTAAAGTTAATGTAGTGCTTTAGCCGGTTAACATATTTTTCTATACCTTCAATAAGGTATTTGTCTTCGGTTTTGCCAATGGCGATAAGGGTAATTTTCACTAGAATTTTGCAAATCTTTTAATTGTTTAAACTGAGTTAAAGCGTTCTGTTAAATCCTTAACTATTTTAATTATCTCATTTTTATGTCTAAGAAGCCGAGCCTTCTATTTTGCCATGTGTAATTGCAAACTATTTATTTTTAAATATTCTAAAATTTGTTCAGTTGATTTTCCTTCCAACTCTTTTGAAATTGATTCTTTGATTTTTCTAAAAGTTTTTACGGTGTCAAAGTCTTTTTCCGTTTTTTTATCTTTAGTCTTCATATTCTAAAAGTTCTTTTGGTGAGCGTATTTCTAAAGATAAATAATTCATTCTTAAATTTACAGAATTGTAACCTCTAATTCGATAGACATTTACAATGTGCTTAAAATTCCAACTTACTAAAATGTCTGCTTTGTTCACAGTAGCGGTTGCAACATGTAAACAATCATCAAAACTAATGGAGCCGACAACCTTTTCCTCAATATATTTTGTTGCAAGTTCAATTATTTGGGGAGTTACTAATACCCTCTCCATAGCATCTGTTGGAAGGTTTTTAAAGTATGTTCTCACTTTTTCTGGAGCTTTTGTTAATTCACTTTCTGTCAAATCAGAAAACATACAAATTATTTTCCCCAGTTTAACCCTTTCAAAAAGCACCAGTGTTTCTTCTTCAAACTCTTGGTCATATACACCTCCGAAAACCGATGTATCAAAATAAAATTTTTGCTTCATTTTGCTTTTACTATTAAAGCCAAATTTATAAAAAAGCTTCTAGCAAATATAATATGCTAATCGGTTGGTGCTCGGCCTTAACCCAAGGCGTTTATCGTAAGGCCAATTTCTTGTAGATAAGGTTTAATCTGCATTTTGAGACATAATTTTTTCGCAAAACAATTCTATATGACGTAGATTTTCAAATCGTTTCTGATTTCAAAATTAGCAAATAAAACATTAGCTAATTTTTCTGGTTACATTTGGTTTTTCTACACGTCACTTAATGCCTCAATTGTGGCTAGGATAATGTTTCATCTCGTTAAATATATTATGACAGCTATAGTAAATTCTTGCGGAGACTATGAAAACTTATTTAATCTTTTTAACGCCATTTATCCATTAAGCGAAGGCTTAAAATCCGAAATTATAAAGAACAGCGAAATTGTCGAGGTTAAAAAGAAAGTGCGACTTTTAAGGGCCGGTGAGCGAGGCAACACAATTTATTTTATTGTAGAGGGAGCTGCAAGAATTTATTACCTCAGTAAAGAAGGTAAAGAAACCAATACTTGGTTTTTATTCGAAAACGAACTCCTTATCTCCGTTTATAGCTTTTACACTGGTAATCCAAGTTTCGAATATTTAGAAACGGTAGAAGATTGTAAGCTAATTGCCGTGAAAAAAGAAAAGCTAGATGAAATGTACCTCAACATTATGGAGTTTAATTTCTCCGGCAGAAAGTTAACAGAGTTTTACCACATGCGCAATGAAATCCAAGCAAACGATTTACGCATGTACAGCGCCAAAGAACGCTATGAGCATTTAATTCAGCGGAACCCCCAACTGCTTCAGCGAATTTCTCTAGGGCATATTGCATCTTATCTCGGTATTTCGCAAGAAACGTTAAGCAGAATAAGAAGGCAAAAGTGATTTTTTGACATTTGTCAAAAATCGGGTTGAATGGTTTAGTTATGTTTGAGACACCAAATTGTGCAAAACGAATTAATCCGAACTTCGCGATTGGAGCCAACAGTAGCAAACCGGGAGCGCGCAAAATCTGTGAAATAACATAGTGATGAATTACATAAAAACATTATCAGTCGTTTTCTTTTTACTCATAAACGGGTTAGGTGAACATGGTCTGCCAAACTTTATTTTAATCCCTATTTTCTTATTTCAGTTTTGTAACGAGATATTCGCGCATTATGAAATATCGTGGATGTCAGGTTTGATCCCAATTGCCATAATTACTAGCCTTATTATTATTTCATTTTCTAGAGGATATAAAGACCGATATAAGTTGTTGGTAGCAATTTTAATATTATGTGCATTAGAGACTTATATGTCTGAAATACTTCAACATAAAAAATTGATGTTTTGGTTTGTATTTCCATCGATAGTTTTTACAGCAAGTTCGCTCATTTTAATTTTAAAAATCTTTAAAAAGCCGAAAGAATTACATACTACTAGCATCGAATAGAGTTTTTCGATGTAATTCTTTGTGCCGATATTTTAAAATTTTAAGGTTACATTTGGTGCTTTTAATCAACCTTTAATTGTTCTAAATGCTCGCCACAGAAGACAACCACTTATCATTATACCAACATAAGACAACTGACATTACCCAAACCATCGCGGCGCTAAAAAAGCAAATAGACCGATTATCTTTAATTCGCGTTGCGCTTTTTTTATTGGAAATTTTGTTTTTGGTGTTACTAGTGCAAACCAAAGAAGGCGCAGAACGTTTGGCGATGATTGTTGCAATGTTTCTGCCAATTGCAGGTTTTGTAGTTATTGTAAAAAAACAAAGTGCTTTAGATAAAGAAATTGTTTTTCAAACAAACCTGCTCTGGGTTTATCAGAATGAGGTGAATTTAACTCAGGGCAAAGAGCTCGCCGAAAGCGGTAAAAATGGATACGACCACGGCGAAATGTTTAAGGATAATTCCCATCCTTACAGTTCTGATTTAGATATTTTTGGCGATTACTCTTTGTTTGCAATGGTAAATAGGGCGAGTACAAAATTTGGCAACACATTGATCGCACAAACTTTAGCTAAGTCTTCTGCAACAAGTATCATTTTAGAAAGGCAATCTGCAATCGCCGAACTGGTCGATAAAATTGAACCGACTTTTGAGTTTAGGGCGACCCTTAGAGGCCAAGATCAGGAGAAAAGGGTTCTTATTGAACAAAAATTAAACGGACAGTTGGCGACTGAACTTGCTTTCACTCGGTCAGCTTTTTTAAGATTTTACGTAGCTGCAGTTCCTTATATTTCGTTATTTCTAATCGGCTGTGCAATAATTCTTGGAGGGCCTTTTATCCCCGCTTTAATTGTTTATGCCATCGCACATTTTGTGTATAATTCTCAAATTGCAAAAAAGGCGAGTAATGTGTTCGATAAGTTAGCAGGGACTGCCGATTTGCTAGATAGTTCTTCCAAATCGATTGCCTACACAGAAGATGACGATTGGAAAAGTGATTATATTAAAGGTCTCTTTCAAAATCAGGAAAAAGTCTCTATGCAGATTAAAAAGCTGGCAACAATTATTCAAGCTTTCGATGCCAGACTGAATTTTTTAGTTGGTGGAATTTTAAACGTTTTTTTACTGTGGGATATACGTTGCAGCATCAGACTAGATAAATGGCAAAATCATTCATCAACAGACATTATTGCAGCGTTAAATCGAATTGGACATTTTGAAGAACTAATTTCGTTTGCCATGTTTAGCTATAACCATTCTGGCTACATATTTCCGCATATTGAAGATAATTATAGCTTTTCTACAAGGGAGCTGGGGCATCCGCTTATTCCCATTCAAACGCGGGTCTATAACGATTTTGAATTTGCTCAAACGCCTACAGTAGATATTGTTACAGGATCTAACATGGCTGGCAAAAGCACCTTTTTGCGCACTGTCGGCATCAATATGGTGTTGGCTTATGCGGGATCTGTGGTTTGTGCAGAAAGATTAAGCCTGTCTATTTTTAGTTTGGTTAGCTACATGCGTATTGCCGATTCGCTTAACGAAAGCACTTCTACCTTTAAGGCAGAGCTGATCCGTTTAAAGATGATTTTGGAACATGTGCAGACTCAAGATAATGGATTTGTATTAATTGATGAAATGCTTCGTGGCACCAATAGTCAGGATAAATACACCGGCTCTAAAGTTTTTATAGAAAAGTTACTGAGTTTGGGTAAACCAGCACTTTTCGCCACACATGATCTGCAATTGAGCAGTTTAGCAGAAACTCATCCCCGGCAGGTGAGAAACTTCAATTTCGACATTCAGATAAATGACGGACAAATGCATTTTGATTACAAAATAAAGGAAGGCTCTTGCAAAACTTTTAATGCCGCCATTTTACTTAGAGAAATAGGGCTAGGTATCGATTAAGTTAAGGGTTAATTAAAGCTAGTTTTGCTTTTATCAACTTGCCCGATGGCGTTAACACGTCTTTTCTATTTAATTGCTCTGGCCTAGTTCCTGGAAGCAGTGCTGCCGAGCCTTCTTTTTTATCGGCGAGAGACCAATTGCACCAAGAGAGGTTGTTTTTATTTATAAAGTCGAACCAAGCGTTTGTAGATGCCACATACACCGCTCCGTCTCCATTAGCTTCAGTTGTGCCAAATTCTGTAACAAAAACAGGAAGGCCTAAATCTATGGCTTTTTGGGCGTCATCTCTGAGTTTTTCTTTATGGGTACCGGCATAAAAGTGCAGCGTGTAAGCTATGTTTTTAGCGTCGATAGGATTTTTGGCAGCCTCTAGCAGTTTTTGCGACCACGTTGGCGTTCCACATACAATAACATTGTTGTGATCAGTTTTTCTAATCGCGGCAATTATTGCTTCGTGATAAGGCTTTAAAACATTTGCCCAGGAAATGTCCAAAGGTTCGTTAAATGTTTCATAAATAATGTTTGGCGTGTTGCCATATTTCTTGGAGACTTCTGCAAAGAAAGCTACGGCTTGCAATCGATGATTTTCTGCATGATGATCATGCCAATCTACAATAACGTAAATGCCAAGTTTTATCGCTGCATCTATCACCGCAAAGATTTTCTTTTTTTCTTGCGTGGAATTTGTGAGGTACCCTCCGTTCTCTATGGCCATTGGAGCCCTAACTACATTGACATGCCAGTTGTTTTTTAATTTTGCCAACGTTTCATAATTGAAATATTGTGGTTGCCATTGGCTCCAAAATAACGACATTCCTCTTAACTGAACTGCCTTGTTGTGCTCGTTTAAAAGTCGTGTGCCTGTAATATGTAGCTGTCCGTTTATTGCCACAGGCGATAATTGTTGACTCCATCCTGCAGAAAAGCTTATGAGTAAGATGATAGGTACTACAGAAAACTTCGTTGTCAAGGTCATTTTTTTGTTTTTTGGATGAATGAAATCTCCTTTATACAAGGTAAAAATTAAGCAAGATAAAATTAGCTAAATTTGTGTAAAAGCATATTTTTAAAAGAGTTATCTTTACAAGATGAGTGATAGGACAACCGTATATAGAAACTATTATGACCCGATGGAAGCTAATATTGTGAAAGGCCGCATCGCAGATGCAGGGTTTGAGTGTTTTTTGGCTGACCAAAATCTGGCCATTTTAAACCCACTTTATACGCAGGCCATAGGTGGTGTTAGGCTTATTGTTTTTGAAAAAGATGTATCAGCTATTGATCAGTTGCTATCCGAAGAGCCGGGTTTGGCCGCAGACGATGTTGGCGAAATAGAGGCCGAAGAAAAAGCAACAAATGATGGCGGGAAAACTACTTGCGAAAAATGCGGTTCGGATCATGTAGGTTATGGAATGGCTACTAAAAAGCGCTTTGGTGTTTGGGCTATGCTTGTGGCTTTTGCAACCTTCACTTATCCCATTTTTGGCAAGAAGTGCTACCATTGCTATGATTGTGGGCATGAGTTTAGTAAATAGTATTTTGTAGCAAGATTTTAGTATCAAGTATTAAGTATCGAGTATCAAGATTTGGATGTGGAGTTTCAAATTTCTGATTGCTGACATCCAACTCTCGGTTTTCCTGCACTTTTTTTGTTCCTAAACCCGATATGCGCGGAAAGCCGCCGGTTCTTCGCCGGCGCTTGCAGCATTAGCGGGGCTGGGGTTTCCGAAGAATTACTGCACGCTCGTTTTCAAAAAAAAGACGACCTACAAATGTAAATCGTCTTTTCTTTTCGTTTGTCGTTGGTCGTCTTTCGTTTGCCGTAAATCTTAAATCGTCGGCAATTAACCACTAACCACTAACCCTTAACCTCTTTCGCTGCTTCTTTTCTGATGATGTTTAGCGCACCACCAGCTTTAAACCATTCTATTTGTGGCTCGTTGTAGGTGTGGTTTACTTCAAATTCTTCCTTAGAACCGTCTGCGTGGTGCAGAACCAAAGTTAACGGCACGTCTGGCGCAAAAGTAGTTAAGCCAACAATGTCTATCACGTCGTCTTCTAAAATTTTATCGTAATCACCTTTATCGCAAAACGTTAAACCCAGCATGCCTTGTTTTTTAAGGTTGGTTTCGTGTATGCGGGCAAAAGATTTTACCAATACCGCGCGCACGCCCAAATGGCGTGGTTCCATGGCAGCATGCTCTCTAGAAGAACCTTCGCCATAGTTTTCATCGCCTACAACAATGGTATCTATCCCTGCGGCCTTATAGGCGCGTTGGGTAGCTGGAACTGGCCCGTACTCGCCAGTAATGCTGTTCTTAACGGTATCTGTTTGGTCGTTGTAAAAGTTAACGGCACCAATAAGCATGTTGTTGGAAATGTTATCTAAATGGCCACGGAATTTTAACCATGGGCCAGCCATACTGATGTGATCGGTAGTACATTTTCCTTTTGCTTTAATTAACAGACGTAAACCTTTTAAGTCTGTTCCTTCCCAAGCGGCAAAAGGATCTAGTAGTTGCAAACGTTTAGAAGTTGGCGAAACAATTACATCTACATGAGAACCATCTGTTGCAGGTGCCTGGAAACCGGCATCTTCTACATCGAAGCCTTTTGGTGGCAATTCTAGGCCCGTTGGCGGGTCTAACTTAACCTCTTCGCCCTTATTGTTGGTAAGCGTATCGGTTAGCGGATTGAAACCCAATGTGCCAGATATGGCAATTGCGGCTACCATTTCTGGCGAAGCTACAAAAGCAAAGGTATTTGGATTTCCATCGGCGCGTTTTGCAAAATTTCTGTTAAACGAATGTACAATGGTGTTTTTTTCTGATTTTTCTGAGCCAACACGGTCCCACATGCCTATGCAAGGGCCACAGGCGTTGGTAAAAATAGTTGCATTTAAATCTTCGAAGGTTTTTAAGAAGCCATCGCGATTTGCGGTATAACGCACCTGCTCAGAACCAGGGTTTATGCCAAAAGAAGATTTGGTAATTAATCCCTTGTCTACCGCCTGTTGCGCAATAGATGCGGCACGCGATAAATCTTCGTAGCTAGAGTTGGTACAAGAACCAATTAAACCCCATTCTACTTTAAGTGGCCAGCCATTTTTTTCGGCTTCTACTTTCATTTTAGAAATAGGCGTTGCCAAATCTGGCGTAAACGGCCCGTTTAAATAAGGCTCTAATTCATCTAGGTTGATTTCTACAATCTGATCAAAGTACTGCTCTGGATTGGCGTAAACTTCTGGGTCGCCTGTTAAATAGTCTTTTACAGTATTTGCAGCATCGGCAACGTCGGCACGGTTTGTAGCGCGCAGGTAGCGCTCCATGCTTTCATCATAACCGAAAGTAGATGTAGTTGCCCCAATTTCTGCACCCATATTGCAAATGGTGCCCTTACCTGTACAGCTTAGGTTAACGGCGCCGTCGCCAAAATACTCTACTATAGCACCCGTACCACCTTTAACGGTTAAAATTCCAGCTACTTTTAAAATAATATCTTTTGCTGCGGTCCATCCGCTTAATTTTCCGGTAAGTTTAACGCCAATTAATTTTGGGAATTTCAGTTCCCAGGGCAAGCCGGCCATTACGTCGCAGGCATCTGCGCCACCAACACCAATAGCAACCATACCTAAACCACCAGCATTTACGGTGTGAGAATCTGTTCCAATCATCATGCCGCCAGGGAAGGCGTAGTTTTCTAACACCACTTGGTGGATAATTCCGGCGCCCGGCTTCCAAAAGCCGATGCCGTATTTGTTAGAAACCGAAGAAAGGAAATCAAAAACCTCGCTGCTTTCTTTTTTTGCATTTGGTAAATCTATAGCAGCACCAAGTTTTGCCGTGATCAGGTGATCGCAATGTACGGTAGAAGGTACTGCAACTTGTGGTCTGCCAGCTTGCATAAATTGCAACAACGCCATTTGAGCCGTTGCATCTTGCATGGCCACACGGTCTGGTGCGAAATCTACATAGTCTGTTCCGCGAGAGAACACTTTTTTCGGGTCGCCATCCCAAAGATGTGCATATAATATTTTTTCGGATAGGGTTAAAGGTCTGCCAACCAATTTACGGGCCGCATCTACGCGACTGCCAAAAGTTGCATAAACCTTTTTGATCATTTCTATATCAAAAGCCATTTATGTTGTGTTTTTAAAATTTGCTATTCTTATTCTACTGCGAATTTACAAAAAAAATAAGTGGTTCGACTTTATTCCGTTTCATTATATTATTTTGGAAGATTTCTAAATAGCGAAGGTGTAGATAGTGAATGATGTTGGAAGATAGTTTTTTTGAAGCGCAGGGACACGATTCCAATCAGCGTTTCTTCCCGCTTTCACTCAAAGTCCTCGCACGGCTTCAACGCGCTCGGCCACCATAGCCTTGCTGTGGGCTTTCCGTTCCAATCGGGGCTAATTGGGTTAAAGTTTGTGGCACATAGTTTAGAACCACCCCTTGCCCCAATGCCATTAACTTAAGAAAAAACCAATAAAATGGTGTCATCCAGAGCTTGTCGAGGGACAGCCATTTTATTGGTTTTTGGATTTAGCAACTTCATATTTAAGGTCTTCGACAGGCTCTGACCGACAAACGATTTCTTTAAGTTAATGACATTGGGGGGTTGGTGGTGGTCATTTAATAAATTCATATTTTGGCAAAGCCGGTTTTGTGGTAGGAAGCCTTTACCTCAGGAAATCTTTGTGGTAAATATTTAACATCAGGATAAATTAAATTGTTCAAGATTATGGTATCTGTAGGTGTCTTTATTATTGCGTAACAATATTCTCCTGTTGGAAATTTACCAAAGTTGGAATTATATAACATCATATTTGTACCTATGTAAAGATCTATAACTATGGTGTCTTTTTTCTCAATTCTAATTTCGGGTTGTTGATGTTTAAATACCTCGAAAAATTCTTCGTGTTCTATAATCGTTAAATCTTTAGCTTGCTCGTAATAATTATAGTGCAAAATAAGTGAGGGCACACACCAGCATATTGTCATTATCGACATAATGATGGCTAAAATTTTAAAATCTTTATAATTGGTAAGGTAAAAATAAACTAAAGTGAGCAAGAATCCGCCTATAAAAAACAGCAAATTTTTCAGTAACCTTAAATGATTTGCTAAAGTTACTCTATAAGTTGCGGTTCTTCCGAATGATTCTGGCGCTTCCATATTTTCTAAAATTAACTACCAGTTAAAAAAATTTTTTGTTGTGCAGCATTTTTTCGAAATACTAACTACTAAATTGTTCTCAAAGCCTTTCAAAGCTAAACCCTCTTTCTGTAAAATATTTCAATACGCGTGGCAATGCATATTGTAATCTGTCAAATGCTTTTAAGCTGTCGTGAAAAACAATGATAGATCCGTTTTGGGTATTTATTATCACATTTTGATAACATTTTTCTGGAGCTAGGTTTGTGTCGAAATCTCCGCTAAGCACATCCCACATAATAAGGTGGAAGGCGGGAAGGTTTAGGGTTGACGGTTTAGGGTGTAAGGTTGATGGTTTAGGGTTTGGAGGGTAGAGGGTGGAAGGGTTTGGTTTAGCGGTTAGAGGGTAATGGTTAGAAGGCTGAAATTGAGGCTCTGACGACTTATTTCTGACTTCAAAGCTTAGAGTTTTTATGTCTGATTGCAGACTGCTGACTGCTGACTGCTCACTTCCGACCTCCGACTCCCGACCTCCGACTCCCTTCAGCTTCCTTATCTGCGATTTCTTAATCCTCCCGTAAGGTGGCCTGAACAAATTGGTTTGTGTTAAAGCTTGCGCTTCTAAAATATTTTTTATGTATGTTTCGTCATCTGTTTTCCATCCATTTAGGTGGTTAAACGTATGGTTTCCAATGGCATGACCAGAATTTACAACGGCATTAAATACATCTGGATGTTTGCGAATGTTATCGCCAATGCAAAAAAACGTTGCCTTAGCATTATAGGCGGCTAAAGTTTTTAGAACAAAGGGTGTAACAATAGGTATTGGTCCATCGTCAAAGGTAATATAAATGGTTTTTTCGCTGCGGGGTTTATTCCACAGCAATTGAGGATAATACCATTTTAAAAAGAAAGGACTTTTAACGAGGTACATAGCTGGCAAAGTTACTGAATAGCCGTGCACATTTAAAAGATTTAATTTCTTATTTTTGGCGGAATGACCACAAATGAGACGAGAACATTTAACCATTTATAGATGATTGGCAGAACAAACACAAATAGTAAATTAATGAAGATAGCGAAAAAAATTGGGGCGATAATATGTTGCACGGTTCTAGCTACTTGCTTTTTCATCCAAAATGCATCATCTCAAGAAGTTATTAGCTTACAGCAGGCGGTAGAAAAAACTTTGAATAATAACTTGCAGATAAAGCAGTCTCAGCTTGATGAGAGTTTAGCGGTAGAGAATCTAAGCCAGTCTAAATATGCGCTTTACCCAACATTGAATGGAAACGCAAGTGCAGGGAAAAGTTTTGGACAGTACAGAAACCAAACTACACTTGAAGTTACAAATCAGAATTCTACATCTATAAACGGGGGGCTAGATGCAGGAGTAGATCTTTTTCGTGGTTTCCAAAAGATTAATCAGATTAGACAAAATAGAATCTTGCTAGATGTTAATAAGACGGCTACCGAGAAAGTAAAGAACGATTTAGTGCTACAGGTAATTACCCAATATTTGCAAGTGTTGTATAACAAAGACTTCTTGCGGGCAGCTCAAGATCAGTTGATTGTATCTAATCAGCTGTTAAAAAGAGAGCAAGCTTTGTTAGATGCAGGAAGTAAAACCTTGGCAGATATTTCTTTGGCCAAATCTCAGGCTGCAACCAGCGAGTTGAATGTAACGAATGCGAACAATGCGTTAACCATTTCTTACATTACTTTAGCACAGTTGATGGACATACCTTCGTCGGCACGGTATGAAGTGCAAGCGCCGTCTTTAGATAAATTTAAAAAGATGCAAGACAGTATAGATGCCGAAGGGCTATACCAAAAGGCCTTGGGCGAATTTCCAGATATAAAATTGGCTAGCTTAAATACAGCTGCAGCAGCGAAGGGTATCGACATTGCCAAGGGCAACTATTACCCTTCAATATCTTTAGGAGCAGGTGTGCAAACCCTTTATTCAGATCCCAGTAGATTTGGAGGGACCTTCTCAGAGCAGCTGAATGATAATTTAGGTCAAAATGTTGGCTTGAGGTTACAAATTCCAATTTTTAATGGTTTTGCTGCACGATCCAGTGTAAGAAAAGCTAAGATTAATTACGTCCAAAGCCAAACGCAAGAGCAATTGGCAAAAAACAACTTAAATAAAGTCATCTATCAGGCTGTGGCCGATTTGAAAGGCGCCGACAGTAGGTACAGCTCTACGCTTAACGCCTTTAATGCTCAAAAGGATGCTTTCTACGCAGTAGAACAGCGCTACAACGTAGGTTTAGACAATAGCTTGGATTTTAACACAGCTCAAACCAATAGAAATAAGGCCGAGATTGATTTTATCCAGGCTAAATATGATCTATTATTTAGGGAAAAAGTGATTGACTATTATTTGGGCAAACCCATTACATTTTAATATTACCTCTTAAAGAAATTACGTTAAAAATTATGAAACTTAAACCAATACTTATCACGCTGGCCATTGTTGTTGTCCTGCTAATTGTTTTGAAACTTACCGGTGTTATTGGAGGCAAAAAGACAGAGAAAGTTACCGTACAAAAAGCCGCAGATAAAACGGTAATAGAAACAGTTACCGCAAGTGGAAAAATACAACCCGAAACGGAGGTAAAACTTAGCTCTGAAGTATCTGGAGAAGTTACAGAATTAAAGGTTAAAGAAGGCGATGTGGTTAAAGCTGGGCAATTGCTTTGTAAAGTGAGACCAGATGTACTTCAATCTGGTTATGATAGAACTGTGGCAAGTTATAATGCGCAAAAAAGTGCGGTGACAGCTTCAGAGCAGCAGTTGGCTCAAGCCCAAGCAAATTTTGCTAACCAAGAAACCATTTATAAGCGCAACACAGAGTTGTCTAAGAAAAAAGTAATTTCTGTTGCCGAGTTTGATGCAGCAAAGGCAGCTTACTTAACAGCAAAAGCTACACTGGCAAGCGCGAAAGCAAATGTTACGGGTGCAAAATATACCTTAGAACAAACTGGCGCAAATGTAAAAGAAGCTGGGGCAAATTTAGCTAAAACCACCATTTATTCACCAGTTGATGGTGTAGTATCTAAGCTTTCAATCGAGCTGGGAGACCGGATTTTGGGTACCTCTCAATTTGCGGGTACAGAAATTATGCGTATTTCTAATCTTGCCTCTATGGAGGTTAATGTAGATGTGAATGAAAATGACATTACCAGGGTTAAAGTGGGCGATAGTGCTTCTATTGATGTAGATGCTTTTAGCGAAAGGAAATTTAAAGGGTTGGTAACTGAGATTGCAAGTTCATCTACCGCGGTAGGTACGACCGCTAGTAATTCCGTAGATCAAGTAACAAACTTTGCTGTTAAAGTTCGAATATCCGAAAGTACTGAAGGCAAACAGACTTCTATTTTTAGGCCCGGTATGTCTGCCACAGTAGATATTCAGAGTGCGTCGTTAAAAGGTTTGTCGGTGCCAATCCAATCGGTTTTTACCGGTTCACCAGCTGATGGTGGTGGAAATAAACCTAATGATGACGCTAACAACTCTGATCAACAAAAAACAAAATTGAACGATAAAACCGTTAAACAATACGTTTATATAGTAAATGGAAACAAGGTAAAGAAAACACAAGTTACTACTGGCATTCAGAATGATCAAGACATTATTGTTAAAACAGGTTTAAAAGCTGGTCAAGAAGTGGTTACAGGCCCTTATGCTGCCATTCAGAATAAATTAAAAGATGGGATGGAGATAGAAAAAACCACAAAAGATAAATTGTTCAGCAAAGACGGAAAATAATAGGCATTTCCTAAATAATTGTATAAGTTTGAGCGCAGTATAAAAAACTGTGCTTTTTTGTGGGTATTTAGAAACAAATTACCCAGTTTCAAACTTATCTTATTATGGTGCCAAAAATTGCAATGATCGGCGGTGGCAGTTGGGCCACGGCCATGGTAAAAATGCTCGTGGATAATCTAGCCGATAAAGAAATTTACTGGTGGATGCGGAATGCAGATGCCATTGCCCACATCAGAAAATTTAAACACAATCCAAATTACATTAGTGCGGTAGAAATTAAGTTGAAGGATGAAAATATTTCCGACGACATTAATGAGGTGATTGCGCATGCAGATTATGTTGTACTTAATGTGCCCTCTGCTTTTTTAAAACAGAGTTTAAAAGGAATAACAACAGAGAACTTAAAGGGTAAAAAGATTATATCTGCTATTAAAGGTATTGTGCCTGAAGACAATTTGATTATCGGAGAATTTCTACACAAGGTTTACGACATTCCCTATCAAGATATTTTAGTGGTGAGTGGGCCATGCCATGCTGAAGAAGTGGCTCTAGAAAAACTCTCTTACTTAACGATTGCGTGTACCGATATAAGCAAAGCAGAAGACTTCGCTTCATTTTTAGATACGAGGTATATTAAGACCAATGTTTCTGATGATATTTTCGGGACAGAATATGCTGCAATTTTAAAGAATATTTATGCCATTGCAGCCGGTATTTGTCATGGCATTGGCTATGGCGATAATTTTCAGGCGGTGTTAATTAGCAACGCCATTAGAGAGATTAGCCATTTTGTAGATAAAGTCCACCCGATTTCAAGAGATATTAAAGAATCTGCCTATCTGGGTGATTTACTGGTAACCGCCTATTCTCAGTTTAGTAGAAACCGCACCTTTGGAAACATGGTTGGCAAGGGGTATACGGTAAAGTCTGCACAGCTAGAAATGAATATGGTTGCCGAAGGCTATTTTGCCGTACAGTGCATGCACCTAAAGCGGTGTAATTTCGAAGTAGAAATGCCTATTCTTAAAGCCGTGCACAATATTTTGTATAAAAACCATTCGCCGCACATAGAGATGAAGCTACTTGCAGAAAAATTAAGTTAGGCTTTCAGCTTTTTGTTAGCTGTAAGGTTACTACAGAAATAGAACTTTTTAAGGTTGTTTTGTTACTCATGCTGTCTATTCTTTTCGTTAGTCTGAGTGCAGCTTGCTTTTATTTTCTCCAACTCAAACAATGCGTTTCCAGTGATGTTTTCTACCTATAGTTTTAAAAAAGAAACACTATGAAAAACAGATTAGTAATGGGCATGTTGTCTTGCGCGTTGTGTGTAGGACTTAGCCTTGGCGCAAGCGCCCAAACAAAGAAAAATGCTGTGGAAAGAACGGCTGATAAAACTGGTAAAGTTGTTACTAAAGCGGCCAACAAAACGGCAGAAGTTGCCGTTAAAGGTGAAGCAAAGGTTACAGACAAGGTTTGGAAAGGTAAAATGGCTCCCAACGGTTCTGATGTTTACATCAACAATAAAAACAAAAAGTATTACGTAAACAAAAAGGGCGCTAAAATCTGGTTAAAGGCAAGTCAGATTAAAAATAGGCCAGAGAAAGATTAAGCCTACCTCAAAACATTTATCAATAAAGGCAGCCGTGATAGTCGGGCTGCCTTTATATTTTATCCGATAGTCGAAGCAAGGCCCGCTTAAAGCCGAGTCGGAATTTCTCTTCCACAAATTTGTAAATCAAAAAAGAAAGCAAAAGGGAAAAGCTGGTAGCCATTACTAGGATTACATATTTATTCACCAAGTTTCCCCACAACAAGAAAAACCCGACGCCAAAGCCATGTACTAGGTAAAGAGGATATGTCAATTTGCCGAGATGAGCCGAACGCCTTAAAAAATTAAAATTTAGTTTGTTTGTTGCAGACAAACTGAAAAATAAATAAAAGCAGCAGACGCAAGCAATAACAATGTAGGTGTTGAATAGATTTTTTGCCTGATAGAAATTGTTCATATCTGCGGTAATCCACACATCGTTTTTTATGTTTATAGTAAAACAAAGTATTAAGAGAGCAATCAATTTCCATTTTTCTGCGTAATTTATTTTCCATAAATAAAATAGCATTCCAGCAATAAAGCAGCAACTGTATTTTGGAATCAAAAAGAAAGAAAATGCATTTTTTGCTGCATCGAGGTTTATGCTGAGGGTGTAAAGAAGCCAGAGCAAAATAATCATTAGCAAGCTTCTCCACAACTTTAGGGCTACAAAGGCAAGTATAATAAAGTAAAATCCGAGTTCGTAAGTCAGTGTCCAAAACACTCCATTTAGGTTTTCTTTACCGAGAAACTCTTGAAACATAGTTAAATTAACCGCCAGCAGTTTAAAGGTTGTCGGGGCTGATCCTTGCAAATGGATGTTGCCAAAATAAAGAAATACAAAGGTAAAAAGGCAACAGATCCAGTAAGCTGGGTACAGCCTGGTAATACGAGAGATGACAAAATATTTTGGCGTTTTGTGCATAGAAGACATCAGCACCACATAACCGCTTATCATAAAAAATACATCAACACCCAAATAGCCATAACGGCTAATTTTTTCTATGCCGAAAAAAGGAGTCCCCATCATTCGGTTTGATGCAAACGTGTAATGGTAAAAAAGCACGGCTAGCGCTGCCAAAAACCTCATCACATCCAGTTCGTAGAATCTAGTTTTCTCTATTTTTTGCATTGAAACACCAATCAGATTTTTATCAGCGTTCGAATATAAAGTAAAAGTGTAAGAATCGAGAACGACTCATCCTTGTAAAGGATTGAAATTGCAACATATAAAAATCCGGTGCAACTTAACAGGCCGAACCTACAGCTCTTTGTTTCAGTTTGCCAATCGCCTAATTCTTAACGCCTAATGCCTCTTTTCAAAGATGCGTAGCTTCGGCAGATATCTTATCAGCTTTTGAAATCCACCTGATACCTATAACCTAATTCCTATCGCCTAAAACTTCATTTCAACCAGCGTACCATATAGATCGAAATCTTCTGCTCGGTTAATCTTAACGTTTACAAAGCTTCCGATTGCCGCGTAGTCTATTTTAGCGTCTATCAACACTTCGTTATCTACCTCTGGCGAATCGTATTCGGTTCTGCCGATAAAATAGTCGCCTTCTTTTTTATCGATAAGCACTTTAAATGTCTGTCCAATTTTCTGCTGATTGATGTCAAATGAAATTCCCTGTTGAATTTCCATAATCTCTTCCACGCGTTGCTGCTTTACTTCTTCTGAAATGTTATCTACCAAAGAATGGGCATGTGTTTTCTCTTCGTGAGAGTAGGTAAAACAGCCTAGTCGATCAAATTTTGTATTGGCAACCCAGTTTTTCATCTCTTCAAAGTCCTGTTCTGTTTCGCCCGGGTATCCACAAATTAACGTAGTACGCATGGCTATGTTCGGTACCTTGTCTCGTATTTGATTTACTAAATCTATTGTTTTCTGCTTGGTAGTACCTCGACGCATGGATTTCAGCATATTATCTGTAATGTGCTGCAAAGGCATGTCTAGATAATTGCAAATGTTCTCGCGCTCATTCATAGCATCCAAAATTTCCATAGGGAAACCACTTGGATAGGCATATTGCAACCTAATCCATTCTATGCCAGGAATATCCGACAAGCGGCGCATTAAATCATCTAAATTACGCTTTCCATAAATATCTAAACCATAATAAGTCAGGTCCTGGGCAATTAGAATAAGTTCTTTTGTCCCGTTTTTGGCTAGAATTTTGGCTTCGTTTACTAGCTCTTCTATCGGTCTGCTCAAGTGCTTTCCGCGCATTAGAGGTATCGCACAAAAAGAGCAGGGACGGTTGCATCCTTCTGCAATTTTAAAGTAGGCAAAATGAGAAGGCGTGGTTAGTAGGCGTTCGCCGATGAGCTCGTGTTTATAATCGGCGCCAAGTTCTTTTAAAATATCTTGTAAATCATTTGTGCCGTAAAAGGCATCTACATTGCTGATCTCTGCTGAAAGTTCTGGCTTATAGCGTTCGCTCAAACAACCAGTTACCACCACTTTGCCAATCTTGCCAGCCTCTTTAAGTTCGCTAAATTGTAAAATGGTATCAATTGATTCTTGCTTGGCATTGTCTATAAAACCGCAGGTATTGATAACCACAATATCATCCTTGCCCATTTTATCACTTTCGTGCACCACATTTAAATTGTTGCCGCGAAGCTGACCCATTAACACCTCAGAATCGTAAATATTCTTAGAACAACCAAGAGTAATTACGTTTATTTTCGGTTGTTTGAGCGAGACTTTACTTTTTAGTACTTTAGTATTCATATTATATTGTTTCCATTTCCTTTCGGTTTGATTCCACAGATTATAGAATTTCACAGATTAGAATAAGGTTTGAACATTATTTTTTTTCACTATACTGATATTCTTTTGACTTCGCAACTTGTATTGCCAAAGTTAATCAATAATCCAGTTTTAATTTTACTGGCTTTCAAGTAAGAAATGAGTTGGTTCTGAAATAGTTTTGGTTGAAATCCAGTAACAGATTTTAATTCGACTATTACTTTTCCCTCAACAACTAAATCGCACCTAAATTTTCCAATTATTTGATTTTCGAATGTTACAATGTATTCCTTTTCAAAATCGAACATTAACCGAGCTTGCGTGAGCTTTATTTTTAACGCATTGACATAGATTTTCTCTAAAAAACCGGGGCCTAATTGATTGTGAACATTATAGCAACAACCAATTATTTCTTGAGTGAGTTCCTTATGCAGATATTCGTCTATAATAAAATAACTAAATTATCTGTGAAATCTTTAAATCTGTGTTATCAAGCGCTTGCGTATTTTCTTTAAAGACTTCTCTAAAATTGAAATATCAAGAAACTATGTAATCTTCAAATCAATGTAATCAAGCGCTTCCGTATTTTTTATTAAATCGTTTAATCAAACAAGCTGTTTACAAACTCTTTTTTATCAAAAAGCTGTAAGTCACCCATTTTTTCTCCAACACCAATATATTTTACTGGTATTTTAAATTGATCTGAAATACCGATCACTACACCACCTTTTGCAGTGCCGTCTAGTTTGGTAATGGCCAAAGCATTTACATCCGTTGCTTCTGTAAATTGCTGGCATTGTTCAAACGCATTTTGTCCGGTAGAAGCATCTAGCACAAGTAAAATCTCATGTGGTGCTCCAGGAACTATTTTTTGCATCACCTGCTTTATTTTACCCAATTCGTTCATCAAGCCAACTTTGTTGTGCAATCTGCCTGCCGTATCAATAATGGCAACATCGTCGCCATTTGCAACGGCAGATTGTAATGTATCGAACGCAACAGAGGCAGGGTCTGAGTGCATTGGCTGCGCAACTACCCGAACGCCCACGCGCTCGCCCCAAAGTTTAATTTGTTCTACCGCTGCGGCCCTAAAGGTGTCGGCAGCGCCAAGTACCACTTTTAAACCAGACTCTTTTAATTTGTGCGCCAGTTTGCCAATGGTGGTGGTTTTGCCCACCCCGTTAACGCCTACCACCATAATTACATAAGGTTTATGGTCGCCATATTCAAATTGTCTAAAATCACTACTGTTGTTTTCTGCGAGCAGCAGTTGTATTTCGTCTTTTAAAAGATGGTTAAAATCTGATGTAGAAACGTATTTATCTTTGGCAACCCTAGCCTCTATTCTCTTAATGATCTTAAGCGTAGTTTTTACGCCAACATCACTAGTTACTAGAACCTCTTCAAGATTGTCTAACACCTCATCATCCACGGTAGATTTACCGGCAACGGCCTTGGTAATTTTACTTAAAAAGCCATCTTTGGTTTTTTCTAAACCTTTATCTAATGCTTCTTTGGCTTCGGGTGCTACTTCTTTCTTTTTAAAAAAATCAAATAAGCCCATTAGTTAATATGTTGTTTTAAAAATTCGGTTGGTGTTAATGTTGGTATTTGGCTTTTGTTAAAATCTTTTACGTTCCTCGTAACGATAATATCAATTTGGTTTAACTCTGCTGCTGCATTTTGTACAGCATCCTCAAAGTCTAAAAAGTTGGAATGGAGCGCAAAAATTATTGTATCATAGTTGACACCAACAATATTTATCGAGTTTATCAGTGCGATAAGAATATCTATCGTTTTAGCATGACCAATGTTTTTTTTACAGATATAATAAATATCAGTAAAAGTTGAAGCTAAGATAAATCCTTTAATGGATTCTCCATTTATTTTGCTCAATGATTCGAAAGAATCTTTGTAAAATGGTTGCCGCTTTAGGCTAATGTCTATGAAAATATTTGTGTCGAATAATACATTCATTACTTATGCTTCTCCATCAGATAATCATATTTAGCCTTGTCTGAGTCTATCCCCTCCAACACTCCAGAAAATTTACCAAGAAATATTTTCATGCTTTTCTTGGTTTTATTTTGAGATGCAGGATTTAAAATAATAACCTCTACTTCTTTATTTTTTACGTCAAAGTTATCTGGAATAATAATCGTTCCATTTTCAGAAACCTTGGTTCTAAACTTGTGTGCTTCCATAGCTTTGCTTTTATCAAAGATAGCGAATTATTCGTCGGACTTATTTCTTATACGAAAAAAGCCCTTCCTTATATTGGGAACGGCCTAAATTCTTATAAAAGGTAGAACTATGCTTCTTTCTGTAGAACGATAGCTTCCTTAACGTGGTCGTTATGCACCATCATTTGCTTAAATGTATAAGCACCTGTTTTTGGTGATCTAACCATACTAATTACTTTCGAATATTCTTTACCGGTACCGGTTTTTAGGGTTGCAACAACTTTCTTTGCCATGTTTTTTGTGTTTAAATGATTAAAATGATAGATTGACAGAAAAATAGGTTAACCCTAAACCTTCTACCTCTAAACCATCAACCTTATTTAATTTCTTTATGTACAGTTACTTTTCTCAACACCGGATTGAATTTTTTCAACTCCAATCGCTCGGTGGTATTTTTACGATTCTTGGTAGAAATGTATCTAGACATGCCAGGCATACCGCTTTCTTTATGCTCAGTACATTCTAAAATAACCTGAACTCTGTTACCTTTTTTTGCCATTTTATATGTTTTTTTAAGCTGCTAATGTAAACAGCAAGTATTCTTACAATTTTCCTTTTTTTACGAAACGGGTAATCGCTTCTGTAATGCCCACCTTATTGATGGTCTTAATTGCCGAAGTGCTTACCTTTAAGGTAATCCAACGGCCTTCTTCAGGAATGTAAAATTTCTGAAGCTGTAAATTAGGATAAAACCTACGCTTGGTCTTCACGTTCGAGTGAGATACGTTGTTACCCACCATCGCTTTTTTCCCTGTTAAATCACAAATTCTTGACATGACTCGTTTATATTGTTATGATCGCCGCTTAAATTTTTTAAGAGTGTGCAAATATCCGAAAAATAAACTTAAACGGCAATAGCGTTGCAAATTATTTTTTGTGGTTCACATCTCCCTCCCATACACCCCGTTTCTCTCAAATCAAATTCGATATATTCTTTTATGTCATGTATCTTCAATTTCAATGGAAACGTAATGTTTTCTAATGTGAATTCATTTTGAGTTGTAGATAGCTTATTTATTTTTATATCCACTGCTTAAAACCTCAATCCTATCAAAAATAGATTCAGTTGCCTTTTGCGTTTCTTTTGATTCCCCAACTGCTCCGTAAACCATTGGATCGTTGTTAGCTCCACCAAAGGTCTTAACTCCTAAAGTAATGTATACTACATTGCTAGGTTTTTTGCTTTTTCTAACCGTTATAGATACTATGTTTGTCGATTTATCAAAAATCGTATAATTCGATTTTTTAATTGTGTTTGTTAAACACTGTCCTTTAACCTTGGTTGATGCTATTGATTTGGTGTTTGCTGCAACAGCATATGCGAACGCGACAAATAGAGCAATTTTTTAATTTAACAAAAATAATGGATGGCAGCGAGATTGGCTGCAATTAAAACTACGTATTCATTTTGATGAGATTTGATTATCAAGGCTAAACATTAATTCGTTAAATTAGCCGCTACTAATCAAAACTAGAAAAATAGCAATGCAGATTACATCTTTTGAGCAATATGAAGCCGATTATAAAAAAAGTGTTGAAAACCCAGAGCAGTTTTGGGGCGAGGTGGCGCAGAATTTTCAATGGAGAAAGCCCTGGTACAAGGTGTTGTCCTGGAATTTCGAAGAACCAAGCATCAAATGGTTTCAAGGCGCTAAGTTGAATATTACCGAAAACTGTTTAGATAGGCATTTGGCAAAAAACGGAGATAAACCGGCCATTATTTTCGAACCTAACAACCCCGAAGAAGAAAGCGTTACCCTTACCTATAAAATGTTGCACGAGCGGGTTTGCAGGTTTGCAAATGTGTTAAAGCGCAACGGTGCCAAAAAAGGAGATAGAATATGTATTTATATGCCTATGGTGCCCGAACTTGCAATTGCCGTATTGGCGTGCGCACGTATTGGCGCTATCCATTCGGTGGTTTTTGGAGGCTTCTCCGCAAAATCTATCGCCGATAGGATTGTTGATGCACAGTGTAAATTAGTCATCACTGCTGATGGAGCGAACCGTGGAAATAAGCAAATTCCATTAAAAAATGTAATTGACGATGCGCTAATCGGTTGCCCCAGCGTAGAGAAATGTATTGTGCTTACTCACGTTCGTACGCCAGTATCTATGTTAAAAGGTAGAGATGTTTGGTGGGAAGATGAAGTGAAGCACGTAAACCACATTTGCGAGGCAGAGGAGATGGATGCAGAAGATATGTTGTTTATTTTATATACCTCTGGTTCTACGGGTAAACCAAAAGGCGTGGTGCACACTTGCGGTGGTTACATGGTTTATGCCGGGTACACCTTTAGCAATGTGTTTAATTACCAGCCAAATGAAGTTTATTTTTGTACTGCAGATATTGGTTGGATTACCGGTCATTCTTACATTGTGTATGGTCCCTTATCGCAAGGTGCAACTTCTGTTCTTTTTGAAGGTATTCCAACCTATCCAAACGCATCTAGGTTTTGGGATATTGTAGAAAAACATAAAGTAAATACCTTATACACAGCACCAACGGCTATCCGCTCTTTGATGAGCTTTGGCGATGAGCCTTTAAAGGGGAAAGATTTAAGTTCGCTAAGGGTTTTAGGGTCGGTAGGTGAGCCGATTAATGAGGAAGCTTGGCATTGGTACGATGAAAAGATAGGGAAGGGCAAGGCGCCGATTGTAGACACTTGGTGGCAAACAGAAACGGGTGGGATTATGATTTCTCCAATTGCTACTGTTACACCAACCAAGCCAAGTTTTGCTACGCTGCCGCTGCCAGGGGTGCAGCCGGTATTGGTAGATGAAAATGGTGCAGAAATTACCGGAAATGGTGTGATGGGAAATTTATGCATCAAATTTCCGTGGCCCGGCATGTTGCGTACCACCTACGGCGATCACGAACGGTGCAAGCTGACCTATTTTTCTGCCTACGAAAACTTGTATTTTACGGGAGATGGTTGCATGCGAGATGAAGATGGCTATTATAAAATTACCGGTAGGGTAGATGATGTGTTAAATGTTTCAGGACACAGAATAGGAACAGCTGAAGTAGAAAATGCCATAAATATGCACGCTGGTGTGGTAGAAAGCGCTGTAGTTGGCTATCCGCATGATGTAAAAGGACAGGGAATATATGCATTCGTAATTTTTCCAGAAATGCATGGAGATGAGGAATTATCTAAAAAGGATATTCTACAAACCGTTACAAGGGTAATTGGACCCATTGCTAAGCCCGATAAAATATTGTTTGTAAGTGGTTTGCCTAAAACAAGGTCTGGAAAAATTATGCGTCGTATTTTGCGTAAAATAGCAGAAGGAGACACAGATAACTTGGGAGACATTTCTACGTTGTTAGACCCAGAGGTGGTAAAAATTATTACTGCTGCTGCGAAGAACCTGTAAAAAATATTTTAATTTTTATTCCTAGTTAGGTCTTCCAGAAAAAACAATTTCTCGCGCTTGATGTTCTTTGAGTACAATCAATATTCAAACACTAAAACAAAAAAATATGGATAAGCTAGAAATTAAAGGAAAGTGGAACGAGATTAAAGGCAAAGTTAAACAAGCCTACGGCGACTTGACCGATGATGACTTAACGCACGAAGAAGGAAAAGACGATGAGTTGCTGGGAAAATTACAGAAGAAAACTGGCAAAGGCCGCGACGAATTAGTGACTTGGATAAATTCATTATAACGGTTCCAAGCCAAATATTAAAAGGCAATCTGAAAAGGTTGCCTTTTCTATTTTGCGTGTTTAATGAATCCAATCACTTATATAGAATCCATTAATTAATTTCACAAATAAATAGTATAATATACTGTGATATAGCTTTTTATTTTTAAACTTTGTGCATTTTGCTTTCAGCCTTTATATAATTCAAAATAATTTATAGGAATTTGTATGTCAGATTTATCCCAAAGATTTCCAGAAAACCCATTGTTGTTTCCCAAAGATTTGATGCCGAGCAAGCCTGGTTTAGAAATTGCATGTTTGCTTAATCCTGGAGTTTTTACGTTTTTGGATAAAACGTGGATGGTTGTTCGAGTGGCAGAAAGACCACCGCAAAAGCCGGGCATTATTTCATTTCCTATTTTGAAACCTGACGGAATTGAAATTAAGGAAATATCAGCGAATGACAAAAACTTGATAGCGCTCGACCCGAGAATTATCAATTACAAGGGAAGTGATTACCTCACCACACTTTCGCACCTGCGTTTGGTTTGTAGCGATGATGGAATTCATTTTTATCAACCCGATGGCTATCCCCTGCTTCAGGGACAGGGAGCAAATGAAAGTTTTGGAATTGAAGATTGCCGGGTAACTCAAATAGATGGATTGTTTTATCTCACCTATACTGCTGTCTCCGCACACGGTGTCGGTGTTGGCATGAGAACCACCAAAGATTGGAAAACATTTACCCATCACGGAATGGTTATTCCTCCACACAATAAAGATTGTGCACTTTTTAGCCAAAAAATTAAAGGGAAATTTTATGCGCTTCATCGACCAAGTAGCGTAGATTTGGGTGGAAACTACATTTGGCTAGCAGAATCTAGCAACGGTTATGAGTGGGGAAATCATCAATGCCTCTTAAAAACTCGTAAAAATAGCTGGGATAGTCGGCGTGTTGGCGGCGGAGCAGCTCCTATAAAAACTGATCATGGTTGGCTGTCAATTTATCACGGCGCTGACGATTCACACAGATATTGCCTTGGAGCATTTCTGATGGATTTAGAAAACCCCAGTAAAGTAATCGCAAGATCTAAAGACCCAATTATGGAACCTCAGGCAGATTACGAGCTACATGGTTTTTTTGGCCAGGTAATTTTTACAAATGGGCACATCATCCATGGTGATGAATTAATAATTTATTATGGCGCAGCCGATGAGTTTGTATGCGGTGCGAGATTTTCAATCAACGCCATTTTAGAAAGTTTAACTTTTACTAGTTAACTCCGAAGATATGCTGTTTGTATCATGCTTGTAAAAATTATTTGTTAATACTTCGAGCCTGTTTAAATTTGGATAAAAGTAAAAGCGCTATAGCCATCTCGGTGGGACTGGCCTAGCAGCTGTTTGGAGGAAAAAACGCCTAAAGCTGCTTGCAGAGAACTGCCGGGTTACTCGTGCGAAGAGGATTTGCAGCCGCGCGAAGGAAAAAGCAGGGAAAAGGCCTCGAATCATCGATATTAAACAGCTTGGCGAATTTTTACCCAAAGAGGTACCAGCCTTGACTTTATTCATTAGCATCTATTGTTTTATTTGCATTCATGAGCTCGCAGAAATGCTCGGTTTTGCTACTTTTTTGTCAAGAGAAAAGTAGGACTCCCGTCCGGACAGGACAGCATTAGGCGGAGTGGAGGTCGTTTTTGGGAAGGTTGAATGGAGGAGTAATAGAAATGAGTTAGCAATTCAATTATCTGAAAGTAACAACTTTTATATAAAAACGTCAATGGTAGGTTAACAGCAGTCGTTATTTAAAAACCTATCTGTTTTAAAAATGTTCAAGTTTAGAATACTGTTTAAAAACCAAGGCTTTTTCAATATGCCAAATTTCGCGCCTTTCATCAAATAAAAAATCAACATGTTAAAATCTATAAACCCTTATTCGTCAAAACAAATTTACGAGGTAGAGGAACTCAATAAATCAGAAATAGAAAAGGCTATTAAAAATGCAGACGACCGGTATCATATTTGGAGAGAAACACCAATTTCTGAAAGAAAGAAATTAATGAAAGCTGCTGCTGCTGAATTGAGAAAGAACAGCAAGGAGTACGCTACCACAATAACAGCAGAAATGGGCAAGCCTATAACCCAGTCTTTGGCCGAAGTAGAAAAGTGCGCGCTAGTTTGCGAATTTTATGCAGAAAATGCAGAAGCGCAGTTGGCAAATAAATTGATTGAAACAGAAGCGCACGAAAGTTATGTGAGTTATGAACCTATTGGCGTTGTGTTGGCGGTAATGCCATGGAATTATCCATTTTGGCAGGTGTTCCGTTTTGCCGCACCCGCGTTAATGGCGGGAAATGTGGGGGTATTAAAGCATGCCAGCAATGTAATGCAATGTGCCAATAACATAGAGCAGGTTTTTAAAAGGGCAGGATTTGCTGAAGGCTGTTTTACAAATCTACCCATCAAGAGCGGGCAGATAGCAGACATTATCAAAAATAAATACATTAAAGCAGTTACGCTAACTGGAAGTGAAACAGCAGGTAAAGCAGTGGCCGCGGCCGCAGGTGCCGAAATTAAAAAATCGGTTTTAGAGTTGGGTGGCAACAACGCCTTGGTTGTTTTTAATGATTGTAACCTAGAACAAACCGTTAAAACCTGCGTGCAGGCTCGTTTTCAAAATACAGGACAAAGCTGTATTGCAGGGAAAAGATTATTGCTGCATGCTTCGATAGAAAAGGTGTTTATAGAAAAATTTGTGGCTGCGGTGAGCAACCTTAAAGTGGGAAACCCAATGGAGAGCGATACATTTATTAGTACTATGGCTCGAGTTGATTTGGCCGAAGAGTTAGAGAAACAATTAGATCAATCTCTTAAACAAGGTGCAAAAATACTAGTGGGCGGCAAGCGCGATGGTGCTTTTTTTGAGCCAACTGTACTTGGAAATGTCACAAAGGATATGTGCGTTTTTACCGAGGAAACTTTTGGGCCAGTTATTGGAATAACCATCTTTGAAAGTGATGAAGAGGCGATAGCTTTAGTGAACCAAAGTAAGTTTGGTTTAGGCGTTTCTATCTTTACAGAAGACTTGGCTAAAGCTAAAAGGCTGGTTTCAAAATTTGAAGACGGAGCTGTGTTTGTAAATGAATTGGTAAAAAGTGATCCAAGATTGCCATTTGGAGGTACAAAGACGTCGGGCTACGGAAGGGAGTTATCTATTGATGGCATCCAAGAATTTGTAAATAAGAAAACAGTCTACATCAACAAATTTTAAGTTTGTTTTCTGCCTCGCAATTAAATCGCCAATAAATGAAATTTTGTTTTTTATCATGCCAATTAACAATAGAAATTATACGCTTCGGTGTAGTGAGCTGATAGAAGCTGAGCAGGTCGAGTAGTTCAAAATAAGATATTCTAGAAGTCAAAGCGGGCGATTTTCTGTTGAGAAAATCGCCCGCCCTTGTTACACTTTCTGTAACACGCCTTTAAGAACCTGTCTAGTAGCCAAAAATCTGCTCTAAACTTAACTTGTTTAATGCCCCGTATTTTGTAAGGTTGGCGGTATTTACTTTTTTATCAGAAGCTACAATACAATAATTATAAGGTTTGTTAGAAATATTAGCCTGATGGAAAGCTTTTAAATCATCAAAAGTTAATGGCTTCAAATCTCGATATTCATCAATTCTAGAATCGTGGTCGAAACCAAGTTTCTTATCATCCAAGTATCTATAAATAATATCATCTTTGGTTATCCTTGTTATCTCTATGCCATTTAGCGAGTTATTTTTAGATAAGCTGAAATTTTTATCACTCAGCGGAAGCGTATCTAACAATTCATTCATACCGATTATGGCTTCGTTCATCTTATCTGCCTGTGTGCCGATATAGGCTACAATTAAATTTTCTTTGTCTCTTCTTTCTGGGGTGGCGTAAACCGCAAAAGTAGAGTAGGCAAGCGCTTTAGATTCTCTAATGGTCTGGAAAACTACGGATCCCATTCCGCCACCAAAATAATTATTAAACAAATCTATCTTTGCCGCATTTTCTGGGTTATATAGGCCGGCATTTCTTTCCCATCTAATTTCGGCCTGCACCATATCGTAATCTGCAAAATAAACCCTATTGCTATCAGTTTTGGTATACACAAATTTTTTCATTGGCGCTGCAGGTGTAAATGCTTTACCTAGCGGATGGAGCTCAGTAATGTTCTTTGTAAAATCGGCTATTTTTTCTGGTCCATAATATGTAATGGTATGTTTATAATTGCTAAGGTTGTGCAACATATAAATTAAATCTTCTGCGTTAATGTCTTTAATTTCTTGGTTGCTCAATTGATTGTTGAATGGATTGTTTGCACCATACTCCGCATAGCTCATTAAGCCAGTTAGAATAGATCCCTTATTTAACTTGGCATTTTCCCTGTCTTTTAAAATACGACTTTTCAGGTCTTCTAACGCTTTTTCATTTGGTTTGCAGTGCGCCAAAAGGTCTTCTAACATGCTGGTTGCTTTATCAAAATTTTCTTGCAAGCCACTCAACGAAACTGTTGTTACTTCTGTGCCAACATTTAAACGGTAACTACAGGCAATGTTGTAAAAAGCCTTGCTTATTTCTTCTGCGGTATACTTATCAGTACCTAAAAACGCCAAATATTGTGCAGCATAAGGCAACAATTGGTAATTGTAGGAACCCATTTCGAAACGATAGCCCATTCTAAAAATGCTGTTTTCTGTATTTTGCACCTCAATTACATCGGCTATGCCTGCTTTGCCAAATTCTAAATCCTTTTTGTAGTCTAAAAATTTTGGAGCAATGGGTTTTACTGGTTCGGCTATAATGGCTTTTGTAAACGGCGACACTTCGTTTGCATTGGTCTTTACTGCGGTGATGGCAGGTTTTTGTACCTTAATAATGTTCTTGTCTTCGCCTTTATGTTTTAACACAACTACGTAATTGTCTATAAAAAATTGATTGGCAAAATCTACCACTTCTTGTTTGGTAATCTTTGCCATGTTATCTGTGCTAGCCAAATTTTTGTCCCATTCGGTTCCTCGGTTCTGGATAAAAGCAGTCATAGTAGCATCTGCTCTAACATCGTTGTTGTCGTACCCTTCCAATTCTGCCAATTTTGTGTTTGCTACGGTTGCTTTGATTAGGCTTTCATCAAAATCGCCTTTTTTGAGCAAATTGATCTGCGACAGTAGAAGTTTTTTAGTCTCGTCTAAACTTTGGCCAGTTTTTGGAGTGGCCGATAAAATAAACACGCCATAATCTTTCATTTGTTCATAAAAGGACCCCGCCCTTAAAACCTCTTGCTTTTTGTTTAAGTTGATGTCTAACAACCCGGCTTTTCCGTTAGATAATATGCTGCTAATTAAATTTAACAGCAAACTTTTATGTGTGTTTTCTGCAAAACCACGATAGGCAACGTACAAATTTTCTGCGCTTGGGCCATACACATCTACCGTTTGTATGGTTGTTAACGGCTTTTCTGGCGCAGGTTGATAAGACTCAAAAGATTTGGGCTGCATGTAAGCAAAATCGCTACTTATTTTTTTGATCAAAGTATCATAGTTGATATCGCCGCTCATAATAAGCGCCATATTGTTAGGTGCGTAATATTTATTATAATACTTTCTAATCTGCACCAACGATGGGTTTTTTAAATTCTCGATTGTTCCTATCGTTGTTTGTTGCCCATAATTGTGCGTAGGGAAAAGTGCAGCAAGCATTTTCTCATACATTTTCCTGCCGTCGTTGTCTAATCCACGGTTTTTTTCTTCGTAAACAGCTTCCAACTCTGTGTGGAAAATTCTAAAAACAGGAGCTCTGAAACGCTCTGCCTGAACTTCTAAAAATTTATTTACGGCATTAGAAGGGAGGTTTTCTTCATAAACAGTTTCCTCTACAGAAGTATGTGCATTGGTAACGTTGCTACCAATTGCTTTCATCATTTTGTCATATTCATTTGCTATCGAGTAAGTAGAGGCTTCGCCCGATAGTTTGTCGATTTGCTTGTAAATTTCTTTACGCTTAAGTGTGTCTGTTGTGCTGTCGTAAACTTCGTAAAGCGCTTGTATTTTATCCAGATAGGGTTTTTCCTTTGCATAATTCATGGTGCCAAACTTGTCGGTGCCCTTAAAAAGCAAGTGTTCTAAATAATGCGCCAAACCAGTATTTGTGCGAGGATCGGTATTGCTACCCGCACGAACTGCCATTTTGTACACAATATTTGGCTCTTTGTTGTTTTGTGAAAGAATAACCGTTAGCCCATTTTTTAAGGTGTAGAAACGGGTTTTGGTTGGGTCGTTGGTTACGTATTTATAGGTATAACCCGCCGATGAGCCTGTTTTCCACTGATAGGTTGTTTGTGCCTTTGCTAAAAATCCAATTAACAGAAAGAATAGCAAAACTGATGATTTAATTTTCATTTGTTTATGTTTTTAGGGCGATTACACAAAGATTTCTGTGCAGCCGCTAATAATATGTTAGTTAATCAAATATAGAATTTTTACTTGCCTAATTAAATTAAAATTTATTGGCAAAAGTTGGTTTTTTAACGCCTATTAATCAATTTAAAATGGGCGAACAGTGGGTCGAAAATTTTATAATTTGTACATTTACCGATATGAAAAAAAAGGCTGCGAGACCAAATATTTTAGTTGTAAACGATGACGGCATTACCGCCAAAGGGATTAAAAACCTGATAGAGGTAATGGAGCATTTGGGAAACGTGGTAGTTGTTGCTCCAGATAGCCCACAAAGCGGTATGGGGCATGCCATAACCATAGGTAAACCCATTAGGTTTGATAAGGTAGATTTGTACGCTGGCGTAGAAATGTACAAGTGCAGCGGCACGCCGGTAGATTGCGTTAAGCTTGCTGTTAACAAAATATTTAAGGGCAATAAGCCAGATTTGTGCGTCTCGGGAATAAACCACGGGCTGAACAACTCCATTAACGTTATTTACTCTGGCACCATGTCTGCTGCGGTAGAAGGCGCCATAGAAAGAATTCCCTCTATTGGTTTCTCGCTAGATGACTTTACTTCTGATGCCGATTTTCAGTACACCAAACCGTTCATAAAATCTATTTCAGAGCAGGTGTTACAACATGGCTTGCCAGATGGAACTCTATTAAATGTAAACTTTCCAAAAGGCGATAGCCTTAAAGGAATTAAGATTTGTAGACAAGCAAATGCCAAATGGGCAGAAGAATTTGAGGAACGTATAGATCCTTATAAACGACCTTATTACTGGCTTACCGGAGTTTTTCAAAATTTTGATAAGGGCGAAGATACCGATGTTTGGGCGTTGGAGCATGGTTATGTCTCTGTAGTTCCTGTTCAGTTTGATCTAACTGCACACCACGCAATTCAATTGCTAAACGGGTGGGATTTTGGAGTTCTGGGCCCAACAGAATCTAAACAAGAGATTTCGCCAGCAGATGGTATTTACTTAGGCTAGGATATTGATGAATCCAAAATTAAACAAATTAAAAAATTCGGTTTGGACAGGTTTGTTTATCGGCCTAATTATACCCGCTTTTTTGTGCGCAATTGCATGGTATATTATTACGCACGTAATTTATTTGGCAAAGGCCGATTTGCTCTACATTGGCGCTATTGCAATTAATGCATACACCATGCAGTATTTTTTTAAGTACAATAAAGAAAATATTGGCAGAGGAATTTTGGCTGCTACCTTTTTCTGCGCATTTGTGTTTTTCTTTTATAAAGTGATGTAGGCGGAAGAGGGGTGAGAAGTCAGACAGTCGAGGGATTGTTGTTGAAGATAAGTTTTTCATTTTCCCTAAACCCTAAACCCTAAACCCTAAACCCTAAACCATGAAATACTTCCTAATAGCAGGAGAAGCATCTGGCGATTTACACGGCGCCAACCTAATGAAAGCGCTAAAGGCTGAAGATAGCCATGCAGAGTTTAATTATTTCGGCGGCGACAAGATGCAAGCGCAGGGCGGACAATTAGAAAAACACTATCGAGAAATGGCCTTCATGGGCTTCACCGAGGTGGTGTTAAATTTATCAACCATAGCAAGAAATCTAAAGTTTTGCAAGGCGGCCATAACCGCTTGGCAACCAGATGTGGTTGTTTTAATAGATTTCCCAGGCTTCAATTTAAAAATTGCAAGTTTCGCCAAAACAAAGGGTTTTAAAGTTTGCTACTATATTTCTCCAAAAGTTTGGGCATGGAACCAAAAGCGAGTGTTAAAAATCAAACAAACGGTAGATAAAATGTTTTGCATCTTACCGTTTGAAGTAGATTTTTATAAAAAATGGGGAATGGAAGTTAGCTATGTGGGCAACCCATTGTTAGACGAAATTGCGGCCTTTAAAGCGAACGGCAAATTTAGAGCAGAAAACCAGATTGGCCAAGAGAAAATCGTTGCACTTTTGCCAGGCAGCAGAAAGCAAGAAATAGAGCGATTATTGCCAGCAATGTTAACAGTAGTGCAAGATTATCCAGATTATATTTTTGCCGTTGCGGCAGCACCGACGTTCAGCTCAGATTATTACGAGCAAATAATAGGCAATAAAAGAGTAAAGATTGTTTTTAACGACACTTATAATTTATTAAACGTTGCACACGCTGCCCTCGTTGCATCTGGAACGGCAACATTAGAAACTGCGCTTTTCAACGTGCCACAAGTGGTGGTTTATAAAGGTGGTACTATTTCTATTTTAATTGCGAGGATGTTGGTGAACATAAAATTCATTTCTTTGGTAAATTTAATTATGGACAAACGTGTAGTTACCGAATTGATTCAGGAGGACTGCAGCGCGATAGAGATTAAGAAGGAGTTGGGAATGATTGTCGAAGGAAAAGGCAGGACAATTATGCTCGAAAATTATCAAGATTTACGAGAAATAATGGGCAAGCCCGGAGCCTCAGAGGCAACTGCGAGATTAATTTATAAATTCACAAAGTAGCTCCACTACCTATCTCTTTTTCTACAAACACCTATCTATGCTAACTCCATATACCGGCGCGCGTTAACACTAATTTTGGTTCTATTTTTAGTAGGAAGTTTGGTGTGTAACTAAAATTTTGCAAAGAGGTCTTTGCGAATTTCCTCATAATAACGCTATTATTGCAGAGATAAATCGATTTACCCTAGCCCATTTAGTAATGATACTTTCGTCTAATCTTCTTCTCTCAAATGTTTGTCTTTGCCGTACATTGGGCAAATGTAATTTTGATATTTAATTTCTATGGCGAAATAGTGACGCCATGTTATTCATTTTTAAGTTTATGTTTGTTCGCCACCTATGGCTTTCTCACTTTATTTTATAAAATCTTCTTATCTCAGAATTAGGCTTAATTAAGAATTTCACATTACCAAAACATAAATTTTTTTAAAAAAATCTGCTTATGAAAATTAATTTACCAAAACTAACGGTGGTGTCTGCAGCAATTCTATTGCTCAGCAGTCCTTCGTTTTCTATTACTCCTTACTGGAAGGAAAGTCAAAGAGGCTCCAACAGAAATGTGCTACGGCAAAAATCTCAGACACAAAATGTGATTACTGGAACTGTTTTTGATGAGAAAAAAGAGTCGTTACCTGGCGTAACCGTAAAAAATGCGCGTTCAGAAAAAATAGCTATTACCGATGTTAACGGTAAGTTTTCTATACAAGCCGAAGTTGGCGATACACTTAGCTTTTCTTATGTTGGCTATGTGATGAAGAAAGTGGCTGTAACCTCATCAACGAAAATCGACGTAACCCTAGCAAGCTCATCAGATAACAATTTGAAAGATGTTGATGTTGTGGCTATTGGATACGGAACCTTAGCTCAAAAAGAGGTTTCATCTGCCGTGGCGCACGTAGGCTCTGACGATTTTAGAGAGAGTGGCTCAAGAAATGCGTTAGATTTAATTCAGGGTAAGGTAGCGGGTTTAACTCTAACACGTGCAAGTGGTTCCAACCCCAATAGTGGCGTAAACGTACAGCTTCGTGGCGTAACAACCGTAACTGGGAGTTCGTCTCCGTTATTTGTAATTGATGGTATTCCTGGTGGAAACCCAGATTTGCTTCAACAAGATGACATTGCATCAATCGATGTATTGAAAGACGGTTCTGCAGCTGCAATTTATGGGTCTAGTGCCAATGCAGGAGTAATTTTAATAACCACTAAAAAGGGTAAGGCAGGGCCGCCACAATTTAATTACTCTGCCTATGTAAGAAAAGAAAGCTATAACAAATGGCTCGATTTCTTGACGCCTGAGGAGTTCAAAGCAAGGGTAGCTTCGGGCGATATTAAACAGAAAGATTTTGGTGGTCAGACAGATTTTGTGGACCAATTGATAAACCATGACAACGTTTCTACCAATCATAATTTAAATATGAGCGGTGGTACAGATAAAACCAGCTACAGGGCAAGTTTCAACTATCGAGACCTACAGGGAATAGCTAAAGAGAATGGGCGCGAAGAGTACAGTTTGCGGTTTAACATCAACCAGACTGGGCTGAATGACCGATTAAAAATACAGGCCAACTTAGCAACAAACTTTAACAAAGCCAACTTGCTAGGTGGAGGCGGTTGGGAAAGTGAGCAAACAAAAAACCCAACGCTTTCTAACTATAACCCTGATGGAACCTATCGGTTCGATTTAACAAGTACCAACGAATATGCCCGTTTGTTTCAAGAGACTTCCTACAGAAAGCAGCAAACAAGCTCGGCAGATCTGAAGGCAGACTTGGATATTATCGACGGCTTAAAGGCATCTGTTTTTGGGTCTGTAACCAGAGACAACGGCATAAATGGTGCGTACAGAGACCAGCTGAGCGAAAATTCTTTAGAAAACACAGATTTTCCAGGGGGTGGCTATGCTGAAAAATCTGATTATTTAGACCAAGATTTTGCGTTTGAACCCACCTTGCAATACAAAAAAACAATAGCTTCAAAACACACCATTAACGCATTATTGGGTTATAGTTACCGCTATGGCATAAGTGAGGGGCTGTCTGCAAACAATCGTGGTTTTATTAATGATTTATTTCACGAAGACAATTTAGGCCAAGGTTCTGCTTTAGGAATTGGCAAAGCAGGAATTGGAAGCAACAAAAATGACAACACTTTAATTGCGTTTTTTGGAAGGCTTAACTACAGCTACGACGGCAAATATATTATTGCCGCTACTTTACGTAGAGAAGGTTCTTCTCGTTTCGGTGCCAACAACAAGTGGGGCAACTTCCCTGCCATATCTGGCGCATGGAACATCTCGCAAGAAAACTTCATGAAAGACATTACTTGGGTAAATAGTCTTAAATTAAGAGTTGGTTATGGAGAAACTGGTAATAGTGGTTTTGAAAATAACGCTTCGAGGGTTACCTTAGGCGGCGGCGGGAAATACAGGTACCCAGACGGACAATATTTAGAAACCTATGGCCCCAACAGAAATCCTAACCCAGACCTAAAATGGGAAACTAAAAGGGAAACGAATATAGGTGTTGATTTTAGTTTGCTTGGTAACAAGTTAACTGGCCAGTTAGACTTATTTAAACGTACAACCAAAGACTTGTTAGATACCTATACGTCTCCACAGCCACCATTTGTGCAAAGTACAATTTATGCCAACGTGGGTACAATTTCTTCAAAAGGTATCGAACTTTCATTAGGTTATGCCGCATTTAATAGCGAAGATTTTGCCTGGAATATAGACGCTACAGCAAGTACGCTAAGTAATAAATTAGATTCCTATTCAAACAATCAATTTAAAGTTTTATATAAAACGTTTGGCGCAATTGATGGTGCAGGGGCATTGGGCGACGCAATTACTACCTACGAGGGAGGTGCACTTGGCGAATTTTGGGGCAAGAAGTTTGCGGGCTTTACACCAGAAGGCAAATGGCTTTTTTACAATAGAAATGGCGAGGCCGTAACGAACGAAAAGATTAATACTTCCAAAGACAAATCTATAACAGATTTGCAAAAACTTGGAAATGCCATTCCTAAATACTATGCTTCATTAACAAATGATTTTAGATACAAGCAGTTCGATTTACGTATTTTCTTGAGGGGTAAATTCGATTATGATATCTTAAATAGAAATGCACTTTCTTATGCAAATAAAACTTGGTCCGGTAACTTGCTGCAAAGCACATTTGGTAAGTATAGCCAAATTAACGATACCTACCAGTATTCTGATTATTACCTGGAGAGCGGTAGCTACCTGAAATTAGATGAGGTTACCATCGGCTACAACTTCAAATTTAAGACAAAGTCGATCAGAAATATGAGGGTTTATTTAACTGGGCAAAACTTGGCAACCATTACAGGTTACACAGGTAGCGACCCAGATTTTATATCGGATACAGGCTTAGGTCCTAGCGTGGATAACAGCGGTGCATATCCAAGCACACGTTCATTTTTATTCGGATTAAATGTTGGGTTTTAAAAATAACTAAAGATGAAAAACAAATCGATAATATATTGCCTATTTGCAGTGCTTTTAATTTTTGCAAACGGGTGTACCAAATTAGATGAGCATGCTTATGATCAGTTGCTTACAGATGATTTTTACAACAATAAAACAGAGGTTTTATCAGCAGTGCTAAGACCTTACACACACGCCAATGCATGGGTTACACCATCTGGACAGGATGGCTGGTGGCGTTTAGCCGAGCTTTCTGGAGATCAACTGGCCTGGCCAACAAAAGGCCGCCATGGAGAAGATGGTGGTAAATGGAAAAGGTTACACTACCACACTTGGACAACAGATGAAGCTGGGATAAATAATGCATGGTCTTTAATGTATTGGGGAATGGGTTTATGTAATGATCCAATTGAAAATATAGAAAAGCGCGACATTGGGAAAATGGGGATTACCCAAACAGAAAAGGACTCGTACCTGGCAGAACTAAAGTTATTAAGAGCATTTCATTACCTTAAGTTGATGGATTTGTTTGGAAATATTCCGATAGTTACCCAAGTTGGAATTCCAGCAAAACCAGAGACAAAATCTCGCAAGGAGGTTTTTGATTTTATTGAATCAGAAATCAAATCGAATATCGATAAGGCGCCAAAGTTATCTTCGGCCATGACTGGCCGTATGACGCAGGCAACGGGCTATGCAATGCTTGTAGAATTGTATTTAAATGCAGAAGTTTGGACAGGTACGCCGCGTTGGGATGACTGTATTGCTGCTGCAAATAAACTTATTGCAGGAGATGGCGGTGCGCAAAACGGTACCATGGCTTTAGATCCAAACATAACAGACCAGTTCAAAACCACTAACGAGCTGTCGAAGGAAGCCATATTTTCAATCGCCTATAATTATACCATCGCTGGCTTTGAGCCTGCGTGGCCAGGAGAGTTCTACTACTTTAAACAACAGCAGATTTACGGTGGTGGCAGAAATGGAAATGATGGAATAGTAGTGGTTCCCGGAGTTTTTACCACCTACGAAAACACAGATCTAAGAAAGAAAGAATGGTTATTGCAAGGGCCTATGTTTCAGTTTACAGATCCAACCAAGCCTGTTCTTGGTTCTGAGGAGTACAACGGTTTGCCTATTGTCTTTGTTGATAACATTCAGAAGAACAAGGCGGGTTCTACCGTGAGCAATATGAGTGAGGGAGAGGAGAATTCTGGCGTAAGGTTTAACAAATATAAGTTGGGAAACCAAGTCGCTGGACCAGGCGGTGTACCCGCTATAGATCCAAACTATAACAATACAGATTGGAACATCTACAGGTTAACCATGATTTATTTTGCGAAGGCAGAAGCCATTATGCGAAAAAACGGAAATGTAGCAAATGCCGAAGCAGTTCAACTTATAAACGATTGCAAAAAACGCGCCTACTCGGCCGCAGATTGGCCTGCGAAAGCATATACAACGGCCACCTTAACTATGGATGAGCTACTGGCAGAAAGAGGTAGAGAGTTTATATTTGAGGGGTTGCGAAGAGATGATTTAATTCGGTTTGGGAAATTTACCACCGGAAGTTGGTGGGACCATAAGCCATCGACACCTAATAAAGCACTTTATCCAATTCCACAAAGACAGATAGATTTAAATAACAGCCTAACCCAAAACCCTGGGTATTAGAAACTGTTTTTCATATAGGGGCGCCAATTTGGCGCCCTTTTTTTGTTTAAAATATTTTGATAATGAGGTAATTTTCACAAAAAAAATAGGCGAACACATTCCAGATTAATCTCCTTTTCGAATTACAAAGAGCACAAACTGCAGCCGGTAGAAAGAAAATAAAATCAATTACGTGTAAAAATTTACTTCGCAACATTTTTTTCGCTTAAATTGCCCTTCTCGGCTACTTTGCCCGATTTACTAAAACCTTTATGTAATTTGAGCTATATTAGCAAAATTTTTGCGATATAAAATTGCTCTAAATTAACGTTCTAACTGACAGAAAACTGATGAAAACGCTATCTATTAAAGACATTGCTGCGCTTGCAAATGTCTCAATTACCACTGTATCCTTTATTATTAACGGCAAGGCCAAAGAAAAATCAATAAGCGATGGCGTAATAAAGAAAGTTGAGAAAATAATTGCAGAGAATGGATACAAGCCGAACCAAACAGCAAGAAGTTTAAGAACAGGCAATAGTTATACCATCGGTTTACTTGTAGAAGACATTTCTAACTCTTTTTTTGCAAAGGTGGCTAGAAAGATTGAAGACAAGGCTTACTCTAAAGGATATAAAATTATTTATTCGAGTACAGAAAACAACGCAGAAAAAGCAAAAGACCTCATTCACTTATTTAAATCTAGAAATTTAGATGCCTATATAATTTCCCCAATTAATGGTATAGAGAAGGAAATAGAAATGTTGCTCAACGATAATAAGCCAGTTATTTTCTTTGACAGAAACCTACCTGCCATACAAACAAATTACGTAGGTGTAGATCATTTTAAAGCATGTTACGATGCTGTTGAAGCATTTATTAAAGACGGTAAAAGGAAAATAGCACTTATTACAACAGACGTAAAGGTGGATCAGATTATGGAACGGCACAATGGGTATGAAGCTGCAATTTCTGATGGAGGACTCTCTTACGATGAGAACTTAGTTTTAAAAATACCTTTTAAACAAACAGAATTGCAGACCATTAGTTCAATCGAAAACCTGCTGCTGTCTAGGGAAATAGATGCGGTATTATTTTCAACCAACTATCTTACTTTAAGTGGGTTAAGGGCAATAAAAAATATAAAACGGACAGTAAATAGCGATTTTACGGTAATAGGATATGATGACCACGTTGCTTTCGAGCTTCACTCGCCAGAAATTTCGACCGTTCAACAGCCTATTGAGGAAATTGCGGAGTCCATTATAAACCTAATCCTAAAAGAGCTCTCCTCTAAAGTAAAGCCTAAAAAAGAAAACATAATTTTTCCTGCTACGCTCATTCTCAGGAGCCCAAATTAATTTTTTATTATGTAACAAGAATGTTGCAACAATCGTTTTAGGAATAATCCGGTAATATCTCTATCATTGTGGCAGTAAATCGTTTTAATGATAAGGGCAAACGGTGATCTTTAAATGCTGACCAAATTATTCAATTAACCGTTAAGGTTTAATGATTGTTTCCCTGCTTTTATTACTTCGTGATACGCAATGGCGTAAATAAAACTATTGTTTAGAGCTTTTATTCCCATTTATGGGATTTTGAAAATAAATAGTATAAATATCTAATCATAATTCTAACCTAAACTGCAAATGAGAGTTAATTTACTTAAAATCTCGGGCGTAGCTGCAATTGCATTGCTAAGTAGCCCCGCGTTTTCAATGAATTACCATTGGGATTCCACATTCCCATTATTGAAAAAGAGTTTGCCCTCCAAGCAAATCTCTGCGCGAAAAGCGATTACCGGAACTGTTCTAGATGAGAAAGGCCAATCCATACCCGGGGCCGGAATCAAAAATGAAACATCTGGCAAGTCCACAGTAACCGACGCTAACGGTAAATTTTCAATCGAAGCCAACAATGGCGATGTGCTACGATTTACTTATGTCGGCTATACTGCCCAAACCGTTAAGGTCGGCGATCAATCAACCTTTTCGGTTAAACTTGCCGTATCTACCAGTAACAATTTAGATGAGGTTGTTGTAGTAGGCTACGGAACGGTAAAAAAATCAGACCTTACCGGTTCTGTTGGGGTAGTAAAAGCTAGTGAGTTACAAGAAAGACCTGCACCTTCACTTAACCAGGCATTGGCCGGTAGAATTTCTGGGGTTCAGGTAAATACAAACTCTGGTAGACCAGGCGGACAAACCAACATTAGAATTAGGGGATTCAGCTCTATAAACACAAGTAACAACCCGCTTTATGTGGTAGATGGAGTTGCCTTGCCTGTAAGTACACAAAGCCAAAACAGTAACGCTATAGATTACATCAATCCAAGCGATATTGCTTCGGTAGAGGTATTAAAGGATGCCTCGTCGACGGCTATTTATGGTGCTCGTGGCGCAAATGGTGTAATTTTAATCACTACAAAAAAAGGTGTTGCAAATACACATAGAGTTACTTATGACGCTGATTTTGGTGTAAATACCCTCGGCCCACAACATGTAGAAATGCTTAATTCTGCAGAGTATGTAAAGGTGCAGGATTTGGCTTATGAGAATATAAAAGTTTACGATCCGGTAGGGTGGGCAGCAGGAAATTACGCCTCTACCCCAATACCAAAAACGTTAAGAGCATCTTTGCCACAGTTTTTTAACAGCAATGGGGATCCTTTATATGATACAGATTGGTTAAAGGAGTCTACCCAGAATAAGCTGTCTCAAAATCACCAACTAGGTTTTACCGGTGGTAGCGACAAAAATACTTATGCGGTTTTTGCTGGCTATCGTGATGATGAAGGTTTATTAAAGAACTCTTTTTTAAAGCGCTACTCAACTAGATTTAATTTTGATAGCAAAGTTAAAGATTGGCTTTCGGTTGGTGGTAATTTAAGTTATAACAACCAAGAAGAAAACATAGTAGATGAAGGTACTGGCGGTTTAAATTCAGTAAGGATGATTACAGAAGCCTTTCCATTTTTGCCAGTTAAGTTGGCGGATGGAACTTGGGGAGATAACAAACTCATCCCTTGGGCAGAGGGTGGTTCCAACCCGGTACACATTTTAACTGACCAAAAATATGGCATACTTACCCAAACTTCTTTGGGAAGTGTTTATTCTAACATCAACTTTACTAAAGACTTACAATTGCGCTCGCAGTTGGGCGCCAATATAGTAAGCAGAGATGTAAGTGAATACAATTCCAAATTGCTTTATGGAATTTCTTATGGACAAAATGGTACGTCTAACATTGGCAACAGCAGAGAAACTTATTGGTCGTTCGAAAATTATTTAACATACAACAAGGTTTTTGCAGAAGTACATTCCATTAATGCTGTACTTGGTGTATCGTGGCAGGGAAACAACTATGTAAGTTCTAGCGCACACTCAGAAAACTTCGTAACCGATTTTTTCGAAAGTAATAACCTCGGTTCAGGGAGCAAGGCTATTTCTGTAGGCTCTAACCGAAACGGGTTTGCCTTTAACTCTTATTTTGGTAGAGTTAATTATAATTTCAAAAACAAATACTATGCAACTATTACAGGTAGGGCAGATGGTTCATCTAAATTCGGAGAGAACAATAAATTTGCATTCTTCCCTTCTGCTGCCTTGGCTTGGAAAGTGTCTGATGAAGATTTTCTTAAAGGTAACAAGACCATTTCTAACTTAAAATTGCGAACCAGTTATGGTTTAAGTGGCAACTCTGAGCTCCCTGCCTATCAATCTCTGGCAACTTTAGGAAACAACTTTGCTGTAATTAACGATAACAAAGTAACAGGTATTGGAATAAACAGATTGCCAAACCGTGATTTGGTATGGGAAAAAACAGCTCAATACGATGGCGGTTTAGAGTTGGGTCTATTTAACAATAGGTTAAATTTAGAGGCGGATATTTACTACAGGAAAACCACAAATATGTTGCTAGATGCACCTGTACCAAGAACAACTGGCTATGCGGTAATCAGAAAAAACATTGGGTCTATGGAAAATAAGGGTTTGGATCTTGGTGTAAATAGCGTAAACGTTCGTACAGATGATTTTACTTGGAAAACTACATTCAACATCTCTTTAAATAGGAATAAAGTGCTTTCTCTTGCAACACCCGATGATATTTTCGGTGTAGGTAATCCAAATTTCACAAACCAAACTGGTATTATTAGAGTTGGAGAACCTGTTGGGTCTTTCTGGGGTCTAGTTCGTTTGGGAACTTGGAGCGAGGCTGAACGCGCAGAAGCTGCACAGTTTGTAAGCTATCGTGGAGGCAAGCCATTGTTGCCAGGAGATATAAAATACCTAGATGTAAACGGCGATAAAGCAATTACAGATGCTGATAGGCAAATTATCGGTCAAGGAAGTCCAAAAGGATGGGGTTCTTTTTCTAACTCATTCCAGTATAAAAATTTGGATCTAATTGTCGAGTTACAGTATTCTTATGGAAATGATGTGTTGAACATGACCCATCACTCGGGTGAAGATAGACAAGTTCAATCGAACAGCTTTAGCAGCGTGCTAAATGCTTGGACCCCTCAAAACCAGAATACTCCGATTGCAGCCATTAGAGATCAGGCAGCTGGATATGTAACCAATGTAGATACCCATTGGTTAGAAGACGGTTCATTTATTAGAGGCAAGAATTTATTGTTGGGCTACACCTTTAATTCCTCTTTGGTAGAGAAATTACGTCTTAGCAGACTTCGCGTGTATGCTTCTGTGCAAAACTTCTTTTTGGCAACCAAATACACAGGAAACGATCCAGAAGTGAGTACCTACGGAAACTCATTTGCGCAAGGACAAACATTTTTTGATTATCCAAAACCTACCACTTTTATGGTTGGCTTAAATGTTGGATTGTAAACTTTGATCAAATTTAAAGACATTATCATGAAAATAAATATAAAAAGTGTTGCTGTTTTACTGCTTCTTGGAGGAGCAATAACAAGCAATTCGGGATGTAAGAAATTTTTGGATGAAACAGATCCATCAAATCTATCACCAACTAGTTTTTATACTCTTCCAGAGCATGCAGAAGCTGGTATAGCCGCGGTCTATTCAGAAATTAGATTTATAGGTAACGGTGCAGGTATATTTTCGAATAACTGGCAAATGTTAGATGCTCCAACGGGCATTCAATCTACCGAAACCGCGCAAAACTCTGATTTAAATAACCTTTATTCGCTTATTTATGACGGAAGTAACTTACACGTTAACCAAAACTGGAATGGCTGGTATAAAGTTATTGCACAGGCAAATTTGGTGTTAGATAAAGTTCCGGGTATTAACCCAATGGATGCTGCTCAAAAGAAAAGAATATTGGGCGAAGCCTCTTTTTTAAGGGCATGGTCGTATTTTTACTTAGTGAGGCTTTGGGGAGATGTTCCGTTGATACTAAAGCCAATAAACGGCCCCAGCGACCCTGCTTTTTCGCCCCCAAGAGTAGCACAAGAAATGGTTTACAACCAAATTGTTGAAGATCTTAAAACTGCAGAAGCAGCAGGCTTGCCTGCTATGGATGCCAGTGGTAGGGTTTCAACGATGGCAGCAAAATCTGAGCTGGCAAAAGTGTATTTGACTATGGCGGGCCAACCTCTTAACAAAGGTGCAGCATATTATAAACTTGCTGCAGATAAGGCAAAGGAAGTGATTGATTATTCTACAGCTAATCCAGGTTCATTGAATTTGTTCCCTAGTTATGATGATCTTCATAATGCAGCAAACGGTAATAAATTAGAAAACATTTTCCAAATTCAATACAATGACGCAGCTGGAGCTGGCAATCCATTGCAATCTATGTACCTTCCATTGCACCAGCCATTGGTTTCTAAGATAGACGGAATTGGCACTTCTATTCCAACAGCTGCTTTTTACGGGTCGTATGCGCTTGGCGATTTGAGGGCAAAAAATAGGGAAGGCTTTTTCTTTACCGATTATTACACCGATGGTTATAAACTACCGCTTGTAAATAGAGGTAAGCCCTATGTGTTTAAATATTTTGATTTGGTTGCAAATGGAAAACTTGGGGTGCAAGGAACAAGTCGGAGCGATTTGAACATTCCACAAATTAGATATGCAGACGTGTTGTTAATGTATGCAGAAGCAGAAAATAGAGCTGATGGAGGTCCAAACGCTAGCGCAATTGCTGCCGTAAATGCCATTAGATCTAGGGCGCAATTAGCTCCGATAGGTGCTTTATCTCAAACGGCTTTCGAAACTGAAGTTTGGAGACAACGTTGGTATGAGTTGTGTTACGAAGGCATCACATGGTTCGATATGATTCGCTTGCGTAAGGTGTTTAACGAAACAACCAAAGGATTTGACGATTTTGTGGGGCACGTTAATAAAAGCGTAAACCAACCTTTACAATCCAAAAACTTATTGTTTCCAATACCAACACCAGAAATTAAGAACAATCCTAATTTAACCCAAAACCCAGGTTATTAGAGAAATCTATTTCAAAAGGGGGCGCCAAGTATGGCGCCCCCTTTTTTTGCCTAAAAATTAAATTCTCTCTACGACCTTTTTTTGTAGAAAAGCAACATTTTAATAAAGGTGTCGTCATACTGTAATAAATTTTCTAAAAATTTCATCACAAAATGTTTTTTGAGTAAATCGTTTTACTTACCTTAGCCAAGCTTTTGGTTAAGTATTAGCGCTTTCGTTGTAAATATGGTTACGAAATTTAGCTTCTGCTGATAGTAACATAAAAACCATGTGCTTATTTAACCGTGTAAGAAAACCAAATATGATCATAAAAAACATTTACCTTTTTTTGCTGTGCGCACTTTTCTGTACCGCCGCAAATGCTCAAGACAATGCACCAGCTTATCCATTAATTACGCATGACGCCTATTTTAGCGTATGGTCTTTTGGCGATGGTTTAAATCAATCTGTTACAAAACACTGGACAGGTAAAAATCAATCGCTTATAGGTGTGGTAAAGGTAGATGGCGTGCTCTATCGTTTTCTGGGCGAACAAACCAAGAAACGCAATACCCTATTGCCTGCATCAACTCAAAGCAACTATCAAGCGCAGTACACTTTTGATAAGCCAGCGGATAATTGGTATGAAAATAATTTTTCAGATGGCAATTGGAAACAAGGTAAAGCGCCTTTTGGCGATAATAAAGAAGCAACCACCAAGTGGAAAACTGATGACCTATACTATAGAAGAAGCTTTGATTTATCAAAGATCAACCCGGGGAAAAAATTCCTTATGCTAAACCACGATGATAATGTGGTGGTTTATTTGAATGGGAAGGAGATTTTTAAGAAAGAAGGATTTGTAAACCAATTTATTTATATCCCAATTCCCGATGGCGTGCTTACAACCGGAAAAAATGTGATGGCGATTCACGTAAAAAATACAGCTGGCGGTCGGTTTTTAGATGCGGGCATTGTAGAAGATTTGCCTAGTAGTTTAAAAATGTTGCCAGCCAAACAAACCAACGTAAGCTTAAAAGCAACCACAACCAAATACACTTTTGCTTGTGGCCCGGTAGATTTAGAAGCAAGTTTTACATCTCCATTATTATTAAACGACATAAAATTAACGGCTAGACCAGTAAGTTACATTACTTACGGCGTTAAAAGCAATGATAAGAAGGTACACAATGTAGAAATCTATTTCGGTGCCTCGTCAGATCTTGCAGTAAATACCCCAAACCAACCCGTAGATGCTTGGAAAAGTGAAAGCAAAGGGCTTTCGATATTAAAAGCCGGAACAGTAACACAGCCAGTACTTAAAAAACGTGGCGATGATGTGCGTATAGATTGGGGCTACCTGTATGTTGCTGCTCCAAATTCATATAAAGCTACCCAAATTATTGGCAACCAAACAGACAACCTAGAAGCATTTCAAAATTCCAAATACACTTCTAAAAACGAAGTGTCGAACAAATTGAGTGTAGATTTGGGAACGATTATCAACTACGGTAAAATTACCGAAAACCTTGTTCAAAAACATGTGTTGGTAGGATATGATGATGTGAAATCTGTTACCTATTTCTTTAAAGATTTATTGCCGGCATGGAAAAAAACGGGTTCCAATAATTTTGTAGATCAATTGGTACAGGCCGAAACAGATTATAAACCTGTTACCTATCTGTGTCAACAATTTGATAAAAAGCTTTACGCAGATGCAGTAAAAGCAGGTGGCGAAGATTATGCAAAACTTTGCGAAATGGCATACCGACAAAGCATCGCAGCTCATACAATTGTGTATGCCCCTAACGGTGATTTATTATTCTTATCAAAAGAAAATTTCAGTAATGGTTCTATCAACACGGTTGATATAACTTACCCTTCTGCACCAGAGTTTTTGTTGTACAATCCACAATTGTTAAAGGGAATGATGAACGGGATTTTTTATTATTCTGAAAGCGGAATATGGGCAAAGCCTTACCCCGCGCACGATTTAGGAACATACCCTGTTGCTAATGGCCAAACTTACGGCGAAGATATGCCAGTAGAAGAAGCTGGAAACATGGTAATTTTAACCACAGCAATTGCCAAAGCAGAAGGAAATGCCAACTGCGCAAAGAAACATTGGAAAGAGCTATCGGTTTGGGCAGATTATTTGCTTAGAGAAGGCTTCGACCCTACAAACCAACTTTCTACCGATGATTTTGCGGGCCATTTGGCGCGCAATGCAAACTTGTCTGTAAAGGCTATTGTTGCCTTGGGCGGCTATGCACAAATGGCGAAAAAGCTTGGCTACAATGATGTGGCAAAAAAATATCGCGATGCAGCAGAAGATATGGCGAAAAAGTGGCAGGTAATGGCCAATGATGGGGATCATTTTGCCCTAACTTTTAGTGATAAAAATACTTGGAGCCAAAAATATAATTTGGTATGGGATAAGTTGTTACAGTTAGACCTTTTTCCAAAAGAGGTGTATAAAAAAGAAATAGACTTTTACCTAACCAAACAAAATGAATTTGGCTTGCCTTTAGACAGTAGAAAAACCTACACCAAGTCTGATTGGATTATGTGGACAGCTACTTTGGCCGATAACAAAGCCGATTTTGAGAAATTTATAACGCCAGTGTATAAATATGCAACGGAGACGCCAAGTAAAGTTCCATTGAGCGATTGGCACGAAACTACAAATGGCAAGCAAGTCGGTTTCCAAGCAAGAAGTGTAGTTGGTGGTTATTTTATAAAGATGCTCGCCAATAAATGGGGCATAAAATAACATCAAAATTTAACTGAAAAACCGATTGTTAATGTCCCGAAAAGCAGCCAACCCAGACTTAATGTCAAAACATATTAAATTTTATGTTTTTGGTTTGTTATGCTGTTTTTGCACGGCAAACGTTTTAGCCCAAGAAATTAGCAAGCAAAAGACATCTTTTCAAGAAAGCAGCGCATACAGCAACTCCTTCGATATTAGAACCGATATTGCCATGGTATACGGAATTAGCGGTCGTGGTGGTAATTTCGAAGAACGGGTAAAAGGATATAGAGAAAAGGGCTACGAAGTTCAATTTATGACTGGAATTGCCTGGGGAGAATATCAAGATTACTTTTTAGGCAAATGGGACGGAAAAAACCATTTAGATGAAGGCCAGGTAACTGTAAAAGGCGATACCATTTGGCATGGTAAAAATATTCCATACATTGTCCCATCTGATAATTACCTAAGCTACATGAAAAGCCAGGTAAAACGTGCTATTGATGCAGGAGTTACCGCAATTTACTTAGAAGAGCCAGAGTTTTGGGCGAGAGCAGGCTACAGTGATGCGTTTAAAGCCGAGTGGCAAAAATATTATGGCTTTGCTTGGATGCCTCAAGACAAATCTGCCGAAGCTACCTATCTTTCCTCCAAGCTAAAGTATCAACTTTATTTTAACGCGCTTAAACAGGTATTCGCCTATATAAAAACGTATAGCGAGAGCAAAGGACCGAGAGTAAAATGTTATGTGCCAACGCACTCACTTATAAATTATTCCCTCTGGGAAATCGTTAGTCCAGAGGCAAGCTTGGCAAACTTAGAAGGAATGGACGGCTACATTGCGCAAGTTTGGACTGGTACTGCCAGAGAGCCCATTTTTTATAACGGCTTAAAGAAAGAAAGAGTGTTCGAAAACGCTTTTTTAGAATATGGTTCCATGGTTTCTATGACGGCTGCAACCGGCAGGCGTGTTTATTTTTTAACCGACCCGATAGAAGACAGGGCACATTCTTGGGATGATTACAAAGTAAATTATCAGGCAACTTTTGCAGCAGAACTTTTATATCCCAGTGTAGATACGTATGAGGTAATGCCTTGGCCAAATAGAATTTACAATGGCAAGTTTACCGTTGAAGGCATGGATGGAAAGCAGCCAATTTCTCCCGCTTATGCCACACAGATGCAAGTAATGGTAAATTCTCTAAACCAAATGCCAAAGTCTAACAATAAGGTAAATGGAAGCCATGGTATTTCGGTTTTACTGTCAAACTCCATGATGTTTCAGCGGTTCCCTACTCATAATGGTTATGACGATCCTAGCCTTTCTAATTTTTATGGCATGGCACTTCCACTATTGAAACAAGGAATACCTGTGGAAACCGTACACATGGAGAACTTGGCAAACGCAAATGCATTGAAAGGTGTTAAAGTGTTGATTATGAGTTACGCTAATATGAAGCCGCTCTCGGCAAGTTACCACAAAGAATTAACAAAATGGGTAAAAAATGGCGGCGTACTTGTTTACCTTGGCAGAGATAAAGACCCTTTCCAAACGGTAAAAGAATGGTGGAACACAAATGGAAATACTTTTAAAACCCCATCGCAACATTTATTTAAATTACTAGGCATAGCCGATGATGGTAAAGCTGGCAAATATTCTGTTGGCGCAGGAAAAGTGTACGTGTTGAGGAAAGATCCCAAAGAAAATGTTTTGGAAGAAAGCGGCGATGCGTTGTTTTTAAAGACAATTAAAACGGCATATCAGCAAGAAGCAAAAGCAGGAGACTTGGTAATTAAAAACAACTTCGTTTTGCATCGCGGACCATATATTATTGCCGCGGTGATGGATGAGGGTAAGGATAGCAAACCGCTCAACTTAAAAGGCTCTTTTATCGACTTGTTCAATCCCGAGTTGCCTGTTATAAATGAAAAAGTTATCCCGCTAGGCAGCCAAGGCTATTTGTACGATTTAAGTAAAACTGAGGATAAGCAAAAGCCTCAAACATTAGCCACAGCAGCTAGGGTTACCAATGAAACCATTACCAACGCTAGTTATGCTTTCATTGCAAAAAGCCCAGAGAATACAAATAATATCATGAGGATTTTGCTTCCGGGTAAGCCAACAGCAATTCATTTAACTTTGGATGGAAAACCTTTGAAAATTGATAAAAATACTTGGGATGAAAAATCGAGCACACTCTTACTAGGTTTCGAGAATTTTAGCCGAGGAGTTAGCGTAAATATAACATGGTAAAAAAAAATAAGTCAATGAATATGAAAATTCGTATTGCGATAGGTATCGTCTTTTGTTTTACGTACAACGCTATTTATGCTCAGCAAAAGGATTTTGTTCAATATGTAAATACGTTACAGGGAACTAACTCAGACTTTACGCTTACCCGGGGCAACACTTACCCAACTACGGCCTTACCTTTTGGTATGCATACTTGGACCCCACAAACCGGTAAAAATGGCGATGGTTGGAAATATCAGTATGCAAAAGATAAAATTAGAGGTTTTCAGCAAGCCCACCAATGCAGCTCTTGGACCAGAGACTATGCCGTTTTTTCTCTTTTTCCAGAAATAGGTAAACTGGTTGTTAACGAAGATGACCGCGAAGCAAAATTTAGCCATAAAAACGAGGTTGCAAAACCAAATTACTATAAGGTTACTTTCGATAATAAGATTACGACAGAAATTTCGCCATCAGAACGCGGGGCACATTTGCGTTTTTCTTTCCCGAAAGGAGAGAAAAGCTACCTTATTTTAGATGGTTATACACGCATAAGCGGAGTTGAAATCCATCCCAAAGAAAATAAAATAACAGGGTACGTAAACAATGGCGAAGGATTTAAAAAAGGTTGGAAAAGTTATTTTGTGCTGATATTTGATAAGCCGTTTAAGGCTTACGGTACTTGGGAAAATAAAAAGAACACCATCAATTCAGATTCGACAATAGCCGAGGGCTATGGCAAAGGCGCTTATGTGCAGTTTGCAAATGGCGAGAAAGTACAGGTTAAAACGGCTTCATCGTACATAAGTGCGGCACAGGCACAATTAAATTTGGAGAGAGAACTTGGAGATGATAAAACCTTAGAACAGACCAAAAGCAAAGCTGCAGAAGTGTGGAACAAGTCTTTAGGAAAGATAGATGTAGAAGGCGGCACTAAGGCAGATATGGAAACATTCTATTCTTGTTTTTTTAGAGCAAGTCTTTTTTCTAGGAAATTTTATGAGCTAAATGAACAAGGAAAACCTTATTATTTTAGTCCGTATGATGGAAAAGTGCACGATGGCTATATGTTTACCGATACTGGTTTTTGGGACACTTTTAGAGCTCAGTTTCCGCTAACGGCATTGATGCATCCAGAAATGCAAGGCCAATATATGCAAGCTATGCTGGCTGCCTATCAACAATGTGGTTGGCTTCCATCTTGGTCTTTCCCGAGCGAAGCCGGCAGTATGATTGGCAACCATGCCATCTCTTTATTTACCGATGCTTGGGCAAAAGGCATTAGAACTTTTGATCCGAACGAAGCATTGAAAGCTTATGCGCATGAAGCTTTTAACAAAGGGCCATGGGGTCCGGCAAACGGCAGAGACGGTTGGAAAGAATATTACGAACTTGGGTTTGTGCCTTACACAAAGTACAGAGAGGCTACGGCTAAAACTTTAGAATACGCTTACGATGATTTTTGTGCTTACGAATTAGCCAAAATGACCGGTAATAAGTTCTATATGGATGTATTTAGTCGCCAGATGTACAACTATAAAAATGTATATGATCCATCTACGCGTTTTATGCGCGGGCGCGATGAGAAAGGCAATTGGCGACCAAACTTCGATCCAACTGAATGGGGTGGGCCGTTTACCGAAGGCAATGCTTGGCATTGGGTCTGGTCGGTTTTTCAAGACACACAAGGGCTTATAGATCTAATGGGCGGAAACCAAAATTTTACTGCAAAACTAGATTCTGTCTTCTCGCAGCCAAATAAAGTTAACGTTGGAAGTTATGGTGGCATGATACACGAAATGAAAGAAATGGTTGTGGCGAACATGGGGCAGTACGCTCATGGAAACCAACCTATACAGCACATGGTGTATTTGTATAACTATGCCAATCAACCGTGGAAATCCCAATATTGGTCGCGCAAGGTAATGGATAAACTTTATTCTGGTACAGAAAACGGCTATCCGGGCGATGAAGATCAAGGGCAAACATCGTCTTGGTATGTGTTAAGTGCCATGGGCTTTTATAGCGTAACGCCGGGCACGGATCAATATGTTTTCGGCAGTCCAAAATTTAAGAAAACAACCATCAGGTTAGAGAATGGAAAAAAGTTTATCATCAACGCACCAGCAAATTCGGCAGAGAACGTGTACATTAAGTCTGCTAAATTAAACGGAAAAGATTACACGCATAACTTTATTACTTATAAAGAGTTAGCTAATGGCGGCACGCTTTCCTTAGAGATGGATAACAAGCCGAACAAGAACAGAGGATTAGCAAGTGAAGACAAGCCCTTTTCTTTAACAAAAGAATAGGTTTTTTAGAAGACAACAAAAGCAAAGATTTTACAAAATAAAAAAGCATGGAAAAACATGTTGCGTTAGGAATAGACATAGGAGGGACCCACATCACTGCCGCATTGATAGATTTAGACAATCGGCATTTAATACAAGATTCTATAAGAAGACAGCCCGTAAATTCTAAAGGTAAAAAGGAAGAAATTATAAATTCTTGGTGCAAGGTTATAAACGAAACCTTTAAAGATGTTCCCAACCAATTAAGATACATAGGTATAGCAATCCCCGGGCCGTTTGATTATGAAGAAGGCATTTCTTTAATAAAGGATCAAGACAAATTTAGGGCGCTTTATGATGTAAATATTAAAAATGAGCTTTCTGCTTGCCTCGGCATACCAAAAGATCATTTTTATTTCATTAATGATGCCGCTAGTTTTTTACAAGGAGAGGTTTATGCGGGCGCTGCCAGAGACAAATCAAGAGTGTTTGGTTTAACGCTTGGTACAGGCTTAGGCTCAGCACATTGTATAGATTTTAAATCTGTAGATGCAGATTTGTGGAACGAAGGTTTTTTAGATGGAATTGCTGAGGATTATTTTTCTACCAGATGGTTTCTAAAAAGATATAAAGAAGCAAACGGCAGAGAATTGACAGGAGTTAAAGAGTTGGTAGCGTTGTTAGATAGCGATGAAAGTGCACAACAAATATTTGACGAATTTGGCGAGAACCTTGCTAATTTCTTAGTTCCAATAATTGAATTACACCAAACAGATACCGTAGTTATTGGCGGAAACATCTCAAAAGCTTTTTTTGCTTTTTCTCAAAAGTTGATGGAAACCTTAAAGCAAAAGCACGTAGCTGTAGAAATAGCGGTATCTAAACTTAACGAACTCTCTGCAATAATTGGTGCGGCAAGCTGCTGCGAAGAATATTATATAAGTAAATAATTTAGAGTAGAGAACCATACTGCTCTTTTGCTAGGTGGTTTTTAGCTTTGCGGTAATGCGAAGTGCTTTGCTACTATTTTTAAGTTTTGTGAATAGTAGAATAAGGCAGTGTGTGATTTCATTTCGAAAACCAGTAAACCACCGTTCATCTAAATTATCGTTTTATGTCAGCTTTAAATACTTTATTAAACTCAAAATAATGATGAATAGAATTTTAATTCTTATTTCCGTGCTGCTTTTTTCAATTAGTGCATCGGCACAAACCGATTCTGTGAAAAGAAATAGATATACGTTGGTTTTCGAAAATCCAAGTTCGCTAACAAACCCCAAAGTAAAAGATAAGGTTGTAGATGCTTTTTTTAAAGCCTATCCGGCTTTTGCGCGCGCAGATGGTTATCGTACAAAAAGAAAAGTTAGTTTAACCATAAAACCTAGCCTAGAAAAAGTGTTGGCCGCAAAAGAGGGAGAAATTTTAGTGGATAGCGCATGGATAAATGGAAATCCAAAGAATATTGATAAAATCTTGGAGGCAAGTTTATCGTCTCATTGGCAGCTTTCAGACACCACAAAGCATCACGGCTATACACTGGTGTTTGTAAGCAAGGATCCAAATTTAGATCCCGAAGTTAAGAAGACATTAACAGAAACATATTTTGCCGTTTATCCAAAACTTAGGAAAACCTTTAATAAAAAAGCAAGGAAGGACGTTCTTTTTGTAATAGATACTGCATATAAGGCAGTTGCAGAGGCAAGTGACGGGCGCATTTTATTTAGCGCGGCTTATATGAAAGCTCATCCCACAGATATAGATATTGTAACCCACGAAGGCATGCATGTGGTGCAAGTGTATGATTATGGATCCGGCCCAGTTTGGCTAACGGAGGGAATTGCAGATTATGTTAGGTACAAATATGGCTATGATAATGTTGGCTCTAAATGGTATTTGCCCGCCTACAACGCTAAACAAAGTTATACCAACAGTTACCGCGTTACTGCACGTTTCTTTGTTTGGCTAGAACAAAACGTTAAGCCAGAAATTATTAAAACAATAGATGGTTTACTGCGGAAGAAACAATACACGTTAGATTCTTGGAAAAGTTTAACTGGGAAAACACTCGATGAGCTTTGGGCAGAGTATGGTAAAAAACCTAATAAAATCCACTTAGAATACTCGGATCGGAAAACAGGTAAAATGGTTGTTAAGTAAGTTTTTTGAGAGATTTGAGCACAAGTTTTGCAATAATAAAACGATTTAGTAAATTGTCCTCCCAATAGGTTTTAAAAAATGAAGAGATTTTCGGTTTACACCATCTTATTTTTGTTCTCGTGTTTAATTATAAATAGTAGTCAGGCACAGGAAAAGATAAAGAAAAAGGGCTATACGTTACTTTTTGAGAGCAACGATGCAACTTTTAGTCCGCAGCTGAAACAACGGCTTATAAAAACTTTTTTTGAGGTATACCCAAAATTGGCAGCAGAGTACAATCCAAAAACATTAAAAACCGTAACTTTTTCTATAGATACAACTTATGACGGGGTTGCGGCAACTGCCAATGGCAAGGTAACTTTTAACCCGGCATATATGTCAAAACATGCTGGAGATATAGATGTAGTAACCCACGAAACCATGCATATTGTGCAAGATTATGGAAACAGCCTTGGGCCAGGTTGGCTAACAGAAGGTATTGCCGATTTTGCCCGTTACAAATTTGGAATTGCTAATGAAGAGGCACACTGGAAACTAGTGCCACCAAAAGAAAGCGATAGTTATAAAAACAGCTACAGGACCACGGCGGCTTTTTTCGCTTGGATGGAAAAGAACATCAAACCAGGAATAGTAAAAACGGTAGATGCTAAGCTTAGAGACCATACTTACACCTCAGAAATTTGGAAAGATCAAACCGGGAAAGACCTTGATGATTTATGGCAAGAGTATTTGAAAAATCCAAATATTTAGATACCTTGAACAGACCAACTAAAATAGATATACACTAACCAAATACACACAAAAATGAAAAAACTATTAATCGTTTTATTTACGCTGGCTGTTAGTCACAGTTTTGCGCAAACAAATATGCCTCTTGTTGGGCCTATTGTAGATCCCGTAGATTGGATCAATCCATTAATGGGTACCGATTCAGATCCAAGTTTATCTAATGGAAATACCTACCCGGCAATTGGTGTGCCTTGGGGCATGAACATGTGGACCCCACAAACCGGAAAAAACGGCGATGGTTGGGCATATCAATACAGCAAAAACAAAATATTAGGTTTTAAACAAACACATCAGCCATCTCCTTGGATGAACGATTATGGCGCATTTTCGTTGATGCCTGTGGTAGGTAAGTTAAAAGTTACAGACGATGAGCGTGCCAGTTGGTTTAGCCATAAGGCAGAGGTATCTAAGCCATATTATTACAGCGTTTATTTGGCTGATTATGATGTTACCACTGAGATTACGCCAACCGAGAGAGCTGCACAATTTAGATTTACGTTTCCTAAAACAGACAGCGCTTACATTGTGGTAGATGCGCAAAACAAAGGTTCGTACATTAAAATTATGCCTAAAGAGCGTAAAATTATTGGTTATACAACCAAATATGCACGCGGCCCATTACCAAAAAACTTTAAAAATTATTTTGTAATTTATTTTGATAAGGATTTCGATATATCTAAAACCTGGAGCAGCAAGGCAGCTATTACCGATGACTTGGAATTGCAAAGCGATCAAAGTGGTGCGGTTATCGGGTTCAAAACAAAAAAAGGTGAACAGGTTAATGCTAAAGTTGCCTCTTCCTTTATAAGTTTTGAGCAAGCAGAACTTAACTTAAAAAGAGAACTTTCTAACGATGGCTTTGATGCCACAAAGGCAAAAGCAAAAGCGGTTTGGAACAAAACTTTAAGTAAGGTATTGGTAGAAGGTGGTACAGTAGATCAAACCAGAACATTTTATTCTTGTATGTACCGCACGCTGTTTTTCCCAAATAAATTGTATGAGATAAATGCCGATAATAAAATTGTGCACTGGAGCCCATACAATGGCAAGACTTTACCAGGTTATATGTTTGGTGGCACTGGTTTTTGGGATACTTTTAGAGCACTTTACCCTTTCCTAAATTTGGTTTATCCTTCTATTAACAAAGAAATGCAAGAAGGGCTAATAAACGATTATAAAGAAGGCGGCTGGTTGCCAGAGTGGAGCAGCCCAGGCTATGCCAACATTATGGTGGGTAATAATTCTGCCTCTATAGTAGCCGATGCTTATATAAAAGGTGGCCGTGGGTACGATATTAACACCCTTTGGGATGCGTTAAAACACGGAGCAAATGGGCAAGGGCCAATGGACGCTGTTGGTCGTAATGGCTTTGAGTATTACAATAAATTAGGTTATGTGCCTTATGATGTAAAAATAGGAGAGAACGCAGCCAAAACTTTAGAGTATTCTTATGATGATTTTGCCATCTATCAATTAGGTAAAAAATTGGGTAAGCCAGCATCTGAGATAGACATCTATAAAAAAAGAGCCATGAATTATAAAAATCTTTTTGATAAAAGGGTTGGCTTAATGCGTGGAAAAAACGAAGATGGAACTTTCCAAAGTCCTTTTAGTCCGTTTAAATGGGGCGGAGCATTTACAGAAGGTAACAGCTGGCACTACACATGGTCGGTTTTTCAAGACATTGATGGATTGGCAAAAATGATGGGTGGCCATGATAAGTTTGTGGAGAAATTAGATTCTGTATTCTCTATGCCTCCAGTGTTTGATGAAAGCGCTTATGGCGGAGTAATCCATGAAATTAGAGAAATGCAAATTGCCGGAATGGGCCAATACGCACATGGAAACCAGCCTATTCAGCACATGATCTATTTGTATAATTACGGAGGTGCACCTTACAAAACCCAATATTGGGCTAGAGAAACCATGAATAGAATGTACCATGCAACGCCAGATGGTTATTGTGGCGATGAAGATAACGGACAGACATCTGCTTGGTATGTGTTTTCTGCAATGGGTTTTTATCCCGTAACTCCAGCAACAGATCAGTACGTATTGGGAGCGCCGTTATTTAGAAAAATTACCATTAGCTTAGAAAATGGTAAGAAGGTTGTAATAAACGCGCCGAAAAACAGCGCTAAAAATCTTTATGTAAACTCATTGAAGATGGATGGCAAACCTTACTCTAAAAACTGGTTAAGTCATTCGGCTTTGCAGAAAGGTGCAGTTTTAGATTTCGATATGAGCGCTACGCCTAATAAGCAACGCGGCTCTAACCCTGCAGATTTTCCTTACTCTTTGTCAACAGATAAATAAAATTTAAACGGGCTTGGAGGCAATTGCGCCGCCAAGCCTGTTCTTTAAGTTTAATTTCACTTTATTAAGCTTAGGTACCTAATCAGATATTAACTATGAAAATTTTTAAATTTCGAGCGTTTGCGATGGCTTTACCCCTTGCACTCTTGGCAAACTTCGGTTTTGCACAAACCCAAACAATTAGTCTGGATGATCTGTCAGCTTTTAAAAACGCAGGAAAAAACTGGTCTATTGTTGGAGGCGTAACCACAGACTTATCAAAGAACGATGCTATAGAAAGCACCAAAGGAACGGGCATTTTGCTCTGTTCTTCTAGCGAAAAAAATCACGGTGCTGATTTGTTTACGAACGAACAATTTGGAAATGCTGTTTTGGAATTAGATTACCTTATGGCAAAAGGAGGCAACTCTGGAATTTATCTGCAAGGAAATTATGAAGTTCAGTTAGAAGATTCTTGGGGACTTAGAAATCCAACTTCTGCTAACAATGGTGGTATTTATGGCCGTTGGGATGCATCTAGACCAAAAGGCGATGAAGTGGTTGGTGGCTTTGCTCCTCGACAAAATGTAAGTAAGGCACCAGGGCTTTGGCAACATATAAAAATCGTTTTTCAGGCGCCAACTTTTGATGCTTCTGGCAGCAAGACAGCAAATGCAAAAATTTTACAGGTTGAACTCAACGGCGTCCTTATCCACGAAAATATCGAATTAGTTGGCCCAACCAGAGGCAATGCAGGTAAAGAGGTGGCCAAGGCATCTTTGCGTCTACAAGGAGATCATGGATCGGTTGCATTTAGAAACATCAGTATAAAGCCGTTTCAAGATTATGCAGTAAAAGAACAACGTGGCGGTGCAGATCCAATTTATGTAGAGGCGAACAGCAATGTAAACCTTCGTAGTTTTGTTCCTTTAGAAAACAATGTGCTAGCACCGCATGGCATTTCGGTTGGTGGCCCAGAGCAAGTAAGTTTCAGTTACGATTTAGATAAAGGCATGCTTATGAAAGCTTGGCACGGGCATTTCTTAGAGACCACTGCAATGTGGGATGGTCGTGGAAACGGAACATCGAAACCACAAGGCAATGTTACTTATTTTACAAAAAAACTTATTCCATCTGTTGCTATGTTAAAGGGCAGTAAAGATAGTTGGCCAACTGATACCGTTGGTTCTGGCTATAGACCCAAAGGTTACGTAATGGATGCAGAAGATAGACCAGAGTTTAAATACATTACTTACGGAACGAAAATTAACGATGCCATTAAAGCTATGCCTGATGGCCACGGTTTAAACAGAGAGATTTCTACCGATAAATCAACAAAAGACCTATATCTGCTTTTGGCAAATGCAACAGACATTCAAGAAATAGAAAAGGGGTTGTATGTGCTAAACGATAAGTCTTACTACATTAAAATTAATGAGGCAGATGGCAAACCAATTATTCGGGATAACAACGGGATGAAGCAATTGATTATGCCAATTGGCAGCAAATTAAATTATTCAATCCTATTTTAAGCAAATACAACATGAAATTTTTAAACAGAAAAAGCGCAATTGTTGCATTGGCACTAAGTCTAATAACGGCTGGCGCAAGCTTTTCGCAAGAAACACCAAAAGAAGAAGACTTCTTTAAAATAAATAAAGTTAGAGTACCCGAGGGAGTTATTTTAGAGGTTGGCGGATTAGCCACTTTGCCAAATGGCGATTTGGGAATATCTACACGCCGAGGCGAGGTTTATATTGTAGAAAACCCAACAGGAACAAGGCCTTATTTTAGAAAATTTGCATCGGGTTTACATGAAATTTTAGGTTTAGCCTATAAAGATGGAGCTATCTACGTTGCGCAACGTGGCGAATTAACCAAATTAATAGACAAGAACATGGACGGCAAAGCCGATGTGTATGAAACTATTTATGCTTGGCCGCTTAGTGGGCATTATCATGAGTATAGCTTCGGGCCAAAAATAATGCCCGATGGTACATTTATGGTTACCGCAAACGTTGCCTTCGGCGATGAAGAATGGTGGCGCGCAGAAAGTCGTGTGCCGATGCGTGGCTGGGCAATGAACATTACCGAAGATGGAAAAATGATGCCTTATGCAGCTGGTTTTCGTTCTCCTGCGGGGATAAGTTTATTAGATGGCCAATTTTATTATACAGAAAACCAAGGCGACTGGGTTGGTTCCGGTGGTTTATGGAAAGTAAATAAAGGCGATTTTATGGGACACCCAGCAAGTCTCCGTTGGGCAGATAGACCAGATTCTCCAGTAAAATTGGATTCTACTTTTTTCTACACCCACATGGACGAAAGGCGTGTAAAAGATGCCAAAGGGCGCCAGATCAAACCCGAAAATCGGGTAAATGAGAAATTTACTACGCTTCACGAACAGCAAAAAACATTTCCTTCATTAAAATTGCCGGAGGTTATTTTACCACATGGTATTTTGGGAATTTCCACTTCAGAAGCTGTAAAAATTCCTGAAGGAACTTTCGGCCCTTTTGCAGGTCAGGTTTTAATAGGTGATCAGGGAATGAGCATCATTTCTCGCGTGTTTTTAGAAACAGTAAAAGGCCAAGAACAGGGAGCAGCATTTTTGTTTAGAAAAGGTTTCCGTTCTGGTGTGTTAAGGTTGGCGTGGGCACAAGATGGTTCGTTGTTTGTAGGAGAGACCAACAGAGGTTGGGGTTCTGCCGGCGATGCAAACGAGGGCTTAGAACGCGTTACTTATAACGACAAAATTCCATTTGAGATGAAGGCCGTTAGAGCAATGCCCGATGGATTTGAGGTTGAGTTTACAAAACCTGTAGATCCTAAATCTGCAGAAGATTTGGCTTCTTATTCGGTAGAGAGCTTTACTTATAAATATCAACCAGTATATGGTTCTCCGCCAGTTAACCAAGAAACGTTAAAAATTAGCGGTGTTAAATTGTCGCCTGATGGCTTGAAAGCTAGATTAATTGTTCAGGGTTTACGCCCATATTATGTTCATACTTTAACTTTAGATGGGATTAGAAGTAAAGAAAATTTTTATTCTTTAATACATCCGGTAGCTTTTTACACTTTAAACGCTATACCCGACGGCGCAAAACTTTCTATGAAAGGGGTAAGTACTAAGAACTCGTCAGTCAGTACAACCGGAAAGCCTTTACCTACAGCTGTTAAGACAGCGCCTGAGAAAGCTAATGCCGATAATCCTAACGCTCCCAACGCTCTTAACGGTGCTAAGCAAATGGTTGCAAAAGCACCAACTTACAAAGAAGTAGAAGGCTTGCTAACCAAAAACACCTGTTTGGCTTGCCATAACCCAACTAAAAGACAAATTGGCCCAGCCTTCTCAGAGGTTGCAAAGCGTAATTATTCTAACGAGCGAATTTTGAAACTGATTCATAACCCTGAGCCAAAAAATTGGCCTGGTTATTCTACGGAGATGCCACCAATGCCACAGGTTGCCAAAGCAGATGCACTTAAAATAGCTGCTTGGATAAACTCTCTTAAATAATACTTCGTTTGCATTTAAAAGTTTAATTTGCACCCTAATTTATTTCACAACGGTTGGCACTAACGCCAACCGTTGTTTTTTAAAGCGTTTGAATCTCTAATGAAAAATTTTTTATTTTTAGCCTTATTAATTATTAGCGCTGCGGCAAGCGCACAACAGAACATAAAATTTGAAGGTGGTGTGCTAAACTATTCAAAGCAGCATCTGCCAAACGTACTTGTACAAGTAATAAATACATCTATTGTAACAAAAACAGATGCCGATGGGAATTTTACCCTTTCTAATCTCCCATCGCGAAAGCTAAGTCTAAAATTTTCTGCGGTGGGCTATGCCGATAAAGTATTAAAGTTAGACCTTCAAAGCGATACTTATTATGTAATTACCTTAACCTCATCAAGTTTAGCGCTAGATGATATAGTGGTCAGTTCAGAAAAAAGCGAGCAAAAATTACAAGAGTTGCCTGCAAGCGTTACTTCTTTATCTGCACAAAAAGTAGAAGATTATCGCATCCAGAATACCCGAGATTTGGCTGGTATTGTGCCAAATTTGTACAGCAGCAATCCAGGTGATGGGAGAAACATAACATCTATTAGAGGCATCGGAACCACATCTTACGATCAGGCAGTGGCTACTTATATAGATGGAGTAAATCAATTTGGATTAGATACCTACATTGCATCTCTGTTTGATGTTGAAAGCATAGAGGTGCTACGTGGACCACAAGGCACGCTTTATGGGCGAAATGCCATGGGTGGCGTAATCAACATCATTACCAAAAAACCAACCAATACTGTTAGCGGTTTTCTGGGTGCCGACTTTGGAAAATTTGGCCAACAGCGTTATAGTGCTGGCATCAGGCTGCCACTGGTTCAAAATCATCTGTATTTTGGCGCTGCCGGATTGTATAGCAAGCAAGATGGTTTCTATACCAACACTTTTAACAATGCTAAGTTCGATAAGTTGCACGGTTTTTTAGGGAACTATTATTTAAAATATATACCTACTGATAAATTCTCGCTTACCTTAAATGTTAAGCACAACGAGAATAGAAATAACGGTACTTTTCCGCTTACCGGAAGTGTAGAAGAGGCTTTAAAACATCCTTTCGAGGTAAATCAGAATGCCATAACCGAGATGGTTGATAACTTGTTTAACGCTTCTCTATCTGCCAATTACTATGGAGATAAAATAAGTGTTAGCTCTCAAACCGCATATCAAAACAATTACAGGTATTATACCCAGCCAATCGACGGCGATTTTTCTCCGATAGATGGAGTTTCTATCATCAACAATTATGGTAAAGACTGGAATAAGGTGCAGGTGTATACACAAGAGTTTAAATTCAGTTCGCCAGCTACCTTTAGCAAACTAAAGTGGCTAGGCGGGCTTTATGGATTTTATCAAACCAACCCAGTTAAACAAGGAACGCATTTTGGCGCAGATGGGGGATTACTTGGTGCGCCATTTCCAAATTTTACCACCGTAAACACCAATACAGGTAAAGGGTACGGTTTAGCCGCTTTCGGCCAATTAAGTTATTCTATTACGCCTAAACTTTTAGCTACTCTTGGCTTGCGTTATGATTACGAACATAAGAAACTAAACGTGCAAGGAGAGTTTGTAATGGATGGCGCCGATGCCGTAATTACCCAGAAAGATACCGCGGGGAAAGCTACTTTTAAAGCATTTTCTCCAAAGTTTTCTTTAGCATACAAAATAGCCGAACAGAGTAACCTATATGCAAGCTACAGCAGAGGTTTTAGGGCGGGCGGAATTACCCAACTCGGTTCAGACCCATCGGTATTGCCACTTGTAGCCTATAAGCCAGAATATAGCGATAACTATGAGATTGGTATAAAAAATGAGTTTCTAGATCAAAAATTAAGGTTAAATTTATCTTATTTCTACATCAATTTAACCGATGCACAGGTGCCTGTTTTAATTTTACCAGATGCGGTAACTGTTACAAAAAATGCAGGAAAGTTGCATAGCGAGGGCGTGGAGATGGAACTTGCTGCAAAACCAGTAAAAGGTTTGGATGTGGCATACAATTTAGGTTACGCAGATGCTGTTTATAAAACCCTAAGTTTGCCGGTAGATGGTAAAGAGGTAAATTACAATGGAAACAGACAAGTTTACACGCCGAGTGTCACTTCCTCTACCGCTGTGCAATACAGCTATCAGATAAAGAAATCGTCTAATTTAAGCTTACTTGCCAGGGGCGAATGGTTTTACATTGGTAACCAATTTTACGATCTTGCCAATAGAATAGAACAAAAAGGCTACAGTTTGTTAAACGCAAAGATTGGGGTTTCTAATAAAAATTACGAAATTTATTTCTGGGGAAGAAACCTAGACAATAAAACCTATATAGATTACGCATACGATTTTGGCGCAGCACATTTAGGCAATCCCCGTACATTTGGCTTGTCTGTAAAGACAAAGTTTTAAGGAAGTTGACATTACCTACGGGCAAATTTTTAAAAACAATCAATAATGAAAAACGAGCAGTTATCTCCATCTGAAATTGAAAAAAAAGCTGCGGCTTTGGCGGCAGTAGAATTTGTTAAAAATGGAGACTTGGTGGGTCTCGGCACCGGAAGCACAGCCAAATATGCCATTGAAGCAATTGGACAGAAAGTTAAATCTGGGCTGAACATTAAAACTGTCGCAACTTCTATTAAAACCGCCCAACTAGCAGCTAGTTTTGGCATAGAAGTGATGGATCTTAGTAAGGTGGGTTATTTAGACATAAGCATAGATGGCGCAGACGAATTTACCAAAAATTTAGATTTAATTAAAGGTGGCGGCGGCGCACTATTTAGAGAAAAGATAGTGGCATCATTAACTAAAAATAGTATTATTATTGCAGACTCTTCTAAGCTAGTAGCAGCTTTAGGAGCTTTTACCTTGCCCATAGAAATAGTTCCATTGGCTTATCAATACGCATTTGAGGAAATAGAGAAGTTGGGCGGAAAGTGTGTGTTGAGGAAAGCAGACGGAGAAATTTATAAAACGGATAACGGGAATGTTATTTTAGATACTGATTTTGGTTTGATTAAAAAGCCAGAAAACCTCTCTATGCGCTTAAACCAGATTGTAGGTGTTTTTGCACAAGGATTATTTATTGGCTTAACGCAAAAAATAATTATGGCGAAGGAGAACTCTGTTGAAGTTTTTGAGAAATAAAAAGTTAATAAAAACGGGGAGGCTGCCTAAGCAACTTCCCCGCAATCTAAATTAACGCTCTCAGTAACTAAACGTTCTATTCTTTAAAATGTTTTAAAAAAATAAAAAAAAATACAACGGGCTAAAATCTACGTTTGCAGATGTTTTTTGCGTAAAAGTGTAAATTATCAGGTAAATTACGCCCAACATATCAATTAATATGAGACGAATTTATTTGCTTGCCATTGCCGTATTCTTTTCTTCCTCGGCCTTTTCTCAAAATGTATTAAGCCTTTTTAAAAATGCAAATGATTTTTTTCAACTCATGCAAGAGGAAAAATTTCACGATGCCTATGCTTTTTTTGATGACACCCTAAAAACCAAGCTGCCAGAAAAAAACCTGCAAGAGCTTTGGGGAAACATTATAGGGAAATGTGGCGCGGTAGAAAGTTTAGAGGCTATTGAAAGCAAGGCGCAAGGTAAATTTTATGCCGTTACAGTAGAAGGGAAATTTAAAAATATAGATCAAAATTTTCTGCTCGGGTTTGACAGTGCTCAAAAAATTGTGGGTATTTTTATAGCTCCAAAACGTGTGGAACAAACATACACATTGCCAAGTTATGCCGACACCGCGCTTTATATAGAAAAACCGCTTTACATTGGTGCCGGCAACAATCAGTTGGCCGCCGTATTAACCGTTCCAAAAAATATAAAAAGCTTCCCAATCGTGGTTTTTGTACACGGATCTGGCCCAAATGATATGGATGAAACTTTTGGCCCGAATAAGCCGTTTAAAGATTTAGCCGCTGGCTTGGCCTCTAAAGGTATCGCTTCGTTAAGATATGTTAAGCGCACATTAATTTATCCAAATGAATTTGTTGGGGCTTTTACAGTTAACGAAGAAACCACGAAAGATGCAATTGCGGCCATTGATGTAGCAACAAAGGTAGAAGGAGCAAAGAAAAATGGAGTTTATGTTTTCGGACATAGTTTAGGTGGCATGCTCGCACCAAGAATCGCCATGCTTTCGCCAAATCTAGGCGGCATCATTTTGGCTGCTGCGCCCGCGAGAAAATTGACAGATTTGATAGTTGAACAGAGTAAGTATCAATTTTCGATTTCTAAAGACACCACAGCTGCGGGCAAGACCCGTTTTGAACAGATTTTAAAAGAGGTAGAAAAAGGAAACATTACTAAGCTTGGAAACATGAAGGCAGATTCTATTCTTGTTGGTTTACCAGCATCTTATTGGGTAGACCTCAACAATTACAATCAGGTAGAAACGGCTAAGAAACTGTCGAAAACTAGGATATTAATTGTTCAGGGTGGCAATGATTTTCAGGTTAGCAAAACTGATTTTGATTTGTGGGAGAAGAGTTTGGGCAAGCGGAGAAATGTAACCTTAAAATTCTATCCGGAGCTAAACCACTTACTTAGCAAGCAATCAGAAAAAGGGACAGCAGCTCAATACAACATTCCAGCAAGCGTATCTGTAAATCTGGTAGATGATGTGGCGAATTGGATCATTGATAAAAATTAGAATTTTTCTCGCAGTTATCCAAGATGGATTGCCGTATTGGTTGCACGTTGCTTCGATGAAAATGAGGCTAAATTGGGCAAGAAAGTCGTATTGACGAGTTGAATCTGCGGATTGTTAAAAGTCTTATTACTAATTTGTAAAGCGGGCAAATTTGCGTAATTTTGCGATCCGTATTTTTTGCGGATAAACAAAAGTAATGGTAAATAAAAACAATAGGAACAGTCGGGATGACAAGTCCAGCTCTGGGAGTCGCAAACCTGGCGATAGAAATGCACCAAGAGCGCGTAGTACAAAAAGCGGAGATAAAGATAATGGTTCTGAAAAACGTTCTGATTTTAAGAAACGTAGCCCAGAAGGAGACGACAAACGAACTTTCGGGCGAGATAGAGAAGAGAAAACTTTTCGTGCAAAGCCTAGCGGAGAACGTGGCGAAGGATATCAGAAGCGAGAATTTAAACCACGAGATTCGGGAAAATACGCAGGTAAGAAGGAATTTGGTTCGAAGACAGCCAGAGACAGAAGTTTTGGAGACAAACCCTCTGGCAAAGATGAACGCGGAGAAGGATTTCAAAAAAGAGAATTTAAGCCTCGAGATTCAGGGAAATTTTCTGGGAAAAAGGAATTTGACCCAAAAAAATCGAGAGATAGAGGTTTCGGCGATAAGCCTTTTGCGAGAGAGGAGAGAGGAAAGGGATTTAAGAAAGATGAAGGCCAGGCTTTTAAAGCTAGACCCTATGAGAAAGGCGCAGAAGGAGATTACAAGCCTAAATACACTAAAAAGGAATGGGACGACTTTAAGCCAAGCGCAGGTAGTTCTAGAGATGTAGCGCCGAGAAACAAAGAAGGAAATGACAGCCGTCCGTTTAGACAACGAGAAGAAAACAAGCCTTTCGAAAAGAAGCGCGCATCTAGCACCGTTCTAGCGCCTGCTCGCAAAACCAATGCAGACAAGGGATTAATTAGACTTAACAGATACATAGCCAATGCTGGTATTTGTTCTCGCCGTAGGGCCGATGAGTTTATTTCTGCCGGGGTTGTTAGCGTTAACGGCGAGGTAATTACAGAACTCGGGCATAAAGTTGATCCGGCAAAAGATGCCGTTAGATACAATGGCGAGCTTTTGAAAAGAGAGAAAAAAGTGTACATCTTGCTGAACAAGCCTAAAGATTACATTACCACTACTGATGATCCCCAAGAGCGAAAAACCGTGATGCAGCTGATAGATAAGGCCACAAACGAGCGCGTTTATCCCGTTGGTAGGTTAGATAGAAATACTACGGGTTTACTATTGATGACCAATGACGGCGATTTGGCGGATAAACTTTCTCATCCCAAGAACGGCATTAGTAAAATGTACAATGTAGAATTGGATAGATCTTTATCTCAGGGCGATTTAAATAAAATCGCTTTTGGATTAGAATTAGAAGATGGGTTAATTAAGCCCGATGCCATTTCTTATGTTGCCGGCGGCACTAAGAAAGAAATTGGCATTCAGATCCACAGCGGAAAAAATAGAATTGTACGTAGAATTTTTGAGCATTTGGGTTACAATGTAGATAAATTGGATCGTGTAGTTTATGGAAACCTAACCAAAAAAGACCTTCCGCGCGGGCGATGGAGGTATTTGGAAGATCATGAACTCGTTCAAATAAAGCATTTGATAAAATAACAATGGAAGCAGCTTTTTAAAGCTGCTTTTTTTTTGATAATATTTCGCTCCTTAGGAGCGAAATATTAATAGCTTAATGGGGATGGCGCTAACAGCTCCGTAGGAGTAATATATTAATAGGCTGTAACGATGTCCGTTTTTAGCTCCGTAGGAGCGGCATTATTCGTCTTTAAAAATATATTCTGGTTTAAAATCAATTTGATAGGCGTTAAGAAATTCTATATATTCTTCTTTAAATGTTTTTGTAAGGTGGTGTTCTTCTTGCTTTTTTATGTACTCGATAATTTTCGGTAATTGTGATTGACTTACAGTAAATGCACCAAAGCCTGTTTGCCACTCAAATTTTCCCGGGATTAATTTTTTTTCGTTTATCCATTTTGAAGAATTTGCTTTAATATCGCGAACTAAATCGGATAAATTGCAATTAGGTTTTGTGCCTATTAATAAGTGAATATGATTAGGCATACCATTGATAATTAATAATTTTTGTTTTTTGTTAGACACAATCCCGGTAATGTATTTGTACAATTCATCTTTCCATTTTATCGAAATATGGTTTTTTCGGCCTTTCACGGCAAAAACAATGTGAAAATATAATTGTGTGTACGTATTTGCCATAAATTATTAATTAATATGTCGCTCCCACGGAGCTCAATCTAAATTTTTAATTAATTCTATTAATATATCGCCACAATGTGGCTTTTTGCAGCCTTTTTGTTTAGCTGTTAATATGTCGCCACGATGCAGCTCTTGGCGCAGGTTTTCTTTTTTCTACAGGCATTTTATTCTGAAAATATTTAACATCAATGCCAGGAATAATAATTGGTTAAAAATTTTATTCGAATTTGCAATTGCTTTATAAAGATAGTGTTAAATAGCGACTGTAGAATTTCCTCCTTTGATGAATGCCTTATCTACAGAAAATTCATCACTTAACGTGAGCTATAAACAATTTTTAAGCACCTTTGTTAAAACTACAAAAATGAAACCATTTCTTTGCACGCTTATACTGTTATCTCTTTTTAAAATGAGCTTTGCCCAAAAACTTACCGAAAATCTGCTTATAGGTACGTACACCAATACCGGAATGGCCAAAGGAATTTACAGCTATGGCTTTAACACGGCTAATGCAAAAGCAACTCAAGTACAAGAGTTAGATGCTTTAAATCCAAGCTTTTTAGCGCTTGCGCCTGATGGAAGATTTGTGTATGCCGTAAATGAAAGCGGTAAAACTAGTACAGTTAGTGCTTTTAAGTATAACAAGAAGACGCAGAAACTTGAATTCATAAATAAGGTAGCAAGTGCAGGAACTGATCCATGTTACATTACCGTAAATGCAAAACATGTGTTTGTTGCCAACTATTCTAGTGGCAGCTTGGCGGTTTTTAATCGTATGGCCGATGGAAGTATTACAGACGAAATTCAGGTTATTCAGCACACAGGTAGTGGCTCAGATCCTAAAGGGAGACAAAAAAGTGCGCATGTTCACATGGGGATTTTTTCGCCTGATAAAAAGTATTTTATCGTAGATGATTTGGGTGAGGACAAGGTGTACACTTACAAATATCACCCGGAGGCAAAAAAAGAAATTCTTACACCGTACGCTGTTTATAAAACCACCCCAGGTACTGGCCCAAGGCATATTGTTTTTGGCAAGGATGGAAAGTTTGCTTATTTGGTACATGAGTTTAATGGGAGAATTGCGGTTTTGGCCTTCGCCGATGGAAAATTTAAAGAAGTAGAACACGTGGAAACTGTAGCCGAAGGTTTTAGCGGAGCGATTGATGGTGCCGAGATTCTGCTTTCTGCTGATGGTAAATTTTTGTACGAAAGTAACCGTGGCGATGCAAATACCATTTCAGTGTTTTCTGTCGCCGAAAACGGAACCTTAAAACTTGTGGAGACTGTTCCTAGCTTGGGCAAAGGGCCACGCAGTTTTGTAATTGATCCAACGGGCAAGTATCTCTTGGTTGCACATCAATACACCAAAGAAATTGTTGTGTTTAAGCGAAGTAAAGCTACCGGGAAATTATCAAACACAGGCAAAAGAATAGAATTGGGCGCGGCGGTTTGCTTAGTTTTTGCAAATTAAAGATTGTTGGTATTCAGCGGCATAGATGCTCACAATCTGGCGCAAGCGTTCGCTTGTTGCAATAAACGTTTATTAAGGGTTGTAATTTTTCTAACCCGCAGATGCTTGCGCTAAAGCCAATCGTAATTAGTGAAGCTAAACTCGTAAGTAAACACCTATTTCAAATAAACCTTCTTCCCAGTCTTGGCAGATTCTTTTGCGGCGCTTAAAATTTTTACAACTATAATGTTATTCGCCAGCGAGGACAAATCGTTTTTTGGCGCTGCGGTTTCTTTTAAAACCGATGTTAAATATCCCAGATAATTAGCTTTAGAGGCGTCTAATTCTTTCGCTCTATAAATATCGTAACCGTTCATGCCGTCTTTTCGAAAACGCATGGTGTTGTTGTTAACGGTTTGCAAATAGCCGCTTTTTCCAAAAACCTCGAAATCTTTTATACTGAAAGGCCAGTTCCAAGAAGCTTCTATAATTCCTGTCGCATTTGGGTATTCCAACAAAATGGTTGCATCATCATCTACCTTAGGATAAACGTTTGGCTTAATTTGGTGCGTAACCGCCATTACAGAAATCGGCATTTTGCCGTCCATCATCCAGGTCATTAAATTGGCGCCGTAGCAGCCAAAATCTACCAATGCACCGGCGCCATTTTTTGCTGGGTCGGTTAACCAGCTTAAAAATTCTTTGCTTACGCCAATTTCTTTCGGCCCCTGATGCCCGTCATGCGCCACCATTTTTACAATCGAACCAATTTTATCTTCTTTTTTTATGTCTAAATAAGCCTCTTGATTACTTGGATACCAAGTGGTTTCATAATTAGTGAGTACTTTAATATGGTATTTTTTTGCTAAAAAAGCAATCCGGTCTGCCTCTTTGTTGTTTAGGCAAAGGGGCTTTTCTACCATAACAGACAGGCCGAGTGGTGCCGCGGTTTCTACCACATTTATATGATCGCTTATGGCATTATAAGCCAAAACAACATCTGGTTTTTTGTCTTTTAGAGCATCTGCAAGGTTGCTGTAAAATATATTTGCAGGTATGTTGTACATTTTTTTGTACTTCTCTACCAACTGGGGGTTTGGCTCGGCAATGGCTAAAATGTTAAGGTCGCCATGTTTGTAGCTGTTCATTATGCCATAAATGTGGTCGTGGTTTAATCCAGCAACAACTACATTTAGTTTTGTTTGAGCCTTTAGGCCAAAAGCCAGAACGGAGCATACTACAATGAGAGAAATTTTTTTGGTCAGCATTGTTTTTCGTTTTTTAAAAAGTACAGAATTTCAAATCTATTTTTTTCTCCCTTAAGAAAACATATCGATGTGATATTAGTTAGTTAACTTTAGAGGTTCCTAAATCTAAGCCAAATTAGATAAATTTGAACACAACTACTATTTTTTGAAGTAAAATATGGATTACGTAGATTATTATAAGGTACTTGGATTAAACAAGGATGCTACCGCTACCGATGTGAAAAAGGGATATAGAAAGCTTGCTCGAAAGCACCACCCAGATATAAATCCCGAAAATGCGGAGGCCGAAAAGAAATTCAAAGAAATTAACGAGGCCAACGAAGTGTTAAGCGATCCCGAAAAGCGCAAAAAGTACGATAAGTACGGAAAAGATTGGCAGCATGCGGACCAGATGGAAGCGCAGCAGCAAAGGCAAAGAAGCCAACAACAACAATACGCTGGCCAACAAGGTTACGCAAATAATAGCGGTGGGTTTAGCGGGGGAGAGGATTTTTCCGATTTCTTTTCATCTATGTTTGGAGGGCAGCAAGGTAGGGGCAGGCAAACTGCATTTAAAGGACAAGATTATTCCGCAGAGCTTAAGTTGAATTTGTTGGATGCCTATAAAACGCACAAACAAACCCTCACCGTTAACGGAAAGCAAGTACGCATTTCCATCCCGGCAGGGGTAGAAAACCTACAGAAGATTAAACTGCCAGGTTATGGAGCACCGGGAACAAATAATGGTCCTGCAGGAGATTTATACATCACTTTTGTGTTGGCTAACGACGCAAAATTTAAGCGCAAGGGCAAAGATATTTACGTAGAAGAACAGATAGATTTATATACAGCGGTGTTGGGTGGCGAGAAGATTGTGGAAACACTAAACGGAAAGGTTAAACTTAAGATTGTAGCAGGAACACAGCCTGATAGTACGCTCAGACTAAAAGAGAAGGGTTTTCCGGTGTATAAGAAAGAGGGACAATTTGGCGATTTTTATATTAAGTGGAAGGTACAATTGCCGACATCGCTAAGTGATGACCAAAAGGAATTATTTGAAAAACTAGCTAAACTTTAAGTATTATGGAAAATAAGCTCATCGCCATAGCCGATATTTGTTTGTATGAAAAGATAGAAATCAATTTTGTGCACGCACTTGCAGATTTTGGATTGATTACAACTACCGTGGTTCAAAAAATTGCATTTTTAGATTTAGAAGAGTTGTCTAAACTTACTCGTTTTCAACACCTTTCTAAAGATTTAGATATTAATTTAGAAGGACTGCATGCCGTTGCGCATTTGCTAAACCAATTAGAAGACGTGCAAAGCAAAGTGATCAGGTTAGAAAACGAACTTAATTACTACAAACAACTAGAAAGTCCGACAGATTAATTTTTTCATATCTAACAGGATGTTTTTGAGTATAGTTTGTTAAATTGGGCATAAAATTTACAGAAATGAGCGACAAATCGGCAAGTTTTATAGAAGAGATCAAAGCCTCCTACTCTCCCTCCGGATCATCTATTTACTTAGGTGCTGGCATTTTAGATGGAACGGTTTACAGCGAAGCAGAAGTAAACCTTTCTTTAAAAATGATGACTCGGCACGGTTTGGTGGCCGGAGCAACGGGAACGGGAAAAACAAGAACGCTACAATTGTTTGCCGAACAGCTTTCTGATGCTGGAGTGCCCGTTTTTATGTTAGACGTTAAAGGGGATTTATCTGGTTTGAACGAAGCTGGAGCAGCTAACCCAAAAATAGAAGACAGAAGCAAGCAACTTAACAAACCATTTGTTCCAACTGGTTTCCCGGTAGAAATCTACTCCTTATCTGGCAAAGTTGGCGCGCAAATGCGAGCGACGGTATTGGAGTTTGGCCCAACCCTGTTATCTAAAGTGTTAGATTTAAATGATACCCAAGCAGGTGTAATGGCGGTTATTTTTAAATATGCCGATGACAATAAAATGCCCATCATAGATCTTAACGATTTAAAAAAACTTGTTTCTTACTTATCAGAAGATGCGGGCGCAGCAGAGATAAAAAGTAACTATGGCACCATTTCAACCTCAACTTCTGGAACAATTTTAAGAAAAATAATTGCCGTAGAGCAACAAGGATTGGCAAATATGTTTGGCGAGAAATCTTTTGATATAGAAGATCTTTTCGACCGCGTAGATGGAAAAGGGACAATAAGTTTACTAAACATTGCCGATGTACAAAATCAACCGGTGTTATATTCTACCTTTTTGTTAAGCTTGCTGGCAGAAATATTTAGCAGAGAGCCAGAAGTTGGCGATTTAGATAAGCCGAAACTGGTTTTCTTCTTTGATGAAGCACACCTGTTATTTAAAGATTCTTCAAAAGCATTTTTAGAACAGATAGAAACGATTATCAGATTGATAAGATCTAAAGGAATTGGTGTTTTCTTCTGTACGCAATCGCCTACAGATGTGCCAGAAAGTGTACTTGCGCAGTTGGGTAATAGGGTTCAGCATGCACTTAGAGCTTTTACCCCGAACGATGTAGACGCGCTGAAGAAAACGGCAAATACCTACCCAAAGTCTAATTTTTATGAGATAGACAAAATGCTAACTAGTTTGGGTACCGGGCAGGCACTTATAACGGTGTTGAACGAGAAAGGTATCCCAACACAGGTTGCTGCAACTATGCTTACCGCGCCTAGATCTACTATGGGGCCATTAACTACTGCAGATTTTGATAAACTTGTAGAAGGTAGTGCGATGTATGGAAAATATAAAGATGCGATAGATCCAGAAAGTGCTTATGATATTTTAACAAAGCGGGTAAATGATCAAGCTGCCGAGGCAGAAAAAGCACAGCAGGAGGCACTAGAGCAAAAAGAGGCAAAAACCGCTAGCAAGCCAAAACCCGGAGAGAAAAGTTTGGTAGAAGAAGTAATGGGCGCCACCATTACCAGACAAATAGGAAGAGAAATAGTGAGAGGTATTTTTGGTATGTTAACTGGCAAGAAGCCCCGGGGTAAAAGCGGAGGCCTATTTGGCTTTTAAAACAAATTAATTCAACAGGTTATAAGTAAAATTATTATTTTAGCAGTCTATGAAACCAACGTTATTAATATTGGCAGCCGGAATGGCAAGCCGTTACGGAAGTATGAAGCAAATTGATGGATTTGGCCCAAATGGCGAAACCATTATCGATTATTCTATTTATGATGCAATTAAGGCCGGCTTTGGCAAAGTTGTTTTTATCATTAAGGAAGAATTTCTAGACAATTTTAAAGCGATTTTCGAGCCAAAGCTAAAAGGTAGAATAGAAACCGATTACGTGTTTCAGAATTTCGATTTGAAGCAGTTTGGCATTGAGGAAGAAATTTACAGAGAAAAACCATGGGGCACAGCACATGCTATTCTAGCAGCCAGAAAAGTGGTTAAAGAGCCATTTTGTGTAATTAACGCAGATGATTATTACGGATTTGATGCCTTCGAAAAAATGGTTCATTTCTTAGATAAAGAGGCAACCGATAGCCATTTTTCTATCATTGGATATGAAATTGGAAAAACATTATCTGATTTTGGATCTGTATCTCGGGGAGTTTGTAAAGTTGATGATGCCGGTAATTTAAAGGAAATTGTAGAACGTACGCAAGTATATAAAAAGGACGGAGCAATTGTGTACGAAGAAGATGGAAAAGAATATCCGTTGAGCTTTGATACGCCAGTTTCTATGAATTTTTGGGGATTTACACCAGCTGTATTTAGCATTACCGAAACATTGTTTAAAGAATTTGCTCTTGCCAACAAAGAAAAACCAAAGGCAGAATTTTTTATTCCACTTATTGGCGAAAACTTAGTGAAGAATAATCAGGCAAGTTTTAAAGTGGTGCCGACCGGTAGCCAGTGGTTTGGTGTAACGTACAAAGAAGATAAGCCATTTGTGCAAGAAAGTATAACCAATTTGGTTAGCAATGGCACATACCCTACAAAACTCTGGAGCTAAATCGCTTTTAAAGGATTTTAGAGATAACATAAAGTGTTTTTCGAATAGGTTTGGATTTGTATTCCAAACCTATTTGCTTTTTGGGAAGCCTTTTTTTTGGCGATAGCTTACACTAAAAATTGTTAATGCTCACCTTTACCAGTAAATTAGATTTTTGAGCACAAGCGATACGATTGCGCTAGAATTAAAGATAGATTAACCGACCTGCAACTGCCACCATGCTAGCGCCAACGACTGAAACGGCATCCTTTTACTACTAGGGCAAAAGCGCCTTTGGGGTTTTGGAAGGCCGGGGGTAAAAGATATAGTGAAAGGCGTGTTAAAGCGCTCAAATAATTTTCAATATCCTTTTTTAAAATGCACATAAAAAAAGCATTCCGAACTTAATCGGAATGCTTTAATAGATATTATCTTCGGACTTTCAGACCTCAGACTTTCTGACTGAAAGACTTATTTATTATCGTCTTCTTTTACTTCTTCGAAATCTACATCGGTTACATTGTCTGGGCCAGCTTCTGGTTCGCCACCACCTTGAGGTTGTTCTGGCGCGCCTTGTGGCTGTTCAGCTCCTTTGTACATTTCTTCTGAGGCAGCATTCCACAATGTTTGTAGTTCTGCCTGCGCAGTATCTATATCGGCAAAGTTACGAGCTGCATGTGCATCTTTCAACTTCTTCAAACCAGCTTCAATTGGTTCTTTCTTATCGGCAGCTAACTTATCACCAAACTCTTTCAATTGTTTTTCTGTAGTGAAAATCAATGCATCGGCAGAATTAATTTTATCTGCTTCTTCTTTGAAAGTTTTATCTGCATCGGCATTGGCTTCTGCTTCTTCCTTCATCTTTTTAATCTCTTCTTCTGTTAAACTAGATGAAGCCTCGATACGAATTTTCTGCTCTTTACCAGTAGCTTTATCTTTTGCACTAACGTGAAGGATACCGTTACTATCTAAATCAAAAGAAACTTCTACTTGTGGCACACCACGTGGCGATGGTGGAATACCATCTAAAATAAACCTACCGATGGTACGGTTTTGGTTTGCCATAGGGCGCTCACCTTGTAGAATATGAATTTCTACAGAAGGCTGATTGTCTGCTGCGGTAGAAAAAGTTTCTGATTTTTTTGTTGGGATAGTGGTGTTGCTTTCTACTAATTTAGTCATTACACCGCCCATGGTTTCTATACCTAAGCTAAGTGGCGTAACATCTAACAACAATACATCTTTAACATCTCCGGTTAAAACACCACCTTGAATTGCGGCACCAATGGCTACAACCTCATCTGGGTTTACACCTTTACTTGGCTCTTTGCCAAAGAAAGCTTTTACTGCTTCTTGTATTGCAGGAATACGAGTTGAACCACCAACTAAAATTACTTCATCAATATCGCTTGCGCTTAAACCGGCATTTTTCAAAGCAGATTTACAAGGCTCTATAGTTCTTTTAATTAAACTATCTGCCAATTGCTCAAATTTAGCACGACTTAAAGTACGTACCAAGTGTTTTGGGCCGCTAGCATCTGCAGTAATATATGGTAAGTTAATTTCTGTACTGGTAGTACTAGACAACTCGATTTTAGCCTTTTCTGCTGCTTCTTTTAAACGCTGTAACGCCATCGGATCTTTTGCAAGGTCCATACCGTTTTCTTCTTTAAATTCTGCAGTTAACCAATCGATAATTACGTGGTCAAAATCATCTCCACCTAAGTGAGTATCACCATCAGTAGATTTTACCTCGAATACGCCATCGCCAAGTTCTAATACAGAAACATCATGAGTACCACCACCGCAATCGAAAACGGCGATTTTCATGTCTTTATGCGCCTTATCTAAGCCATAAGCCAATGCTGCTGCAGTTGGTTCGTTGATAATACGCTTAACTGTAAGTCCAGCAATTTCGCCAGCTTCTTTTGTTGCTTGGCGTTGTGCATCGTTAAAGTAAGCAGGAACAGTAATTACCGCTTCTGTTACTTCTGTGCCTAAAAAGTCTTCAGCAGTTTTTTTCATTTTCTGCAAAACCATTGCAGAAATTTCTTGTGGCGTATATTTACGATCACCAATTTCTACTCGAGGCGTGTTGTTGTCGCCTTTAACCACTTTGTAAGGTACTCGGCCAATCTCTTTAGCGCATTCGTCGAAACTATTGCCCATAAAGCGTTTGATGGAGTATATCGTTTTTGTTGGGTTTGTAATAGCCTGACGTTTAGCAGGCTCTCCAACCTTGCGCTCACCGTTTTCTGCAAATGCAACGATAGACGGTGTAGTACGCTTACCCTCACTATTTGCAATAACTACGGGCTCGTTGCCCTCCATTACCGAAACACATGAGTTTGTTGTTCCTAAGTCTATTCCAATAATTTTTCCCATTGTATTTTTAATTTTTCTCTTTAAATTTTTACTCGATATTGCTATTTAAACAATGTGTGTGCCAATTGGCTTTTGGCAGATAATTGCGCTAAAATACTGAAATAATGTAAAAAAGAACAACGCCATCGGCTGACAGCATGGCAGAAAGACAAGTTGAGACTGAGGTTGAGGCTAAGGCTAAGGCTGAGGTCAAGGTTTAGATTGAGGTTAAGGTTAAGACTGAGTTGTTAAGCGTTAAGTATTTTGGCAAAAGACAAAGCGCTCTTCCTTTGCACCTTAATCCTCTGTATCTTTCAATCCAGTAAATCCTACTTCAGACAATTTAGAGGTTTTCTTTGTTCTTTGCTCGTTTTTTGACGTCTAGTTCTCATATCTCACTTCTCAAATCTCATATCTATTTCCTTCCTTAACAAACTTTAACACCGCCAAACACGTATGTTGTATAAAATTTTCGATATTTAAGGCGAGAAAACTTTTTATGATAAAAATTTATGCATTGGTAATTTTTTCGCTTACCATATCCGCAGCTTTTGCCCAAAATTTTACCTTACGCGGCCAGGTAAAAGACACAAATGGAGAAGCTGTACCGTTCGCTTCTGTCTATGTAAAAAATACAACCATCGGCACCTCTGCAAATTTAGACGGGCGATATGTACTTCGTTTAAATAAAGGAACATTAACTTTAGTTTACAAAGCCGTTGGTTACAAACCGCAAGAAAATATTTTGAATTTAGACGGCGACGTTTCGTTAAATGTTTCGCTTACGCCAGAAAGTTATACGTTAGCAAACGTAACCATTAGAGCAAACGCAGAAGATCCAGCTTATGCCATTATGCGCAAAGCGATAAAGGCACGGAAAAAGCACCTAGAAGAAGTAAAGGCGTACAGTTGTAACGTATATATTAAAGGCGTACAGAAGTTGGTTGGGGCACCCAAAAAATTTATGGGTACAGACATTAGAAAAACTTTTGATCTGGATAGCAACAGGAAAGGAATTATTTACCTGTCAGAGTCTGAAAGTAAGTTTAATTTTAAAAGGCCCGATCAGATTCATGAAGAAATGATTTCTTCTAGAATTTCTGGGCGAGACAATGGCTTTAGTTTTAATAAGGCTTCTGATCTGGTTATTAATTTTTACAATAACTATTTGCTGGAAAATACGCTAAGCTCTAGGGGTTTTATTTCGCCTTTGGCAGATAATGCACTATTTTATTATTACTATAAATATTTGGGCGAAACCACAGAAGACGGAGTGGTTATCCATAAAATACAGGTCATTCCTCGCAGAGAAAATGATCCAGCGTTTCGCGGAGTGATTTACATTATGGAGGACAGCTGGCGCATCTACGATACAGATTTATTTTTGACTAAAAGCGCGGGAATTAATTTTATTGATACATTGAACATTAAACAGTCTTTTACAAAAGTTAAAGACGTTTATATGCCCACTACCATTAATTTTCAATTTAACGGAAAAGTGCTTGGGTTTAAGTTTGCCGGGTACTATGTGGGTGTTTCCAGTAATTACGACCTACACCCTAACTTTCCGAAAAACTTTTTTAGTGGAGAAATTCTAAAGATTACAGAACTGGTGAATAAGAAGGATTCTGCTTACTGGAGGGCAAATAGGCCTATTCCTCTAACCACGGATGAGCAGAAAGACTACATTAAAAAAGACAGCATATCGAGATTAAAGCAGTCGAAAGTCTACCTAGATTCTGTGGAGAGAGACAACAACAAGTTTTCTGTTTGGAAATTACTGTGGAATGGCTACCGCATCAACGATCGATATGATAAGAAATCGTATAGCTTCGATCCATTATTGCGTTCGGTTTTTTACAACACAGTAGAAGGGTTTGTAGTTAAATATGGCGTAACGTATGGAAAAAGCTTCGAGAACAATGTAAATTATAGCATTAGGCCCGAATTTCGTTATGGGTTTGCAAACCAAAAGCTTACTGGCAGTTTAACGGGAAACTATTTTTACGACCCTTTAAAACGCGCAAGCGTTGGTGGTTCGTTTGGTAATGGAATTTTCGATCTTAATAATTTAGGCTCGATGACTTTGTTGGGCAACTCTATAAATGGGCTATTTTACGAAAGAAATTATTCTAAGTTTTATTACAAGCGTTTTGCTAACATATATACTAGCAGAGAACTGGCAAATGGCCTACAGGGATATTTAAGCGCAGATTATAGCAATAATGAAACGATGGTTAATCATAGCGATTTTACGATTTTAGACCGTAAAAATTTGGAATTTACGTCGAATAATCCTTTTACTCCAGCTCAAGAAACTCCCTTGTTTCCGCATTATCAATCGTTTAGCGCATTGGCCAACTTAACCTATACCATCGGGCAAAAATACATTACACGTCCTGATGGGAAATTTTACACGCGCTCTAAATATCCACGAATATCTTTAACGTATAAAAAGGGGTTTAAAAATGTACTTTCCAGCGATGTAGATTACGATTTTGTGAAGGCGGAGATTTCTCAAGATAGGATTGGGCTCGGCCTTTGGGGATATACATCGTTTTTGGTCGGAACAGGCAAATTTTTAAACAACAACAGTTTATATTATTTAGATTATAAGCATTTTGCAGGAAATATCTCGACCATCTTCCCGCCCGATTTGCGAAAATTTCAATACTTAGACTTCTATCAATTTAGCACCAAAGAGCAATATTTTGAGGCGCATTTAGAACATAATTTCGCAGGCTTTTTTATCAATAAAATACCCCTATTAAGAAAACTTAAGTTAGAAGAATTTATTGGTGGAGGTTATCTTTCCTCACCTGAAAAAAGAAATTATAAGGAATTTTATTTCGGTTTCCAACGGTTTATTTTTAGAGCGAGCTATGGTTTTGCTTATGATGGAAATAAGAAAATAAGCCAAGGGTTTAGGTTGAGTTATGGGTTTTGAGGATTGCGCCTTTGGCGCAGTGATAAATGAGCAAAGAGCAAGGAGCAATGACGGAGCGCTAAATTAAGACGGAAAGAAAATTGAATTAGTGCCATCGGCACGGCCGAGTTAATAATGTAGGGTTTTAACCCGATGTGATCTAAGAACAAAGTCAGAGACAACCTAGCCGTTACCCTATCCCTGGAGTCGTCATCTTGAGGAAAATGCTTGTCCCGAGTTCTTCGGGAAAAGACCTCACAAATAGGCTTTTCTGTAATAATTCAGATTCCTAGATGTGAGATGTTTCCTATCGTAAATATGACGGCGTGGTGTGCAAAAATATTTTAATTTTATTCCTTAGTTTTCATCGGTTCCGCAGGTGGCGGTGGCGGAGGTAATTTGCTGGAAGATTTTCGTTGTTCCTTGGTCATTTTTGTATAAATCTTGTAAATCGTCGCCTTTTGATCTGCGCCGATAGAATATACAACAACACCATTTTTCTCCGTTTCCCCTTTTTTAATAATTGCTTCATACTCTTCCATTTCTGCGCTCGTTGCACCCACACCAAACTTTTCTACTACGATTGATGGCGGCGGTGGCGGCAACTTACTGGACAATCTGCGTTGTTCTCTACTCATCTTATCATAAAATCCAATCATAGCCGTATATTCATTATCACTTAACCTTCCTCTATAGCGATTTTCTCCTACCTTAATTTTTCCTACAATACTTTCGTATTCTTCTAGCTCAGCTTTCGTGGCGCCAGGCCCAAACTTCTCTACAACTATTGTTGGAGGTGGAAGTTTTTTTCGCGGCTCTGCTGGCGGAGGTGGAGGCATTTTTACGACTTCAACTTTAGGTGGTGGAAGCAGCGTTACCGAATCGATAGGAGCGTTGGTTGATGCGTTATTTGACGAGTCTCTTTGAATCGCAACCGAGCTATTCTTTTCATTAGAAACAGAAACATCTTTCTGCTTTTCGGTTTGGTTGCAGCCTGCAAATAAGGCAAGCGCAAGCGTTGGTACCACAGCCAATGAGGCGATGAGTACTCGTTTTTTACTAAAGGGTTTTTGTAGCATGATTAGTCTTTTTTTAGTAGTGAAATAATTAAAACTGCTGCTTAGCTCCAACGCATAATAGTGCGAAGTTGCACGTTGTAAAAGAATGCATTGGTAATTGTGCACATTGCCAAATTCTTTTACCACGGTTGAGTCTGCAAGCAGTTCGTGGTTCATTTTTATTGCATTCTTGTACAAGTAAAGGATTGGATTAAACCAGCAGAAAATTTGTAAAATTTCCACCAATAAAATATCATAGCTGTGCTTTTGTCGCACATGCGCTAGCTCATGGGTTAACACTTCGGGCTCTATTTTTCCTTGCTCATATTCTTCCTCACATAAAAAAATAGTGTTTAAAAAGCTATATGGCGCAGTTACACTTTTTGATAAGGCTACGTTTGCTCCGTTAAAAACAAATTGTTTGCTTGAGTTTGTTTTCCGCCAAATAACAACAAGGTTTTTTATAAACCGAATCAATAATAACGTACTTACAACAACAAGCGTAAAGTAGGCGAGATAGGTTAGATAATCTTGGAAAGAAATTCCTGTAATTATTGGATTAATAACTCCCACCGACATATATTCCGCGTAAGCGCTGCGTGTGGGCGCATCTACCATCTTGGTAATTGTAATAAATGGTATTAAATAAGAGGCAAGTAATCCTCCCAATAAATAGAAACGATTAAATACCAATGTCTTTTCTTTGCTTAAAAAAAGATGATAGAGCCCATAAAATATGGCGCTACAGGCGATTACTTTTAATAGATAGACCATCATTTTATTTCTTCTTTTTAATTTCAGAATCAATCATATTTTTTAATTCTTCTAGCTGTGCTTTGGTCAATTTCGTTTCTTTGGTAAAGAAGGAAGCAAATTGCATTACAGAATCATCAAAATAATTCTTAATCATGCTGTTTACATGCTTAGAGAAATAGTCAACTTTTTTTATTAGAGGGTAATATTCCCTAGAGTTTCCACATTGATTAAAGGAAATTACGCCTTTATCTGTCATGCGTTTTAATAAGGTGGCCAGAGTAGTGCTTGCTGGTTTTGGATCTGGAAAACAATCCATAAGGTCTTTCATGAAAGCTTTTCCGTTCTGCCAAATATATTCCATCAACTGCTCCTCAGATTTTGATAATTTTATCATTCTACAAATATAGATTATGTTCTACAAATGTAGAGATATGTTTTATAATTGCAACTATTTTGAAATAAATTTTTTGAAAGGCAGATTTTCCATTTTTTCATGCGGTTTTAAAATGACCTTGTTGTTATTGTAAAAGCTATCAAAACCAGTATTTTTGGAGTTAAATTAGTCTTTAAAACAATCACTATGCGCCAATATCTATTTATCTTGTTAGCTACTTTTTTATTTGTGGGCTGCAGCAATGCACAAAATTCTACCAAGGTAAATTTAACTGCGTCTGAGTTTTCTAAGGAGTTAACATCAACAAAAGATGTACAACTGGTAGATGTTAGAACGCCAGAAGAATTTGAAAAAGGACATGTAAAAAATGCCATCAATATAAATCTTCGTGATGACGATTTTGGCAAAAGGGTTGATTCGTTAGATAAAGATAAGCCTGTTTTTGTGTATTGCCTTAGCGGCGGAAGAAGTAGTGCAGCAGCAAAAAAGATGGTAAGCAACGGATTTAAAGATGTGAGAGAAATGGAAGGCGGCATGATGCAGTGGCGCGCCGCAAACCTGCCCGAAGTTGCAGAAAAGCAGGTTGCTGCCGGAATGTCTTTAGCACAATACCAAGCGTTGGTAAATAGCGATAAGATAGTTTTGGTAGATTTTTATGCCGATTGGTGCGCACCTTGTAAAAAGATGAAGCCTTATTTGGATAAAATATCTGACCAGATTAAAGATAAACTTACGCTTGTAAGAATAGATGCAGATGCAAACCCGGAACTAATGAAAGCTTTAAAAGTGGAAGGGTTGCCTGTATTGAAATTGTATAAGAAAAACACATTAACTTGGGATAATGAGGGATTTGTAGAGGAAGCTGTAGTTCGAGAAAAGATAGGGAAGTAGGTTGAGGTTGAGATTAAGGGTGAGGGTGGAAGGCGCAAATTGTGACACCCAGATTGACTATTGCGTCTCATTCTCGGCTGTCACGTTGAGCCTCCCGAATGGTCGGGACAAGTAGTCGAAACGCATAAAATATCCTTCGACAGGCTACCATTGACGTTATTTTTAATTAATTGAATTTCAGATAATTATACTGTTATCTTATTTCAGTTACTCCTCCATTCAGCCTTGGCAAATTGACCAACACTCTGCCTTGCGCTGTCCTATCCGGACGGGAGTCCTACTTTTTTCTTAACAAAAAAGTAGCAAAAACTCAAGGCTGGCACCTCTTTGGGTAAAAATTAGCCAAGCTGTTTGGTATCGATGCTTCGAGGCCTTTCCCTTAGCTTATCCCAACCCACGGCTGCGAATCCTCTTCGGAGCTGGAATTTGTTAGGTTTGTACAAGCAGCTTTAGGCGTTTTTTTCCTCCAAACTGCTGCTAGGCCGGGACTAGCGAGATGGCTATAGCGCGTTAAAAAACGCCATTTATATTGATTTATATGAAATATATTAAACCTCAGGATGACATTACGCAAAAAAAAGCTGCACATTAGCGTAGCAAAACTCGAAATATTCTCTGCGTAACTCTGCGAGAAAGGAGCACAGCAAAAAGGTAGAGGGTTGAAGGCGCAAATCGCCCGTAAATTCATTGCGAGGCAATGCTTGTCCCGATTTGTACTTCGGGAAAGCAATCTCAGCGCAACTTTAAAAAGAGGCTCTTAAGTCACACGTTCGTCAAAGTCCCCTTCAGGGGATTTAGGGGTTTTATTTAAACTCAGAAATTCCCCAGCTCTTATTTGGTTCTGCGCCCATTTGCAAAATTAAAGAACCGCCTTTTAACAACTCTGACGCAGGGAAATCAAACGACTTTAACACCTTGCCATTCAACATAGCGCTTTGCACATACATATTATTACGAGAAGCTCCTGTAGCTTCGATGGTAAATTTCTTGCCTCTCCCAAACCTTTCGCCTAGATCTATCTCAATTTTTGGGTACAGCGGACTGCCAATTTCATAGACCGGATTAACTCTGCCGCCACCATCAGTTTGGAACAATCCAATTGCAGTCATAACCATCCAAGCACTCATTTGTCCTTGGTCTTCGTCTCCTAAGTAGGCATCGGAAATGCCGTAACCATAATAACGATCCATTACGGAGCGCGTCCATTTTTGTGTTGACCATGGTTTGCCAGCCCAATTAAATAAATAGGCAAAATGCATAGATTGCTCGTTGCCCTGCACCACCGGATAATCCCAATATTGATCGTTAATGCCGTTATAGCGCCAAGGTGCGCTTTGTTTAAATCCCCATTCTAACCGATCGTTAAATTTTTTCTTACCAATCATACTTACTAAAGCTGGTACATCTTGGGGAACAAAGAAGGTTAGTTGCCAAGCATTTCCCTCTACATAATGCTCGTTAGCACCGCTGCGAAAGGGATCGAAGTTTTTCGTAAATTGGCCATTGCTTAACTTCATGTGGCTGTAGCCAGCTGTATCGATGGTGTTTTTCCACCAATAGCCACGATCGTTAAACTTTTTGTGAATGTCTGATTTCCCTAAAGCTTTAGCCAATTGTCCAACATTCCAATCGTCGAAGGAATATTCCATCGTATTCGAAAACCTTCCGCTATCAGATGGTACATAATGGTACTTTTCGTAAGCTACCAAATCTCTATTTCCGGCGAAACCGGTAAAAACTTTCTGTGCAGGTGTTGTTTGCATTTTAAGTGCAGCTTGTAGTACTTTTTCTGCATCAAAACCTCTAATTCCCATTTGATAAGCGGACACCATTTGTGGGATTTCATGTTCCCCAACCATCACGGGCACGTAATTCATTCCCGCAGGGCCTTTTGCCAACCAACCGTAAGCATCGTACATGGCAAGCTGGGAATTTACCCACCTGTTGCTCCACTCTGGCGTTACGAGATTCCAAACCTGGTTTAAATTCCAAAAGGTATTCCAAAAGGCATCGCAACCCAAAGCCACATCATCTTTATTTTTAAGTTGTTGCACTTTTCCATCTGTGCCTCGCCATTGGCCATTCGTATCGCTCCATGTATTGCGGCTGCAAATAGAACGATAGAGCGAGTTGTAAAAACGTACTTTTTCCTGTCTATTTGTGCTCGTTATCTTCACACGATTAAAGATATCGTTCCATGTGTTTATTTGGTTTTGACGCACTGCGTCAAAATTCCATCCAAACGAATCAGTAACTTCAGTTTTCAAATTGTTGCTCGCATTTTCTAAGCTTACCAAAGAAATTCCAGAGCGAACCTGAACCACTGGATGTTTTTTCGCATCAAACTGAACATTTAAGCCAGCTTCATCAATGTTCGAAGCAGTCATTTCGCCGCCTTCTTGCCGTTTGTTGTTCAGCCAATTTCCTACGCTTTGTATGGGTTGGTCAAATTCTATTACAAAATAGATGGTATAATCTTGCGAAGCATCTTGGCTCCAAACGCCAGGAGAAAATTGATGGGCAAAACCTTCTATTCTATAATCGCTTACTTTGTTAACTTTTATATCCTTTAGCTGATAGCCATATTCTGCGGGAATGTGTAGGTCAATCAGCACGCGTGCACTATCGCGATCTTTTGGAAAAGTAAAACGCTCAAAGCCACAGCGTGTGGTGGCTGTAACCTCTGCCTTAATATTATAGTCTTTTAGTTGTACCTCATAAGAACCAATCGGGGCTTTTTCTGTCTTTTTATTTATTTGAGAACGATAACCCGAGCCTGGAACAAACTCGCTGCCTATATTGGTTTTTAAGTTGCCGTTTGTGGCGAAAATACCCAATCCGCCCAATGTCCATTCGTGGATGTGGCTAAAAGTCCCTATGCTTTCAAAACTTGGGTCGTAACCGGCCTGCCAACCTGCACGCTGATTATCGGGACTCATTTTTACCATGCTAAAAGGCATCCATGGGCCGGGTGCAATCATCCATCTAGAATGTGCTGTGCCCATTCTTGTATCTACATAAGCAGCCAATGTTTGCAGTTTTTGCGGATTGCGCGTTATTATTCCTTCTCTAACTACCTTGCCATTTTCAAGAACTTTATAGCTGCTCTTTTTTTCAGCTTTAACTGCTGGCATTAATGCTTCAAATTCGTAATTTCCCTTCTCAACTACTTCGTTAAAAATCTGTTTGTTATCCAATAAAACGCTAAGTTTTGGCGAGCCAGTTAAGTGTTGTGCGGTAACAAGCAAGGGCTGCGTTTCTTTGCCATGGTTATTTAATTCGTAACTCGCCGCTTCTACATGCTTAACAAATAATTGCTTCGGAATTTCGAGGGTAAGGTTTTTAGGGCCTATTAGTTGCACTTGGTCAAACATAATCCAAGAACCCTGTATTGTAGTGATGGTGATTTTATTGCCGCCTTTTTTGATAACATCTTTATCAATATTAATCTCTAAGGTTTTGGGCGTGGCCGATGATAGATCTCCACTAAGCGCAACTGAATCTACATAAGGTTCAGTTTCTGTAGGGGAGGGTTGGTTTTTCAAATCATACCGTTTGGCGGTTAATTGTATTTTCTTCTCTTGATTGTTGATGGTTATCTTTAACAGAGGTAAAAACTTTTTGGCATAGTCAGTCAGTTTTATAACCAATTTGTAGCCTTCTTTTGCCGGCAAATCTTTTACGCCAAATAGAATGTTTACTTGGTTTGTACGCCAGCCTGCGGTATTCCATGTCCCTCCCCAAGTATCTACTGGGCCAGGTAGTACATAAGGAAAATCTTTTTGCTCTTTTGAATAACCTAACAAGAAAAATTTGTCTTCATACCCAAAATCTTTCCCTACAAAACTTTTAAATCCATTTGGCGCAAGCGCAAACTCTGTAGCGCTGTGGTCTGCTTTTCCTATGCTCCAAATTGCAGTTTGCTTTGTTTGTGAAAAAAGGGAACCGGCTGTTGCGATTAGCAAACTGGTTAGTAAAAAGATCTTTTTCATAAATAGGCTAGGAATATGGGGTCAATAAATTCTACTACTGAACATAAACATTGTCGATAAGCAAACATAAGTAAAAAAATGCTATGTTCGAATGTTAATACAAAGTTTGTTCGGATTTGAATTCTACGTTCTATTATCGATTTTTAGAAAATCCTTAGGTTCGCCTACTTTCTACGGTATAAGTAAAGCCGTCGGCCAGGTAATAACCAAGATTAAATTCTATAGGCCTTTCTCCTTGGTCGTAAACAAACCTTTTTCTAAACAGAATTGGGTCGCCTACAGCTACTTCTAATTTTGTTGCAAGCGTTTTATCTGCTATTTTTGCGCTAATTTCTTCTTTTGAAAGGTTGGCAATAGTCGAATAATCCTTCTCTAGTATTTCGTACAGCGGGCGTTTAAAATCTTCATCGCCGGTTAGGCCGATTCTCGGGTGAAAGTACGAGATGAAATATACAAAAGGCCCTTCTTCAGTTCCGCGTAAGCGTTCTAATTTTAAAATTTTTCTATCGGTTGAGATTTCGAAAAAGTTGGCTATTTGCTCATCAGGATATGCCCAAGTTAAATGAAGCTCGAAATTTCGAATTGGGATGCCTCTAGCTTGCATCTCTTGTGAGAAACTAAGCCAATTATTTGATTTCGAGCTTACTAATTTTCCAGCCACTTTAGTCCCAACCCCTTTTTTCCTAGTCAATAAGCCTTCATAAACCAGTTTGTTTAAGGCTTGCCTTAACGTGGTTCTAGAAATGGCCAGTTGTTTTGCAAGGTCGACCTCGTTTGGTAGGAATTTTCCATTCGCATAATCTGGTTCCTTAATAATCTTTCTTAAAAGCTCCTCGGCTTGAGCGTGAAGCGGTATTGGGCTTTTATGATTAATTGAAAACTTCATTCGTTTGGTTGTTTTTCGGCTTGTCTGTTGCAAATTTTCATTTTTTAATGGTTGTTAGCCATTTTCTTTACCGCAAAACAAACATATAAAAATATTTCTTCAATCAGAAAATGTTTATATGTTTGTACATACAATAGTTGTTTGTGTGTTTTTTAAATGTTTAAGCAATTAAAAGATCTGATGCGTTCATAATTATTAGTTTTTAATAAAGGATTAAATTTTAGAAAATGGATACCAATTTACAAGCCGCTTCAATCAAATCAAACCTAGGTAGACGCAAAACAGATCAGCCCACCATGCCAAAAATGCTCAAGGCCGCTGTTCATAAAGGATATGACATCTATCCTAATCACAGCCTAGAAAATGGTAAGATTTTAAATGGTTACGAGACTTTAGCCATTTGGTTAGCAGATAAAAAATCTGTGGCGCTAGATGGTTATGTTGGTGTATTTTGGGAAGATGTAAAAGATGGTTTAGAACAAGAATTTTCTCGTTTGGCTTTGACGGTGAATTGGGTGGATGCTGCAGATTATTTGAAAACACCAAATACAATCGAAAAAATGGTTGCTCCTTTTTTAGGTAGTGTGGGAGATGTTTGGGGCACAAAAGCCAAACTTTCACTCGGCGATTTTTTTGAGCCGACCTTTAAAGTTACATCAAATACTGATGATAAACTAACCATTGTTTACGGCTGTGGCGCTCAGCTAATTGCGCCAGATGCTACATTGGTTTATTTCGATTTGCCAAAAAACGAGCTGCAGCTTAGAATGCGTGCCGGCTCAATTACCAATCTTGGTGCTGCCGAAGCCGAGCATCCAAACGAAATGTATAAACGTTTTTACTTTGTGGATTGGGTTGTGCTTAACGAATATAAAAAATCTCTGCTTAATAAAATCGAAATTTTTGCTGATGGTCAATGGGACAATGATGTAAATTGGATAAAGGGTGCAGATCTTATGGACGGTTTAAAGCAGTTGAGCAAGACATCTTTTAGGGTAAAACCTTGGTTCGAGCCTGGCGCTTGGGGCGGGCAATGGATGAAAGAACGAATTGTGGGATTGAGCAGGGAGGTTGTGAATTACGCTTGGTCTTTTGAATTGATCGTTCCAGAAAACGGTTTGGTGTTCGAAAGCGATGGAAACCTTTTAGAAGTTTCTTTCGACATGTTGATGTTTGCTCAGCGAAAAGCTATTTTGGGAGAGCAAGCTGAAAAGTTTGGAGATGAATTTCCAATTAGGTTTGATTTTTTGGATACTTGGCAGGGCGGTTCACTGTCGGTTCAATGCCATCCATCGGTTCCATATATTCAAAAGCATTTTGGCGAGACGATTACGCAGGATGAAACTTACTATATTTTGGATGCTGAGGAAAATGCCAATGTGTATCTCGGTTTTCAAGAAAACATCAATCCAGAAGAGTTCCGAGCTGTTTTAGAGAAGAGCAAAGAAAGCGGACAAAAGATAGAAATCACTGATTATGTGCAATCTCATGCAGCTAAAAAGCACGATCTGTTTTTAATTCCGAACGGAACGGTACATAGTGCGGGAGCAGGAAACATGGTATTAGAAATTAGTGCTACACCTTATATCTTTACGTTTAAAATGTACGATTGGGTACGACTTGGTTTAGACGGAAAGCCTAGACCGATTAACATCGAACATGCATTTGAGAATTTAAGGTTTGAATTTAAGGGCGATAAAGTGCAAGAGGAGCTTATTTCTAAACCCAGCCTTATCAAAACTGGTGCCGACTGGAAAATTATTCATTTACCCACGCATCAAGACCATTTTTATGATGTGCATCGCTTAGAGTTTGAAACAAAGATAATGGTTGATACCAACGATTCTTGCCACGTATTGATGTTGGTAGAGGGAGAATCAATTTTGGTGACAGTAAATGGCGAAAAACAATTGTATCATTATGCAGAAACTTTTGTTGTTCCGGCAGACGCGATTTCTTACACTTTGCAAAATAAAGGAACATCGGAGGCAAAAGTAATTAAGGCGTTTTTGAAATAGATGCCATTTAATTAGGCTTGAATTCAAGTAATAAATGCAACAGGGTTTAAAAGTAGCCGGTACGGCTTTTTTGCCCTAGGGCAAAAAAGCCGTACCGGCTGGGGCGAAAAA
>NZ_JBEPPD010000007.1:0-228515 GCF_040547165.1 Pedobacter sp. UYP30 | reverse complement strand
TATTCAGATATGGGTTAGATCATCTCTCGGAATGTTTGCTCTCTGGATTCAATAAGCTAGATATCAACATAATACAATTTTTGTCATGTACTTAGCGATACGAAATAAAATAAACCTACCGCTAACAGCTAAGGCTTCGTTGGGCTCGCAGAGCCGACAATGAGGCCTCGGTTGAACAGCCTGTCCCCCGTCGGTACGGGAGAACCGGTTACATTCCCTCCCTCTATGGGTTTTTCGTGAAATAATTTGAAGGATTTTAAGAGGAACTGGCCCCTCTTTTTTTGTGGAGGTAAAATAGGCCTGGTCTTTAGCGTGTTTTCCTTCACGTTTGGGCATAAATGCCCCTACCCATGCCGCTAGCTGGCGATATGGGGAACAGTATTTTGGCGAATACCGATGTAAGCGGCGGGCGGGCCCCGTCCATCGAAACCAGTATGGTATGCAGGTTGCCTGTTCTGCAGCAGCTACATTTTCTTGGCAATGGAGCTTTCTCTCTTTTTTCGAACGAATTGACAAAGCTGCAGGATAATAAAAAAAGAACGACCGAATAACAACAAGGTTAATTTAAGCCCGAGCGAGTGCTTTATGCACCAATTCGGCAAATTAATCAAGTTAGTTTTTGGGCAGAAAGCTGTGTTATAATTTGGGTACAATGTTACCCGCAAGCGTAAAAGACGACAATGTATATTCAAGAAATATCAATTGACATAAAAACCGAGGTGGACAAAGACGAACTTGTTGATGAGTTCGGCTTGCTTATGTCTTTTTATCGCGGTAACGGGCAGACACAAGGAAGAATTGAATCGCAGTATATAGAAAACAACAAAATTATTTGGTTGCCGTATACTCTTGAAAAGCGCTCTTTGGCCAAACAACTAAACAACTTCTACGTTAATAGACAATCAAAAAAACTTGAAGACCTTTGTAATTCTAAACTAAAGTTCAAGACTGTTGGCAAGTCGTACGATAGCTGTAAGGCATCTTGCGAATGCGAAAAGTCAGCTTTCTATATTTTAATTACAAACTATATAACGATTGAATCACCAATAACTTGCGGGTCTTGTTACAAATCCGTACCACTATATAAACTTCCAATTTTTTACGATTTCGGCTACATGCCAATTTTAAGTTGGGAAACTAATTATATTTCTTGTGACAGTTTACAAATGAACGGTGAAGTTGGCGAGCGTTGGGCTTTAAACCAAATGCAGAAAATAAATTCACAACTCTCAAAACAAGGACTTGAAATATGCAGAAAAATTGAGGATTTAACCTCAATTCCGACTTTTTACTATTTGCACAATTATAGAAAATTTAAAGGAGACCAATTAACAACCCCCTGTCCAAGTTGCCAAAAGAAATGGGACCTAAAAACACAATTACATGATTTTTACGACTTCAAATGTGAAAAATGCAAAATAGTATCCACAATATCACCAAACTCTTAAAAAGAATACCAGCAGTTAACCACAGCTTTTAATAAATTGCAAGCTGTTATCCTCGGTCCTTTATTAATTTTTACTAAATTGTGAGGGCAAACTACCATAAAAAAAAGCTCTTTTGCAAGTCATAAAATAATTAATTGCATAATTTGAAAATACAATAACTTTCAATCTAAACCCAAAAATATGTTCGGAATAAAACACATAAAATTCGACTCCATGACTTACGTTCTGCATTTTAAGAATGGAACGATAAAAAAAGAAGGTCGCGGGCTGTCTTTCTTCTATTTTGCACCAAACAGTAGTATTGTTGCCATCCCGATGGGAAGCAATGACCTGCCCTTTATTTTTAACGAATCTACCAACGATTATCAAACCGTAAACATTCAGGGACAGATAAGTTATAAGATCAGCAACCCAAAAATGCTTGCCGATGTATTGGATTTTACAGTAAACGATAATGGTCAATACAAGAAAAACGACATTGAAAAGCTGAATCAACGAATTATTAACGAAGCGCAAACCGCAACTTCTACGTTTATCCACAGCATCAAATTAAAAGAGGCCATACGGTCGGCAAAATCTATCGAAGAACAAGTTTTAGAGGGCTTAAAAAATTCTAAGGCCATTGGGATGTTGGGCATTGAGATATTGGGTGCAAATATTTTAGCAATAAAGGCAACCCCCGAAATGTCTAGAGCGCTAGAAACAGAAACAAGAGAAAAGCTTCAACAAGAAGCAGATCAGGCTATTTACGAGCGGAGAAATTTCGCCGTAGAGCAAGAAAGAAAAATAAAAGAAACAGAGCTGAATACAGAAATTGCGGTTGAAGAAAAACAGAAGCAAATTGCAGAGAAGAAAATGGAAACCGAGGTTCAGAAAGCCGAGAACGACAGAAAACTTCGCGAGATGGGCTTAGCATCTGACATAGCGGTAGAAAATCAGCGCAAACAACTTATCGAACAGAAAACCGCAAACGATAAAAAAGAAGCAGAAACACAAGGTTTTGTTATAGAGACCACTTTAAAGCCCTATAAAGATATGGATTGGAAAATATTAACGGCGCTAAACAACAACCCCGATCCAAAATTTAACATTTCACTCGCCTTTAGGCAACTTGCAGAAAATGCCGATAAAATAGGCAATCTGAATATAAGTCCGGATCTCTTAGATTCGATACTGACCGATAAAGGCGACCGAAGAAGATGAAAATCGAATACGCAATCATTGTTAAAAATAAAACAAGACTTGAATCTTTGATTGAACGTTTTAACACCAAAGCGCAAGCAAAATTTTACATAGAAAGTGTCGGCGGCAATTTTGGCGACTATCTAGTGGAGCATGAAATTTTTTATCAATCCTTGGTATCTCTTCAGACCCAACTTTCTGCGATTGTTAAGAACAAAACCGTTGAGAGAACTTATCTCCCTTCGTTTATTTTTTCAGAAACGAATTTAATTATTGTCATCGGGCAAGATGGATTGGTTGCAAATACAGCAAAGTATGCTAAAAACTGCCCAATTGTAGCTGTCAATCCCGATAAGGAAAGATATGATGGTGTACTTTTGCCTTTTAATACTTCTAATTTTATTTTGGGTGTAGAAGGCGTGTTGGAAAACAAGTATCAATCTAAAAGCATGACTTTTGCAGAGGCTAAATTAAATGACGGGCAAAGGCTATTGGCTTTTAACGATCTTTTTATCGGAGCGGCTTCTCATGTTTCTGCCCGATACAAAATTTCTTTTAACAAAAATACAGAAGAACAGTCCTCTAGCGGGCTCATAGTTTCCACGCCCGCCGGCTCCACGGGCTGGCTAAGCTCGATATTTAACATGGCTTACGGAGTTACCTCGATGTTTGAGCATGACCTAAAACCAAAACGACCAAAACTAAAAGAAAAGCAGCTGCTTTTTGCTGTAAGAGAACCTTTTAAAAGTATTCGCAGCCAAACCGGAATTGTTGCGGGAGTTATCGAAAGCCAAAATTTCTTAACCGTAGAATCTTTTATGCCCAGCAATGGGGTAATCTTTAGCGATGGCATAGAAACCGATTTTTTGAAGTTTAACAGCGGTTCTATTGCAACGATTGGCATTGCCGCAGAAACAGCCAGACTTGTAGTGAAATAAATTAAAAGAAATTAAATTTGGTGTAAGAAAACTCCATCACCTTGAATTATGTCAAATATTTCGATAAAACCTACCATTAAAGGTGTTGGAGCAGGACAGATTAAGTTTTAAAAAAATGCAATATCCTTTATCAATAACGAGTGATGCAAAGTTTTTCTTTTATAAACTCATCTCGCATAAAATCGCTATTTTTCCAAAAAAAAAATGCTTTAAAATGTACATTCCACCATCAAATCTTATGCACGATCAAGCAGAAATGCTGGTATTTATGAAGCGTTTCAGTTTTGCTGCCATTATATCTTGCACAGACAACATTCCGGTTGCTACCCACCTACCCTTTTTAGTAGAAATGAGGGATGATAAGATAATGTTAACCTCGCATTTTGCAAAAGCAAATAATCATTGGAAAAATATCGAAAATGAAACCGTGCTTGTTATCTTTAGCGAACCCCATGCCTACATCTCAACAAGCCATTATGACGTTGAGCTAAATGTGCCTACCTGGAATTATTTATCCATACATGCTTATGGCAAGGTAAATTTAACGACGAGCTACGAACAAACAATCAATATATTGGAAAGAACTATTAAAACTTACGAGCCCTCCTATATTTCGCAATGGAAGGGTTTTCCCGATGCCTATAAACTGAAAATGGCAAAGGGCGTTGTAGCGTTCGAGATGACAGTAAACGATTTACAAGCGAAGAAAAAGTTAAGTCAAAATAGAACTGAAACTGAAAAAAACAAAATAATCGATTCCTTTTCAAAAAGTGACGACACTAACAAACAGCTTATTGCCGATTACATGGAAATGGAAAACAAACAGTCCATAAAAAGGTAGGAATTCCAGTAATCTGTCCAAATTTTCAAAACCTACGTTTCTCGTAACATTTCAGATTCCGCAGAGCGCTTTTTCAAACTTATATACTGGAATTTGGGGTCGCAATCCCCCACCATTAACAACAATATTTTGTCTGTTTACCCCATTTTGAACTGCCAGAGAGAAACTAACACAGCCAGATGCAATTGTTTTGTATATTCGATGCGATTAAATGAAAGAATTTCTGTAAAAAATGATAGTCGCACTTACCATTACAAAATACAAAACCTATTTTATTCCCTTTGCCTTTATTGGGATGGCCGTATTAAGATTTCCACTATGGCTAAACAAAAAATGCCAGTTTTGGCGACTGATGGGAAGCGGCAGAGACGCACAGGTAGATCTTCCACCCGATTTTAAGCATTGGGCAGTGCTAACCACGTGGAAAAATAGAGTCGATTGCAATCAGTTTTACAAAGAGTCAATCGTAATCAAATGGTTTCGAACATTTGGAGTTGAAGAGTTTACGATATTTTTAAGTCCGCTCGCATCACATGGATTATGGGCAGGCAAAAATGTATTTGAAACCCCTCAGAAAAACTCCTCTCGAGGCGGAAGGATTGCTGCCATTACCAGAGCAACAATTCGATGGGGTAGAATGAAAGAGTTTAGGGCCAATATGTCGCGAGCAGGAAAAGCAATGCGTGCAGCACCCGGCTTTATTATGGCAGCTGGCGTTGGAGAGAATCCCTTTACCAGTCAGGCCACATTTTCTATCTGGGAAAACGCCGAAAGCATGAAAAACTATGCCTACAAAACTTTTGATCATGCCGATGTAATCAAGCTGACAAGAAGTAAAGAATGGTACACCGAAGAACTGTTTGCGCGGTTCGAAATTTTGGAAATTTACGGAACCCTAAACGGCCAAACATTTTAGGCTGTCTCCCCAAATTATTAACCATAAACAAATATAATCATGAGAGTAATTGCCGAGTTGCCACACCCTGAATGTAAGATTAGTATTTTTAAAATGAACAATAAGTTTATAGTAAAGTTTGAGCAGGGTGCTTTAGAGCAAAGTTATAAAATTGCAGAAACCGACCTAACCGGAGGAGGGACAAATGATGTGTTCGAAATTTTGGATGAGGCTTTTATTGAAACTGTAATCGGTCGGTTTAAAGCAATGCGGACTGATTTTATAGCCACCTACAAAAGGTACAACTATTAGTTTATGTAAAACGCACAAATAACTGTATTACAGCATATATTTTACCAATTCAGAATTTAATTCTGCCAAAATGATACTTTTAAGACTTGGATGGTTAAAAAATGTAAACAAAAAATTTAGTATAATCTCATTATAATTTGATTTACAGGTATTTAAAATATAGACAGAATAAAATTTTGTTGCCTAATTTTACCAAATTAAATTAGTATCCCCTCGTTTTACTGCAATCTATCACAGTAAGATGAATTGATTTCAGAGGTGCGTTTAACGTCTTGCTCAATCTAACGTGAGCTATGGATCAGATAAAATTGTTAAGTTATAAAAGCTAAAAAAATTGGTGGAATTGAAATTGAATCGCAAAAAATATGCCTCAAAAACGGTAGTAACTTAAGGAAACCTGCCGTTACGTTGACGTATGAAAATGCTCATAAACAAGAGAATTTCTCGTAGGGTTTATGAGCTATTTGTGAGATTTTTCAAGCATTAAAAATAACGCAACCATTAAGCTAATAGTTGCAATTCTATAAGGGAAAGGAATTGAGCGGGTATTAAACAGCATGGGGAATTCCCTCTTTTAGAGGAGTTGTCGAAGATCGTGGTGTTGGTTACCTAATAACATGTGGTCGACTATTAATATTCATTTATACAGTTAGGTAAATATTGAACTTGTAATTTTCGGTACCTTGATAAAAATCAGCAAAACCGAGCTTTTCTGCGAGCACATGAACGCATTTCTAGAAATTTTTTTCTAATCTTTAAATCTCATGCGTTAATACTTCCAAACTTCAGTTTTCTTTATCGCCGCTATCGCTGCCCCCGTTAATCATATCAGACACAATGCCCTTACTATCTCTGCTTTCGGCAAGCAAAACACCTGCAATATGAATGACGATGTAACCCAACACCAAATACATACAAAACCCGTGGACTTCTTTTATACTGTGACCAATCTGTCGAGAGATACCGAGGTCACCTTGGAAGGCAAGAGATAAGCCTGTACATACCATAATAAGCAACAATAAGTAGAAAATTGCATACAAGACTTTCACAAAAAAGTTATGACGCATATTTGCTAAACGACCGTTTCTATAAATCCTGTAAGCTTCTTTGACTTTAAAAAGAAACTTTTTTTCTTTCGGTAAAAATGCTTCGGTAATTAGCCTGAAAACAAAAAGTATCGCAAGGGCATAACCAAAATAAATATGAATACCCCACACCTGATCTTCCAAGCCATGCGTGGCAGCCCTGGCTTGTTGCGTACTAAGCTGCACGCCCGCACTCTGCAACTCTTTTTGCACAGCTGAGCTCTGGCTACGATCCAACAATGTAGAATTAATTAAAACAGTTAGTAAAGACCCTGTTATTACCAAAGCGGTAAGCCAGTGCCAAATCCTAATTTTTAAATCGTATTTTTTTGTGCTCATTTCTAACTCATTTTATGCGCAGGGCGATGAACATCATCACGCTTGCACCAATTACAAAAATGTAAAAACTTTGCAGATAATAGCTTTAAATATGCAATAAAACTAAAAATGATACAAAGCAAAAAATCCCCAGGCAATTACCAGGGGATTTTGACTAAAAAGTATATTAAGCGTTTAGCAAATGGGGTCTTTCGTTATACGTTCTCCACAACAATTCGCCAAATAAGGTATTGCTCCAAGCAAACCACGATCTAGTAAAGTTAGAAGGGTCGTCTTTATTAAATGCTTCGTGCATAAAGCCTTTGCCAGCATGTGTTTTGCGCAAAGTATCTATACACCACTTTATCTCTTCATCATCTTTAGAGGTAAGCCCCCGCATGGTGATACTCATTGGCCAGATCATATCTTGCCCAACATGTGGCCCACCAATTCCTTCTGCGGCTGTACCTTTAAAGAAATACGGATTATCTGTAGAAAGCGCAAATTTTCTAGTGTTTTGGTAAACAGGATCATTTAGCTCAAGCGCGCCTAAATAAGGTAGCGCTAGTAAACTCGGCACGTTGCTATCGTCCATTAAGTACTGGCTACCAAAACCATCTACTTCGAAAGCATAGATATCGCCATGTTTAGGGTGTTTAACCTTGGCATATTTTTGTATCGCTGCATTAACTTCGTCTGCCAGGCTTGTTAGGCTGCTTTCTAATTTTTCGTCAGCATGTAGCGCCTTAATCATCTCGGCTGCCTCACGTAAGCTAGTTACCGCAAAAAAGTTAGACGGTATTAAAAAAGGAAAAATGGTGGCATCGTCGCTAGGCCTAAACGCAGAGCATATTAACCCAACTGGATTTACAGGAAAGCCGTAACCAGCCATTGGCTGCGTATCTGTTGGATGTGTAGTTTCCCTTTCAAAATGATATGGCCCTCTGTTATCCTTGCGTTGTTGGGTTTTGAAAACCGTTAGGGTACTTTCTATGGCTTTTTTCCAATCGGCGTCGAACGGTGCTTTGTCGCCTGTTTTTTTCCAATAATGGTAAGCAAGTCTAATTGGATAACATAAACTATCTATTTCCCATTTGCGTTCGTGCACGCCAGGCTTCATGTCTGTATGATCGGTTTTCCACTCTCCCACTTTGTTGGGGTCGTTGTAAAAGGCATTTGCATAGGGGTCTTTTAAAACATTTTTTGTTTGATGCCTAATTACTCCCGCAATAAGCTTTTTAAGCGGTACATCTTCATTCACAAATTGAAGATAAGGCCAAACCTGGGCAGAACTATCTCTAAGCCACATCGCATCAATATCACCAGTAATAACATAGGTATCTGGCTTGCCATCTTTTTCGGTATAGTAAACCGTGGTGTCTAAAGTGTTTGGAAAACAATTTTCGAACAGCCAAGACAGTTCTGGATTTTTAACGTTTTTCTGGAAAGTCTTAATCGCTTTGTCTACTGCAGCACTTTCAAAATGCCGTTTTCCTGCAGCCACCCTAACTACGGGAAACTCGGGGGCAAAATCTGCCGCGAAAGAAAATTTAGAGGCTACCAGCCCAGCACCGAGCATACCAGTATTTTGAATAAATGTTCTTCTTTTCATGTTGTTAATTGGTTTAAAATACTTGGTTAATTAAGATGCGTTGAAATCATCTCTCCTCCACTTTTTATAAACCTCTTATTTAGAAAAACAGGCTAATAAAGCACAAAGGTAAAAACCAAAGATATTTAAATTTCGCTCATTTGCAAAAATAAATATGCCTTAATTTAGGCACTAAACCGTTTTACATAAATTTAGGCGTAAACTGATAGCGCGCGAACCTAGCCATACTTAATTGATTGCCGCCTCTTCTAATTTCTTATCTTCTAACAGCCTATTTAAAAGCAGTTCTAAATTTACGGTAGCAAAAGACGAGCTATAATCAGAAAGGCCGTAAGGAATAACCAGTTCGCCGTTATGAATGATGGATCCGCAAGAATATACAACGTTTGGCACATAACCTTCTCTTTCGTCGCCTGTAGGAATTATTAACGGCTCCTGTAGGTGACCAATTTCTTTGGTTGGATCTTCTAAATCTAGTAAACTTATGCCAATACAGTATCTCCGCATTGCGCCAACGCCATGTGTAACCAACAACCAGCCTTTTTCCGTTTCTAAGGGAGAACCGCAATTTCCTACTTGTACCAACTCCCACCAGTTTTTATGTTGATTTAAAAGAATGGGCTCTTTCCACACGTTAATCTTATCAGAAAACATCAAATAATTATTGTAACCATCTATCCTGCTCATCATTACATAATTTCCATTTATCTTTCTTGGAAAAAGCGCTAAATTTTTATTTTGGGCGCCATCGCCGTAAAGTGGAATTACCCTAAACTCATAAAAATCTTCTGTTCTTACCAATTTTGGGATGATGATAGAACCATCGTAAGCGGTATAGGTGGCGTAATAAACTACTGTGCCATCATCCTCTATAAACTTTACGAAGCGTGCATCTTCTATTCCCTTACGTTCAAATTCAGAAATGGGAAATATAACCCTATCTGATATATCCGTGTCTTTAGAAAAAGTAATGGTGTGATAAGTCTCCGATAACCAAAGAATTTTATTGTATTCCATTAGCTTGTCGGGGTTTTCTTTTTCCAAAGCTTTAGAATCTTTTATAATGCCGCTCAAAACGCTATACTCAAATCGATCATCCAATTTCTCTTCGATTTCATGCAATACAGACGGATTAATCTTAGCGTAGGTTGCTTTCTTAAAAAAAATCTTTTTGTTGTAAATGGCATTTTTAATTACGTCTGCCTCATCTACATAATTGCCAACTTGTAACACGGTAATGTTATTTTCGGCATCTAACATCGCACGGCGGAAAACAATAGAAGATATATGTCCCTCGCCAACAGCCCTAAAGCTAATAATGATGCGCTTTTCTCCCTCAACTAAATCGGTTTGGTCTGGATCTTCTATAATAGACGGATTGAAAAATGCAGCCGATTCAATGGAATATTCGTGTGTGAAATAAGCACCGATAAGCAATTTTTGATAGAGCGAAAGATCATCCATATTAATCTCCAACTTTGCAAACTGCTTTTTCAATTTGTTACAATGTCTACTTAAAATTTTGGTGATGTTTCTATGGCGTTTGCTATACTCTTGCAAAATGGGCGAAACGATTGCAAAAACCCTCTCGTCACTAAACGCAAGCACTTTGCTCATCACTTCTAAAGCCCTTTCCTCGCCGTTAAAAAAGAAACGAGCTATTACTCTTTTGCTATCTGGAAATATTTGGGTTGATTTTCTATTGATTTTTAACCTCATTTTTATGCTCTTATGTTTTATCGCAAGTAACTAAATTTTAATTTCATTTTAAAGTATAAGTAAAATTTACATAATTGTGTTTCTCCAAAATAGCGCCATTTTTATTTTTTGTTACCTTTATATGTACTATAACAAATTTCTAAAACCTGTATGCTAAACTACGCCGTTCCAACTAATATTATCCCAATAAACGATAAGAGGCGACTGAAAAAACTTTATCAATACGAAATTCTAGATACTCCACCAGAGCATGCTTTTGATACCATTGCCAGCCTAGCTGCGCAAATATTTGATGCACCAAGTGCTTTTGTAACTTTTGTTGATGAAGATCGTGTTTTTTTTAAAGCCAATATTAGCGGCTTAGAAGCAAGCGAAGTTGCTAGAGCGCACAGTTTTTGTTCTTTGGCCATTTTAGGAGACGCAACCACCGTATTTGCCGATACCCATGTTTACGAAGAGTTCATGGACAATCCATACGTAACTGCAAAAGGCGGAATCCGTTTTTACGCCGGATCGCCTATAAAAACCGCAGAAGGTTTTAAATTAGGCACTGTTTGCGTGGTAGACAGCGTACCTAGAGAGCCAAATGAAAAGCAACTTGAAATGTTGCAGAAACTTTCGCTCATCGTTATAGAAAAGCTAGAAACAAGACGCGCCACTAGAAAAACACTAAAAGCGTACGACGATAGGCTGCAGATGATGGTGCACGATCTAAAAAACCCAATGACCACCATTTCGCTTCAATCTGAATTATTAGGGCGCATTCCAGACATAAACGAAAAAGCAAAACTTATTGCGGGAAAAATATATCAGCAGAGTAAAAACATTATTGGCAACATAAACAATGTGTTAAGCTTGGCGAGAAATGAACACGGCGTAATTAAATTGATTAAAACCAAAGTACTACTTAAAGACATTTTCGAAAATTTAGCAGACAATTTTGATATCTCTCTGAAAAATAAAAATCAAACTTTAAGCCTCCCAGCAAACGATCTGACAGAAATTTTTGCGGATGAGGAAAAGCTGCAAGATATAATGGACAACCTTGTGGGCAACGCCATAAAATATTCAAACGAAAACACCAATATTAAGGTAATCTGTGCTGTTAATGACGGGCGTGTAACAATTACCATATCCGATGAAGGACTTGGGCTTTCTGAAGATGACCTAGGCAAGTTATTTGTAAAATTCGCCAAACTTAGCGCCCAGCCTACAGGCGGCGAGCGTTCTAGCGGATTAGGTTTATCTATTGTTAAATTGCTCGTTAACCTTCACAGAGGCAATGTTTGGGCGGTTAGTAAGGGTAAAAACAAAGGCACTACGTTTTTTGTAGAATTACCGGTTAAATAATATAAGCGTCTAATAGATGCGAAATTTCCATTTCGTCTAATACAAACCGTGTCGGTATTTCAGTCTGTTTTCGAGACCACTTTACCAGCCTTATTAGTCCAAGTTCAACTTCTATCCCCGTAATATCGCCATCGCTAAAGCAGCAACATCCACTGTTAAAATAACTCGGTTTAAATTTGCCAAACACCGGCGCTTTATCGCCCTTCCCCACCCTTTTTTCTATCGATTTGGTAAGCGTTTCCATCTGTTTAAATTCATGGGTTTCTTTTGCAAATTGCAGCTGCACATAAAGTTGCTCTAAGTGTGTAAGCGATGCAAAAACTGGTTGATGGGTATGGCCTGTAATTAACGCCAAATTTTTCTTCGTCGATGCCCAATTATACATCATTTGGTTGTGCTTGGTTTTCAATTGATCATCATACGCTGGCGTGTTTGGGTTAATGCGCAAGTAAGATTGTAGCGGTGCCCAAACATTACTCACAAACCATTTGCTAAACCAATTGCCATCACTTTGTAAATCGCCCTGATGCCCATGAGTTAAAAATATGTCTAGCTTTTCATTTTCAAAAGTAAACCTAAGTATCGCACCCTCATAAATAGAAACCGATTGACCGTAAATCCGCTTCAAGTTAAAACCTGCCAATGGATCATTGTCCCAATATAGATCATGGTTGCCAAAGATCTTAACAAATGCACCTCTGTCTAAAAAAATTTTTTCTAACTCAAAATTCTCGTGATTGTGCTTTATAACTGGCTCGAGCAAATTTTCCCAAAGCTCTTCGCTATCGCCTAAATTTATGTAAGTAAATTGTTGCTCGTTGTAATAAGTTAAAGCTGCAAGGTAATTTTCTTCAGCAAAGGCAAAATCGTCTGCATAATCTCTTGCACCTTTGTGCTGATCAGAAAGTATAACAAATTTATCGCCATTAGAAACGTCGAAAATAAGTCCTCGGTCGCCAGGCTTATCGTTAATTTTTTTATAAAGTTTGTCTAGCGAGTCGTAAATCCTACCCTCATCTGGATTAGAGCCATATTTGGCCGACATCCTGATGATCCAGTTGCTAAGTAAACGCTGTAAAAATTTCCGCATCAAAAAACAGCAAATGTTAATGTATTGGTTGCTGTTTTCAAATGTAGTAAAAATGAGGCTAAGACCGAGGTTGAGGCTAAGGTTGCGGTTGAGAAACTACAACCGAACGCGATCTCTCTAAATACTAAGAATTAGAACGTTTAAAATTAGAAAACGCAACGGCAGTACTAAAAACAAACAGCAGTCCCGTGTTGCGCTGTAGGCCAATTTTTTCTGATTGAAAAAATTGCCGCTGCCGCTACACCCGGGTTTAGGAAGTTGGGATACCAAAATCAATTAAAAAAATTTAATTTCGGTTCATGAGGACACGAACCGAAGAAAGGAGTTATCTTTTTTTTGACTAATTTTGTCTTGTAAAACAAAATAGTTTGTTCGAGTGGCAAGCCTAGGCAAAACAAGTTTAATATTTTCTATGAGCCAATTAAAACAAAAAACAGTATGAGACAAGTAACGATATATATCACAGATAATGAATACGGCCATTTTGTAGAATTGGCTAAAAACCTGCAATATGTTAAAAAAATTGAAACGGATGAAGCTCCTACAAAACAAGAGATAGTAAGCAACTTAAAGAAAGGCTTCGAGGAAATGACTTTGATTAAAAAAGGAAAATTAAAAACCACTTCTTTAAGCGATTTCTTAAATGAGTTATAAAATTGAACTTACCAACAACTTCAAAAAAGAAGCCAAAAAACTCATTAAAAAGTATGCTTCGCTCCGTGCAGAAATTGCAGAGCTGGGCAAAGAACTTGCCCCAAAATCCTACAATAGGCACTCCAATTGGCAATGATATGTATAAAATGCGTCTTGCCATTGCTTCCAAAAACAAAGGAAAATCTGGCGGTGCAAAGGTTATCTCTTTTATAAAAATTATTGATGAAACTGTTTTCTTGCTCTCCATCTACAACAAAGGTGATAGAGATAGTATTTCTGATAAGGAAATTGAAGAGTTGATGAAAGATTACTTGTAACAGGGGAATGAGTGAAATTAACGCTACTTATAAACTACTATACATACCTTATTTTTAACTAATGCTTCTCTAAATACAACCTGGTGTTTTCTCTTCCTCTGATAAGATAAGTTTCGCCATTTATAAGAAATCTTCCTTTTTTCTGCTCTTTGAAAACCAAAGTATCGCTTAACCCATAGTTATCTCTAAACATTTTAGAGCTAATCACTTCATTTTCCGTAAACTCAAGATATCCTAGAGATTTCCATATTGAAATTTTTATCAGTTTACCTTTATCGTAATCTTCCATTAAATCAACTAGATAACTTTTAGCTTCATACCTAATTATGCTATCTGTGTCGAGCACCACGATTTTGATACCATAGAATCTATAAAATGCAAGGTCGGTAAAAAAAACAAACAGCAGTCCCGTGTTTCGCTGCAGGCCAGTTTTTTCTTATTGAAAAAGTTGCCGCTGCCGCTGCACCCGGGTTTAAGAAGTTGAAGCGCTGTAATCTACCATAAAAAAACACGTTAACTATCTAAAAAATAGAAAATTAACGTGTTTATATGAAACAATCTATTTACCTAATTAATATCCATTTGCCAAGCTAACTTTCGTGAAATAACATACAGGATCTCGGCAATCAGACTAAAAACTAAGCATACGTTTCGGCGTCTTTGGTTGCCAGTTTGGTACTGCCCATTAAGTATTCATCAGCCTTTCTGGCTGCTTCCCTACCTTCAGAAATTGCCCAAACCACTAAAGATTGTCCTCGGCGAATATCGCCCGCGGCAAACACTTTTGCAATGTTGGTGCGGTACTCCTGTTCAGAAGCTTTTACATTTCCTCTTGCATCTAATTCAATGCCCATTTTTTCTAACAAGCCTTCTTTCTGAGGGTGCAAAAATCCCATCGCCAGTAAAACCAGCTCGCAAGGCAAATCTCTTTCTGAACCTGCAACTTCTTTAAAGCTTGTGGCTCTTCCGTTCGCATCTGTTTCCCACTCTACATCCACAACCCTTAAAGCTTTTAAATTTCCTTTATCATCTGCTATAAATTTTTTGGTATTTATAGACCATGATCGTGCCGCGCCTTCCTCATGCGAAGAAGTATTTTTCATCAACATGGGATAAGTTGGCCAAGGCATATTCGGCGTTCTAGCTTCTGGCGGCGTAGGCATGATCTCAAACTGCGTAACGGTTTTAGCACCATGCCTGTTCGAAGTTCCAATACAGTCAGAGCCGGTATCTCCACCGCCTATTACTATTACGTTTTTCCCCGTAGCCATAATATCCTCTACACCTACTTTTCTATCTGCAACTCTTTTATTCTGCTGTTTTAAGAAATCCATTGCATAGTGAACACCCTTAGCCTCACGACCTTCGATACCCAAATCTCTAGGAATGGTTGAGCCACCTGCAAGCACCACAGCGCTGTATTCTCTAAGTAACATACCAACCTCTACGTTCTCACCAACATTGGCATTGCATTTAAATACAACCCCTTCTTCCTCCATTAACTTAATGCGGCGATCTACCACATCTTTTTGAAGTTTAAAATCGGGAATACCATAACGTAACAAACCACCTGGTGCGTCATCTCTTTCAAAAACCACCACTTCGTGGCCGGCTTTATTCAATTGAGCTGCTGCGGCCATACCCGCAGGGCCAGAGCCGATTACAGCAACTTTTTTTCCAGTTCTAAGCACAGGTGCATTAGGTTTCATATATCCCTTTGCATAGGCAATTTCAATAATATGTTTCTCTATATCTTCTATCGCAACCGGAGAACGGTTAATGCCCAGTACACATGCAGACTCGCAAGGAGCTGGACAAATTCTTCCGGTAAACTCTGGAAAGTTATTGGTGCTCAATAATATATCTGCTGCCTTTTTCCACTCTCCCTTGTAAACTGCATCATTAAATTCTGGAATCACGTTTCCTAATGGACAACCAGATTGGCAAAAGGGCACTCCACAATCCATGCAGCGAGCCGCCTGCTTATTCAACTCGTCGCTTGGCAATTCCTCCAGAAACTCGCGGTAGTGCTTAACCCTATGTTTGGCGTCTTCTTTACTTGGGGCAACCCTATCGTATTCTTTAAATCCTGTAATCTTTCCCATTAATGTTGTGTTTTTACGATATTAGAACGTTTTTTCAAAACTGCTTTGTATTCTTTAGGGAATACTTTAACAAAATGTGCCGATTGGTTTTTCCAATCGCCTGCAATAAACTCAGCAACCTTACTTCCCGTAAGTCTAACGTGGGTGGTAAGCAATGCCAAAATTCGTTGCTCGTCTTCTTCTAACAGTGGATCTAAATCTACCATCTCTTTATTGCATCTCTTTTCGAAAGTGGAATTAGGATTGTACACCCAAGCAATTCCCCCGCTCATTCCGGCGGCAAAATTACTTCCAGTTTCACCCAACACCAACACTTCGCCACCAGTCATGTATTCGCAACCGTGGTCGCCCAAACCTTCAATTACAGCTGTTGCACCAGAATTTCTTACTGCAAAACGCTCTCCTGCTTGGCCACGAGCAAACAATTCGCCACTCGTTGCGCCATAAAGAGCAACATTTCCAATAATAATGTTCTGTTCTGGCACGTAAGTAACATCGGCAAAAGGAGAAATGGCAAGTCTTGCGCCAGACAATCCCTTGCCAACGTAATCATTGGCTTCGCCTTCTAACGATAAAGTTAAGCCTCTCGCTGCAAATGCACCAAAGCTCTGCCCTGCCGAACCCAAAAATTTAAAATTAATGGTATCTGGTGGTAAACCTGCGCCTTTATGTTTTTTAGAAATCTCGTTAGAGAGCATCGCTCCAACAGTTCTATCGGTATTTTTTATTTCAAAAGTCTCAAAAACTGGCTCTTTCGTTTCGATGGCTTGCTTTGCAATCTCCATCAACTTGCGGTCCAATACCTTTTCTAAGTTGTGGTCTTGTTCTTCAGTATTGTAATTTGGCAAACCATTGTCTTCTGGCTTATATAAAATGGCAGACAAATCCAGTTGCTTCAATTTCCAGTTATCTTCTTCAAGAGTTCTCATTTGCAAGGCATCTGCCTGACCGATCATTTCTATCACATTTCTAAAACCAAGCTCGGCCATAATCTCGCGAAGCTCTTCTGCCAAGAAATAGAATAGGTTAACCACGTGATCTGGGTCGCCGGTAAACATTTTGCGCAATTCTGGATCTTGCGTTGCAACACCAACGGGGCAAGTATTTAAATGGCATTTACGCATCATAATACATCCACTTGTTACAAGCGCAGCCGTTGCCACGCCCCATTCTTCTGCTCCCAACAGCGCAGCAATGGCTATGTCTCTACCCGTTTTTAACTGTCCATCGGTTTGCAATACCACACGATTCCTTAACTTATTTTTCATTAAGGTTTGATGTGCCTCTGCCAAGCCAAGTTCCCAAGGTAACCCTGCATGCTGAATAGATGTAATTGGCGATGCGCCAGTCCCACCATCAAATCCAGAGACCAAGATCACATCGGCATGTGCTTTCGCCACACCTGCCGCAATGGTGCCAACACCAGCCTTACTTACCAACTTTACATTGATCCTGGCCGCACGGTTTGCATTCTTTAAATCATAGATCAGCTGTGCTAAATCTTCAATAGAATAGATATCGTGATGTGGCGGCGGAGAAATTAAACCTACGCCTGGAGTGGCGTGACGAACTCTCGCAATCCAATCATCCACTTTGTGTCCGGGCAATTGTCCACCTTCTCCAGGTTTTGCACCTTGCGCCATTTTTATCTGAAGCTCATCCGCGTTCGTTAGGTAGTTACTGGTAACTCCAAAACGCCCCGAGGCAACCTGTTTAATGGCAGAACGCATACTGTCGCCATTTTCCATTTTCTCAAAGCGTATGTCGTCTTCGCCTCCCTCACCGGTATTGCTTTTACCGCCAATGCGGTTCATGGCAATGGCCAAGGTAGAGTGTGCCTCGTGAGAGATAGACCCGAACGACATGGCTCCAGTAGCGAAACGCTTTAATATTTGCGCTACAGGTTCCACCTCTTCTAAGGGAACAGATGGCCTACTGTAATTAAACTCAAACAAACCCCTAATGGTGTACGCCTGCTTGGTCTGTTCATTAATGAGTTTAGAATATTGTTTAAAAATTTGATAATCGTTTTTACGCGTAGCGTTTTGCAACAAGTGTATCGTTTGTGGATTGAACAAATGCTGTTCGCCCCTTCTACGCCATTTATAAGTTCCGCCTGTAGGTAAAAGGTGCGCTGGCTGCGTAGCCGGACCAAAACTTCTATGATGTTTCATCAAAGTTTCTTTCGCAATTTCATCAAGGCCTAATCCGCCGATGCGAGAAACAGCCCCTGTAAAATACCTATTAACCACTTGCGGATTTAAACCTAAAATTTCGAAAATCTGTGCGCCATGATAAGATTGCAAGGTAGAAATACCCATTTTAGAGAAAATCTTCAACAAGCCATTATTTACGGCATAGGTATAATTTTCAATGAGCTCTTTTTTGCTCAAGCCAGACTCTTCTTCAAAACCAACTACGGTTTCTAAAGCCAGATAAGGATTTATCGCGGTAGCACCAAAGCCAATTAAGGTTGCAAAATGGTGCACTTCCCATACATCGCCAGCTTCTACTACAATACCTACCGCTCCGCGATATCCTTTGCGGATAAGGTGGTGGTGAACCGCAGAAACCGCTAACAATGAAGGTATTGCAGCGTGCTCAGAATCGATTGCTCTATCTGAAAGTACAATTACCTGAAAACCATCTTCAACCGCGTCTACTGCGTATCTGCATAAACGGTCTATTGCTTTAGCCATCGAACCATCTTTGCCATTGGCCCTAAAATAGGTTTGTAACGTCTTCGCTTGGAAAACACCAGTATCTATACTTCTTAATTTCTCGAGCTCTACATTGGTTAAGATAGGATGTTTAATGCCCACACAATGACACTGCATCGGGTTTTCGGCCAATAAATTACCGTTGTTTCCCATAAAGCCAGCCAAACTCATTACCACTTTTTCTCTAATGGGATCTATTGGCGGATTGGTTACCTGAGCAAACAATTGCTTAAAATAAGAAGACAAATGTTGCGGCTGTTTAGACAAAATTGCTAAGGGAGTATCTGTACCCATAGAACCTAAGGGCTCTTTACCAGCAAAAGCCATTGGCTTTAAAATTACATCTACATCTTCGCGGCTAAAACCAAACACTTGCTGATATTTCAACACAGACTCTGGAGAAAGATTGGTAAACCCTAAACGAGGTTCTGGCAAATCCTCTAACCTGATTTGGTATTGATTGAGCCAATCTGCATAAGGGCGGGCACCACAAATTTCTTGTTTAATTTCGGTATCGCTGATAATGCGGCCCTGCTCCATATCTACCACGAACATTTTGCCCGGTGTTAATCTACCTTTTTCTATCACAGTGCTTTGATCCAAAGCTAAAGCGCCAGCTTCTGATGCCATAATTACGCGATCATCTGAAGTGATGGCATACCTAGAAGGTCTTAAACCGTTACGATCTAGCGTAGCACCAATCAGTTTTCCATCTGTAAACGCAACTGCCGCAGGGCCATCCCAAGGCTCCATTAAAGTAGCATGAAACTCGTAAAATGCTTTTTTCAAAGGATCCATGTCCTCATTTCCGTCCCATGCTTCTGGTATTAACATCATCAAAACCTGTGGTAAAGACCTACCTGCATGCACTAAAAGTTCGATAACATTGTCTAGGCAGCCGGAATCTGAATTGGTCTCATCTATTACCGGAAGGAGCATGTCAAGTTCTTCTGCCGTAAAATATTCTGAGGCAAAAGATTTAACGCCTGCCCTAAACCAATTTAAATTTCCTTGCAAAGTATTTATCTCGCCATTGTGTGCTATAAACCTAAAAGGCTGCGCCAAGGGCCAAGATGGGAAAGTATTTGTGGCAAAACGAGAATGGATCAAGCCAAAGGCAGAAACCATTCGTTTATCGTTTAGCTCTTTAAAATAGGTACGCACCTGCAAAGAGGTTAACTGACCTTTATATATAATGGTTTGAGCAGATAGGGAAACAATGTAAAAATCTTTTCCACCTGTAACCGTGTTTTGAATGGTTTTTAGCAGATAATTCTTAAAGATGTAAAGCTTACGTTCAAAATCTGCACCTTCGGCTATTGTGAAAGGACGCGCTATAAACAACTGCTCTATTTCTGGTTCTACCGATAGCGCTGTGTCGCCAATATCTGATGAATCCACTTCTACCTTTCTAAAACCTAAAACTTCTAATTCTAATTTATCGGCAGCGCGATAAATAAGTTCGCGACAGGCTTCTCTAGCTCTTAAATCTTTTGGCATAAACAGCATACCCACGCCATATTGATTATTTTGAGGTAAGCTAAAACCTGTTTTTAAGCATTCATCGTAAAAAAATTCATGCGGAATCTGCAACATAATACCAGCTCCATCTCCACTATTTACCTCTGCCCCGCTAGCGCCCCGGTGATCTAAGTTTTCTAAAATAGTAAGCGCATCTGATATGATTTGATGTGATTTTCGGCCTTTTACATGTGCCACAAACCCTATTCCGCAAGCATCATGTTCGAATTTTGCATCATATAACCCGTTGTTCAACTTCATTCTTGTCTTTTAATAGTTAGTGTAAAGGAGACACTAAGTTACAAAAAAAATACGACTTTTTTGAGAGTTGGCATTACTTTTTCGTATTTCTTATGTTTTATTAAATATAAATCGCTTTTGTTGCGGATTAAGAAATTTATGGTACGAATATTTACAGATATTTCATTCTACCTAAAATGGCTTTAAAGATGAACGAAGCAATTTACAGGTTTGTAAATTTTATTGCTTTACTAATCAAGAACATATAAATTTTAAACAAATTTTAGAGGGCTGTGTTTTGTAAACTAAGTAGTTTTGCTACCTTTGTGGCGGGCAAGTCTTTTACGACCAGCTCCCTTCGAACTCCCCCAGGGTGGGAACGCAGCAAGGGTAGAAGGTTGTAGCGGTGCGATAAGAGGTGCTTGCCCATTTTTTCACCCCCATAACCCCCTGAAGGGGGAATTAAAATTCTTCAGGGTTTCTACATTCAACCTAATTATCATTTTAAGAATTTAAAAACATGAAATTTTTTATTGACACAGCTAACCTCGACCAAATTAGAGAAGCACAAGACCTAGGCATTTTAGATGGCGTAACCACTAACCCCTCTTTAATGGCCAAAGAAGGCATTACCGGCGACGATAAAGTAAACAAACATTATAAAGACATTTGCGATATTGTAGATGCAAACGTAAGCGCAGAAGTTATTTCTATTACTTATGATGAAATGATCAAAGAAGGCGAAGCACTTGCCGCTTTGAATCCCAAAATTGTGGTAAAAATACCCATGATTAAAGATGGCGTAAAAGCAATCAAATATCTTTCATCAAAAGGGATTAGAGTTAACACCACCCTAATTTTTTCTGCCGGACAAGCACTTGTTGCTGCGAAAGCAGGAGCTTCTTACGTTTCGCCATTTTTAGGCCGTTTAGATGACATAGGTAGCGAGGGGTTGTTGTTGGTAGAAGACATTAGAACCATTTTCGATAATTATGGCTACGAATGTGAGATTTTGGCCGCCTCTATCCGCGGACCATTGCACATTATAGATTGTGCCAAAATCGGCGCAGACGTGGTTACCGCTCCGTTGAGTGCCATTTTAGGTTTGTTGAATCACCCACTTACCGATAAGGGTTTGGCAACTTTCTTAGCTGACCACAAAAAAGCTGGCGAAAGCGCCAAGAAATAATTTTTCTTTATACAGAATTTTTAAAGCCCGGGCAGATTGCTCGGGCTTTTTTGCTGGGCAACCACGCAGTATGGAATACTCAATAAATAAATCTTACTATGTTAATTTTGTAAACTATAATGAAACACAAAACGATTTAACAGTTGAAAAGTAGCTGCTGTTTTATTAAATTACCCAAAATTATTTCACTGATATTTTGAATTGTCTTTAATAACTAAATAAAAAATAACCGCTAACGCAAACCAGAATATGAAAAAATCAATTAGCCTTTTAACTATTACTCTAATTTTATGCACCGTCGCTGCTTTTTCTCAAACGAGCTTTAAGGACGTAAAAGCCGGGAACGTCTTCCATATAGATCTTCCCGAGTATATGGCGAAAACCAGGGGATTAAATAGTGATGCAGAACTACAGTTTAAAAACGCGGTGAAAGATGTTTATGGGATTGTTATCGAAGACACGAAAGAGAACCTCAAATTAGCCGAGCTAAACTTTGCTTCGATAAAAGAGTTTTACGAATTCAGCAACAAAAATTTCCTTAAAGATGCAGAGCAGAAGGAGATATCGAAACCAACGAGTAAAACGATTGGAGATATAAATTTTATAGCATTTGATGCAAGTTGTTACGATACCGAAGCGAAAACTAAAATTTATTACTTTACGGGTATCGTGGAAACAAAATCATGTTTTTACAAAGTACTTTGTTGGACAGCTTTGCAAAATAAGGACACGTTTAAGCCCGATTTTGAGAAAATATTGTATAGCCTTAAAGATTAAGAAAATTTAAGCCAAGGTAATGAAAGTACATACCACCAACTATTTCGATACTTTTATCGAAGTCGCTGAAGATACGAAGGCTGATTTTGGAAAAAAGCCACCAGTAAAAGCCAAGAAATCTATCGCAGAAATGCAGTACGAATTAATTGCCAATCAGCCTTATCAATACACTTCTGACGACGTCTTTTTTAAAGTTTATGCCGAGCGAAATGATATTACGGAAGCAGCACTCCGCAAGGCAAGAGTAGAATTCTTTGCAAAAGGCCAGCCTTGTTTTCGGGCTTCTCCTTTGCCAAAAACCTATGGTTTCGGTATTCACTGCAGTAGCGAAGGAAAAGTTGCCCTTCATGGGATGGAAACAGCACAATATCGAAAATTTTTAGCTGACGAAAAATCAAAAAAGTAAAAGCGATGAGCTCGGTAAAATCGGCAAAATAAGAGAACGCACATCGAACTAAAACGAAACGCATGTTAAAAAGAACCTCATTAATAATGCTTACAAGCTGTTTGTTATTTGCATGCCAACAAAAATCAAAGCAAACTGCAGCGGTAGAAAAAAAGGGTGTTTTTGATCTCCAAAATTTAGATTTCAAGGAGAACATTTCAAAAATCTATGCAAAACATCGCGCCGAACCTGCAAACGATGACGTATATTTCCCCAAAGAGGGAAAAATACCCGATAGCTTATTCAAATACAGGTTAAGCAATGTTATTACTGATGCATTTAAATTTAAAGTTCCAGAAAAGGAGTTGGGCTACCTTTACAAAAGTGCGGAAGTAGACAGTATTGCAAAGTTCTACACAAGTTATTTCAACTTGCTTTATACGCTTACCAATCTGGATAAAAAACCGATAGCCTATTATGCCGAAGCCCGGTTTGAAAATTCAAAAAAAAGAAAGCAATTTTTAGACTGGTTCAACAAAAAATACGGTAAACCAGTTTTTTCTTTTTTTCTTAGTTCAGAGTTTAACCAATGCTCTTACGAGTGGCAATTACCCAATCGAACCATCCAAATAGAAACTTCCTACGGCATAGAAATTTCAGCAACATCTAATAAGAAAAGTCAAAATACAACTTATTATCGTTTGGATATGCTCATCATAGATAGAAAACACAAACAAGAACTGTATCGGGCGCACTTGTTTAAGGTACCAGCCAAAATTATGTACCAAGGTAAACTACATAGCTATAAAGATTTACAATTCGAAAAAGAAATGAAGGTAGGCGATCAGTTTCTTTTAAATTCTACTAACAAAGCTTTTATAAATAATGATGCAGGTGAGTATAACATAGATAGGGCAAAGGATTCCGAATAAGTGACACAAGGGCAACCGGAGTTATTCCGTATAAAATCGTAGTACCTTGATTATGGAATTTAGTCAAATTTTCTTAAAATTGCACCTATGAAAAACACGTTTATTAAAGTTGCATCGATATGCATTTCGATTGCCTCCCTTACCTATCTCAGCTCATGTAAAAAAGGCTCAAAAAATGCTCCATCGAATGAAGAGATTCTTAACAATAAAATTGAGGAAGTAATTCCACAACAGTATTTAGACACACTAAAAAAACTGAACTTTACCCTGAACGAGGGAACAACGCCACCTAATATGGAAGGCGCTTATTTTGCAGATAATTTAACATTAAAAGCTAGTAATTGGGCTCCCGACACAGAAGGTGAGCACTTTCTTAGCTCCAAATTCAAGATTTTTAATCAGAGCACAAAAGATTTTGGCGTAAGTTTAATAGGCGAACATTTTCTAACGGCAAGAGATACAAGTATAGTTACCGCTATTTCTGGTTCGGGAAATAATTTTACCTTGTACGGAAAGGTAAAATCTACCACAGCTCCCTATTCAGCAATATTTGCGGTAATCATATCGGGAACAAAAGAAGGCAACGATATTAAAAATTATACGATAGGGCTTATCAATATTGATAATACCAATGGCGATTCCGGTACTTTTCTTCCACAAGGTAAGGCAAGAATAATTTACGATTCAGATTACACGTCTGAAGGTATTGATTACGATACAAAAGTTTCTTCCCTGCCTCCGAACGTGAAGGTTTTATCGAAAAGTGCGGGCGAAATTCAGATAGAAAACAATTAACAAAAAGGATAAAAAAAATCTAAAATTTCCCAATGAGCTTATAGGCTTGTTGGGAAATAATGGGCTTCAATTTTTAAAGCCTTTACAATACTGCTTGCGTATATTTAAATCGAATTTTTCTTCTAATCTAAATCGACTATAAAAAGTCTGCTCTGTGTGGGCTAAACACATCTATCAAAACTCCAGGCGCTCTACAAACAACGCCATGGGTTTTGTGTGGCGGGGCATAAAAACCGTCTCCTTTTACAAGGGTTTTTGTACAATCATCGATGGTTGTTTCAAAAACACCGCTTTCTACATAAGTAACCTGTGCGTGGTGGTGTTGATGTAAAACGCCGATTGCGCCTTCTTCAAATTTTACCTTAACCATCATAACTACATCGTTGTAGCCGTAAATTTGTCTTTTAATTCCGGTCCCCAAATCATCCCAATTGGTTTCGGCGACTACCTGGAATAAATCGCTCCCATTATTATAAGCTTAATTTTTGATTGGTTAACAATTGTAAGCAAACTTTTCTACCCCAAAAATTAAATAGTTCTTGGATTTATTGATGAAGTAGGTAGCATTTAAACTATTTTGCGATAAAATTTTTATAATAGAAAAAGCCCGAAGTGTTAAATCAAGCTTTTGCTATTTAAGTCAAAGTTGAGAACTTCTATTTTAAATCGGTAATTTTTACCAAATCCATATCTCCATAATCTTGGTTTTCGCCACCCATTCCCCAAATGAAGGAATAATTAGACGTACCACAACCTGCATGAATAGACCACGGCGGACTGATGACCGCCTGATGGTTGTGGATGGTAATGTGCCGAGTTTCTTGTGGCTCGCCCATAAAATGGAAAACGGTCTGATCTGCTGCAACATCGAAATAAAAGTAAGCTTCCATCCTTCTGTCGTGCACATGTGCGGGCATGGTGTTCCAAACACTTCCAGTTTCCAGCACCGTCAGACCCATTACCAATTGGCAACTTTGGATGCCATCGGCATAGATGTACTTATTGATGGTACGGTGGTTGGAAGTTCCTGCAGATCCCATCACCACAGGCCTAGCATCTTTTCCTTTCATCAGCGTGGTAGGATATTCTTTATGCGCTGGTGCAGACAAGATGTAAAATTGGGCAGGCTCTCCCGAATCTTTGGACGTAAAGCTGATTTCTTTGCTTCCCCTTCCAATATACAAGCAATCTTTTTTGTCAAGGTCGTAGGTTTTGCCATCCACGTTGATGCTTCCTGCACCTCCAACATTTATCGCGCCCAACTCTCTCCTCTCCAAAAAACATTCCGCTTTCAACATAGAAAAATTTTCTAGTTGTAAGGCCGCATTTGTAGGCTTCGCACCTCCAACAATTATCCTATCATAGTGGCTATACGTGAAATTAATCTCTCCAGAAGCCATTAAATCCTCAATAAGGAACTGCTCCCGCAGCTCTGCAGTGTCCATTCCCTTTACCTCTTTCTGACTGTTGTGATATCTCTTTTTCATTTTTTTAATCTTTTTAACTGTTCAATCCGTAATTATTCAACGACCCATCCATCCGCCATCTACCGTAATTATGGTTCCGTGTACGTAATCTGCCGCCTTCGATGCAAGAAAAACAGTAACGCCGCCAAAATCTTCTGGCGTGCCCCATCTTCCGGCTGGTATTCTAGCCAAGATGGCATTACTTCTTTCCTCATCGTTTCGCAAGGCCTCTGTATTGCTTGTTGCTATATAACCAGGAGCAACCGCATTTACGTTAACCCCTTTAGCTGCCCATTCGTTGGCAAACGCTTTTACTAAGCTACCAATGGCGCCCTTGCTAGCCGCGTATCCTGGCACGTTTATCCCACCCTGAAAAGTCAACAGAGAGGCGGTAAAGATAATTTTGCCCGAACCACGTTTAATCATTCCCCTTCCGATCTCTCTGGTGAGGATAAAAGGTGCATCTAGGTTTATAGACAACACATTATCCCAATAATCGTTTGAATGTTCTGCCGCAGGTGCGCGTTGTATCGTACCAGCGTTGTTTACCAAGATGTCTATTATAGGGTTTTCGGCTTTGACTTTCTCAATAAAGGTCTCTAGGGAATCTCTATCACTAAAATCACATTGGTAAGCCTTAAAATTTTTACCCAATTTTTGCACTTCAACCTCAGTTTCTCCTCCGCTCAATGGCATATTTGCAGAAACGCCGATGATATTAGCACCAGCAGCTGCCAAAGCAAGAGCCATGCCCTCCCCTATTCCCTTATTACACCCTGTTACCAAGGCTATCTTTCCTGTTAAATCAAATATGTTCATGTTTTATTTTTTTTCTCTGTGATGAAAACAAAAATAGCCAGTTAAAAACTGGTTATTGGACTTTGGTTTCAATTTTATGGTCTTTTATGGTGTAGACAGCCAAAAATAAAGTAAAAAAGCAACCTTGCTCGATATTTAAATCCTGATGAACACGTAATATTTTTTTAGCAAAAATACCTTCGACTTCGCCTATTCCACACAATTATCTAGCATGACCATTATTTTTTTTATCAAAGTTCTATCGTTATCGAAAAATTTCTTTTCAATCGTTAATAGCTTACAACCAGTGGAGTTTCTAGACCTCGGCTATAGTTGTCCAAATATTTTATCCAATCACTTTCTTGGTTGAAAAAACCACTTTTATTCCAAGCAGCACCTTGATAATAATTGAAGGTTTCATTTTTATCAATATTCTTCAACCCCAACAGATGGCCTGCTTCATCAACCAATTTAACCTGCTCCTCAGTTGGGAATATCACCGCGACTCCAATCATCCCGTTATCTGCTTTTCCCGCTGCCTTATCCCAATAACTCAAATAATGGTGTTTGTTGTCTGTTTTTTGGCTTCCATCTCCAGTATGTTTTGTCAAGCCAGTTGCAATAAGCAACTCCTTGCTTTTAAAATGATAATGATCTGTGATTTTGTTGAGGTTAGAGCCAGCATCTAAAGAGATGCGTTTGGTTTGGCTTACTTGCACTCCATTAACATCCCAAGCGTTATAATTTAGCTCAAAAGTAAAACGAATTGGCCCTTGGTCGACGATTTTGTAGCTGTCGTAGTTACGAGATAATATTAGTTTCCTATCGATAAAGGGGGCTGAATCTCCAGCGCCCAAAGTAATGCCCACGCTATACCCATCCATTCCTTCTCCATGATCTACGTGGTAGTCATTTTCTTTATACCATTTATTTAAAATGAGCTTCGAGGTTTTCTTAGACCAAACATCAATTCCCTTGGCGTTATCTGGTTGGCTTTCTAAAGCTGCACCATACATTCTAAAAGCAACCCGATTGTTCTCCCAAGCAAAGTCATCAAATCTTTCTGGCACCTGCCGGCCATAAACTTTTGCTTCGTATTTTTCTCTATTCCCTGATTTTACAGTAAAGAAAAGTTCCGTTCCTTCTTTAATATCTGTCTGAAAAATTAGGTGCTGCGGTTTTTTCAAACCGTTGTAGATTAGTTGCGATGGTATCTGTTTTCCAGTCAAGGTATTTATGACCACTAGATTACCCGTATCTAATTTCTTGTTGTGCTTTGTTGCAGTTTTCCAAGAAACTTCTACCGTCTCTGTCTCACGTTTAATTGGGAGGGTATTTTTAACGCTAATCAACAAACCTTCCGCTTGTTTTAACTCCATTCGGTAAATCTCGCTTCCTGCCAACAAAAAGGCACCGACCCCGTATACATCGGTATCCTCATAAGTTACATGTTGTGGATCCGCGCCAACGGCTTGCACAAAACCCAGTTTCCCGTCAGGATGCACCGATAAAACCAGAGCTGCCCACGATTTTTGAACACAGTTATGATAGTCTTTATAATTCAACAGACCGTTATTGATTCCCCAAGCCAAAGCATAAGTAAAAAACCCTGTCCCGCTAGTTTCTTTAACTGGGAAACTAGCGGGGTCTAACAAACTTGCATGCCAAGAACCGTCTTCTTGTTGTAGTGAGACAATTCTTTTCGCCATTTCCTTATACTGCTTCTCAAATTTTTTCCTATCGGGATGATTTTTGGGCATTACTTCTAAAACCCTAACCAACCCAGCCAGTACCCAACCGTTTCCCCTACTCCAAAAAACCTTGCTTCCGTTTTTTTCTTTCTTATCGAAATATCTGCTGTCCCGATAAAAAAGATGTTCTTTGGTGTCGTATAAATAGTCGCTTGTTTTCCACCATAGTTTCGATGCAATGTTCAGATATTTTATATCGCCTGTGGCTTTAAAAAGATAACCCAATGAGGGTGGCCCCATAAACAAGGCATCGCACCAAGCCCATTCTCTATTTTGGATTTGGTTTTCCCAAAGCAACGATTCGGTGTGTGGCAAAGCAGCAATGGTATCTGCCCTTTCTTTAAATTTGGCAATGTATATTGAATCATGGAACAAGGTATAAAGTTGCGAATAGGTTTGACCCACACAATAATCATCGGCAAGTAAATGCTGAGAACCGCAGCCCCATTTATTCTCCTCTCCAACTTTAACCAGTTCCTTATAATAAGAATCATCATTGGCAATTTTTGCCAAAGCCAGCATACCAGCATACATGGCACCGTTTGTCCAATCGGTTTTAGGCTTTCTCCAGCCATGTTCATGTAGGTCCTTCCACTGCCAATCGGCAGTTTTTTTCATAATATGGATAATGCTATCAGGCTGCAGAAGTTCTTGAGAGAAGCTCGTGTTGAAGGTGCCTACAAAACATAAGGTTAAGCTGAGTCTTAAAAAATTGCTTAGTTTTTTTTTCACTATAATCGGTTTTAAAGGTACACTCTCCAGGTTATTTAATTCCAACACGGAAATTTTTCTAATCTACTTTTTAATTGTGCCTTATACAAAAGTTTTGCTAAACTTTATTGCCATTTGCTAAGAAGCATTAAGTAATCTAGGATTTCTTACAAATGCAGAAATCCTGATGGTTTAATTACCTAATAAGTCTGCAAAACAAAATGTTTATTACATTTGTCTTTGAGCCAAATAGCTTGTTAAATTTAATGCCCTAATTATTGTTGCTTAACAAGAGTGAATAACGAATTTATCGATAGTGAGTATATCCAACAATTGATTGCAGGCGACGAGGCTGCTTTCACTATTGTTTATAATCTGTATGCTAAAAAAGTATATGGGGTGTCTTTTAAATTTTTAAAAGATAAGGCACAAAGTGAAGAAATTGTGCAGGAAGTGTTTATTAAACTTTGGCTGAATGTTGAAAAGCTTGATGTAGAGGGTAATTTGTGGCTGTATTTATTTGTAATCACTAAGCGATTATCAATTAATGCTTTAAGGCAAATATCTAAGTCGAAAGAGTTTGCAGAAAAATTGGTTCTAGAAGTTACAGAAATTCATAACACAACAGAGGAAAATGTGCTTTTGCATGATCTTGAGCGATGTACCGACAATGTAATAGCAACTTTGCCAAGGCAGCAGAAACTGGCTTATACGCTAAGCCGTAAGCAAGGGTTATCTCATAAAGAAATTGCCGAGCAGTTGCACATTTCTCCGTATACCGTAAACAACCACATTGTTGAAGCCTTAAAAACTATAAAAATTCAATTAAGGCATTTTGGTTTTATTTACCTTCTCCTGTTTTTTATCCGTTTTTAAACCGTTTCCTTTTCATAATAGTGTTAGAATTTTAACGTGCTATCTTTTGCGCTATAAAAAAGCGCCACCTTCTCTCCCGAAGAATAATTTTGGGCCCTGTAAAAAAAAATATTTTTTTTACAGGTACAACTAGTTGTACCCCTCCCTTTCTGGTGTTCTACTATTAAATTACCGATCCTACAGGTGGTTTATAAACCGATATAAAAATGAATGAGCTAAAGCTTCGACGCTTGTTGCACCAATATTTAAACAATAATATAGGTCGTGAGGACTGTATTGAGTTGTTGAATTACCTCAAAGATGCAGATGACGACAAGATAGATGAACTTATAGATGTCAGCTCGTTTGATTTGGATGAAGGCCAAGAATTTGGCAAAAAACAATCAATGGATCTGTTAAGCAGGATAAAATCTGACCCCCGTTTTGAACACGCGCCGATGGTAAAGGCCATTCCGTTACCAACTGTTCGTAAATTCTATCAACGCAAATGGATCAAAGTTGCAGCAGCTGCAATTGTACTCTTAACAACAGGGCTGCTTTTCTTTCAGCACGAAAGATATTTTACTCATAAAAGTGATACTTCAAAGGCAAATAACAATAAAGTTGTTGCCATTCTTCCCGGTGGCAAAAAGGCAACTCTTACCATGACCAATGGACAGTCGATAGCGCTTAACAATGTCGCCAATGGCATTTTGGCTAAAACCAATGCAGGCAATGTTGTTAAAACCAATACAGGCGAAATTGTTTACAAAAACGCCAGCAACCCCACAACAATGGCAGGCTTAGTTTATAATACACTTTCTACACCTAAAGGAGGCGAATATCAGGTTGTTTTGCCAGACGGCACTAAAGTTTGGCTAAATTCCGCTTCGTCCATTACCTATCCAACGGCTTTTAACAATAAAGAACGCCGCGTAAAGCTCATTGGAGAGGCTTATTTTGAAGTGGCTAAAAATAAAAAATTGCCATTCTATGTAAACGTTAACAACGCACAGATACGAGTGCTGGGCACGCATTTTAACATTGCTGCATATAGTGATGATGAAGAGATGACAACCACCCTGTTAGAAGGTTCGGTTCAGTTAACAAAAAACGATACGCATTCAATGCTCAAGCCTGGCCAAAAGGCCGTTATAAATAACAATACCGATAACATAGTTGTTTCGCAGGCAAATATTGAGGATGCCGTGGCTTGGAAAAACGGTTATTTCGTTTTTGATAACAACGATATTAATGGGGTAATGAAAAAAATATCACGTTGGTATGATGTAACCGTAGATTACCGTGCAGATTTAAGCGATCAAAAATTTGGTGGGACATTTTACCGTTCAAAAAGCATAGTGGAGCTACTCCAATATCTAGAAAAAATTGGAAAAATAAAATTTACAATTGAAGGAAGGAGGATAATTGTTATGAAGTGACCCATATATCCTTAGTAAACAATTATCTGGCAAAAATAACCAGGAGCGCGCCAACGCCCCTGGCCTGTAGCCTAGGCTAAAGTCAGATTATAAAAATAATTGCAGCTTAACACAATTAATCAATCTAACAATCAAATGTATAAAATTTTAACTCATTCCAAATGCAGTACGAAACCCTACTGCATTCAAAAAACATTGCTCGTCATGAAATTAACCTTTTTTCTGCTGACTGCAACTTTTCTACATGTCTCAGCGGCGACATACGCACAGAAAGTTACGCTAAAGGTTAAGAATGCCACCATAAAGGAAGTTTTTGAAGAAATCCAGACCCAAACAAGCTATGACTTTCTATATAATGCAGACGATCTAAAAACATCAAAACTCATTACGTTGGATGTTAAAAATACTGATTTAAGAGACGCGCTTGTAGATTGTTTCAAAAATCAGCCCTTGTCCTTCAGTATAGAAAATACCACCATTTTAATTACCAAAAAGCCAGTTAACGTGAATAATAAACTGCTTAAAAAAACCATTACTGGTTTGGTTACTGATGAGACAGGCGCACCGTTTTTGGGCGCAACTGTTCGCGAAAAAGGCACAAAAAATGCGGTTAGTACAGATGGAAAAGGTAGATACACGATTTCGGTTGCCGATAATGGAGCGGTATTGACCTTTAGTTTCCTAGGTTATGCAGACCAGGACGTTCCTGTAACAGGCAATGCTAATGTAGATATTCAACTAAAACCATCAAACAACCAGCTTAATGAAGTTGTAGTAGTTGGATATGGTACGCAAAACAGAGCAAATATAAATGGTGCTGTAAATACAGTTGGAGCTAAGGATATAGGTTCAAAACCTGTACTAAACACATTTCAGGCGTTGCAGGGCGAATCTCCAAACTTAATTATCCAGCAAAACTCACTTGATCCTGGTGCTACCCCTACAGTAAACATTAGGGGTGTAGGTACAATAGGAAATAATGACCCTTTAGTTGTAATTGATGGAATTGTAACCCAAGGCACAGGAAGTTTGAATACGTTAAACCCTAACGATATTGAAACCGCAACCATACTTAAAGATGCTGGTTCAGCAGCTATTTATGGTTCCAGGGCAGCCAATGGTGTGATATTGATTACAACCAAAAGTGGAAAGTTAAATCAAAAAGCTGCCGTTACCTATAACGGAAGTTATGGTTTACAAGTTCCAGATGTAATGGTTCATAAAATAGATGCGTTTGAAAATGCTTATGATAAGAACGTGGCTTTGGTTAATTCGGGTCTTGCGCCAGCCTATTCGCCAGAGCAAATACAGGAATTGCAAAATGAAGGCCGAGGTACCTGGGATTTAAATCACCTAGTTTATAATGCGCCTTTGCAATCGCATAGCGTAAATGTTAGCGGCGGCAGCGAAAAGAGTTCTTACTTTATATCGGGTGGTTATCAGAATCAGATGAACAGCTTTATCGGAACCGGCGGTTCGGGTAGTAAATACGGTTATCAGAAATACAATTTGCGATTAAACCAAACCACAATTGTAGGGAAGTTTAAATTTAATGCGATACTTAACTATACCAAAAGCCGCAATAAAACTTCGGCGGCCAGTCAAGGTTTTAGCATAGCTGATGCAAACCGTGTACCATCCAATTATAATTTTCAAGATGCGGATGGAAATTATTTGACCAATCCAGTATCATCACAACAAAACGTGCTCGGCCTATTAACAGAGGGAGGTTTTAACCAAAGTGATAATGATGAGATATTTGGCAACTTGAACGGCACTTATTCAATTACTAAAGACCTAAAGTTAACCGGTGTTTTTGGTGGTACGCTGAGCAACAATGGCAGCTTCTATCAAGATAAGCGCGTAGATTTCTTACCAGCTGGCACATCAGCCAATAATGACCTTACAGTTAATGACGGTAATTTTAAAAGCAACCTGTTTAACACACAGCTATATTTAGGTTACGATAAAGTTTTTGGTAAACATTCAATTAGCGGTACACTTGGTATTTCTAGCGAAAGCTACAGCGGTAGAGGATTTAGCCTATCTAAAAGCCTTACCGACCCAGAATTGGGTACACCTACAACCGGCACTACTTTAAGCCCTACCGGCTCAAACAATAGCGTTGGAATTGATGCAAACAGTTTACTTTCGGTATTTGGCCGCGTAAATTATGATTATGCAAGCAAATACTTCTTGGATTTTGTATTTCGCGAAGATGCCTCATCTAAGTTTGCACCAGGCAAAAGGGCTAGCTTTTTTCCTTCGGTAACGGCTGGTTGGATGCTTACAAATGAAGACTTTATGAAACCGCTTAGCAACACGCTCAACAAACTTAAGCTTCGTGCGTCTTACGGGGTATTGGGCAATCAAAATGTAAATAGCTTTCAATATCAAACCACCTACTTTAACTACACAGCAGCTTATGGTTTTAACAACACCTTAGTAGGCGGTGCAGGAACCACACAAGCCAATCCTGACCTAACTTGGGAAAGTGCTTCTACCTTAAACGGAGGTGTTGACTTTAGCTTGTTTGACAACAAGCTTACGGGCTCATTTGACTACTTTAACAAGGTAACGCGCAATATTTTACAAGCTCCAAAGGATGTACCTTCGATATTTGGCGCGGGACTTGCCGATGCAAACGTCGCCAAAGTTAGGGATGCGGGCTGGGAAGCACAATTGAACTATACTTTAAGAGGCAAAAATGTAACACAAAGCTTCGGGATTAACATTGCAGACAACCAAAACACCTTGTTAAAATTAACAAACACAGCAACGGAGCAGATTAACCAACCAGATGTTTATGGGCTGATAAGAAAAGTAGGCCAGCCAATTACAGAATACTACGGTTATGAAACAAATGGCTTATATCAAAGCCAGGCAGATATAGATGCCTCGCCTAAAATTGCAGGCATTGCCGTAAGCCCAGGCGACTTAAAGTTTAAGGATTTGAACAATGACGGAGTTATCGATGCAAAAGATAAAACCGAATTGGGCAACCCTTTTCCGCGGTACACCTTTGGGTTTACCTACAGAATAGCTGTGGGAGGTTTTGACGCAACGATATTTATACAGGGCGTTGGAAAAAGAGATGAGTTTTTGAGAGGTGAGTTGGTTGAACCTTTTCAGGGAGGATATGGTGCTACACTTTATGATCACCAAACAGATTTTTGGACGCCTGAAAACACAAATGCTATATATCCTAGATTGGCAACCTCTGGCCCTTCGAATGTTAATAACTGGCAAACTGGATCAGACCTGTTTAAATACAATGCTGCCTATGCCAGGTTAAAAAACGTAAACATAGGTTATTCTTTATCGAATAATACGTTGACTAAACTAGGTATAGGTAAAGCGAGGATTTCTCTAATTGGGCAAAACCTTGCTACACTTACCAAGTTGAAATTTGCTGACCCGGAAACATCAGAATTTGGAAGCAATGTGTCGGTAGGCTCAAGTTCAAATAGCCCACGTAGTTACTTGCTATCAGCATATTACGGCTTGGGATTAGATTTAACATTTTAATAAAAACATTTTAAATATATAATTATGAACCTTTTAAAAAAGCTCTTCATTGCAGTTTTGTTGACCACTGCTTTTGTAGGGTGTAAAAAACTGGATATTGTTCCAACAGATAAGTTTTCTGATGCCACTTTTTGGAAAGTTGACGCTAATGTTTACAATGCTTTATACAACAATTATCACTTAATTTATAACGATGCGTTGTATTTCAACTCCGAAGCCTTGTCTGACAATGCTTACTCTCGATCTGGAGACGCTGCCATTATATCTGGCGGAAATGCCACAGCATCTACCTCCAAATTTGCAGGAGACTGGTCCGGCTATTATTCTGACATAAAATCGTGTAATGAGTTTTTAGCCTTTGTAAATCAAAATACCACCCTCTCTAAACCTGTATTAAATAGAATGATAGCAGAAACACGTTTTTTGCGTGCCTTTGCACATTTTAATCTGACAAAATGGTATGGAGATGTGCCCTTGGTAACAAACAACATCAGCCCAACCGAGGCGAAAGTAATAGCACGTACACCCAAGGCAGATGTTGTAAAATTCATTATTGCCGAATTGGATGCTGCAATCGCAGATTTGCCTTCAAAAGATCAGCTTCCGGCAAGTGAAAATGGCCGAATTACCAAAGGCGCAGCGTTGGCGCTAGAAGCAAGGGTATTGCTTTACCAAGGCGACCGGATGAACGACGTGGTTACCGTTTGCGAAAAGTTGATGAATAACCAAGACGTTAATGGAAAGTATTCGCTAAATCCAAGCTATACTGATTTGTTTAGCGATAAGGTGGTAAATAAAACCAACAACGAAACCATCCTTTCTTTACAGTATGTACCGACCACTTATACTTGGTCAGATTTTTTCGATTTTGCCCCACTATCTGTAGGGGGTCGTGTAATTTCTAATTCGCCGACACAAGAGCTGGTTGATGCTTATATCATGCTTAACGGAAAAGCGATTACCGATTCCGGATCTGGTTATAATCAGGATAATCCTTACGTTAACCGCGACCCAAGGCTTACTGCCACAGTAGTTTACGATGGTTATAAATGGGATAATGGCGGTGGCGTTAATGGCACAAGTAAAACCATTTACATAAAGCCAGGAAGCGACCCTTCTGATTCTCCTGCCAACCCTAACGGCCCCGACGAATTTGTTGGAGACAGGCAAAGCTCATCGCCAACAGGCTATTATTGGAGAAAATACTTTGATCCGAATGCATTGGCCAGTTATCAATCGGGCTTAAATTTGCACTTATTTAGATATGCCGAAATATTGCTTGATTATGCAGAAGCAAAAAATAGTCTTGGACAAATGAATGCTGCAGTGTGGAATCAAACCATAGGTGCACTACGGGCTAGAGCCGGTTTTACTGATCCAGGAGCATTAAACTACCCAACTAGCGGCGACATGACCACCATTATTAGACGGGAAAGAAGAGTAGAATTAGCGTTGGAAGGTTTACGTGTAGACGACATAAGAAGATGGAAAATAGCCGGGACTGTGATGAATGGCTACGCACACGGCGCAAGGTATTCTGGAGATTTAACTACAGATAATGGCTATATAAGAGCACAAAAAAGGCAGTTTGATCCTGCAAAGGATTATTTATGGGCAATACCTGCAAATGACATAAGCCTTGATAATAATTTGACTCAAAACCCGGGCTATTAATTTACAACCATTAATCAGAGAAAATGAAGAATTTTATAAAAATAAGCTTTGTGGTTCTTTTTGCCATGATTGCGACTACTTCCTGTAAAAAACAAGAGCGGGCTCTAAATACTGATGTAGCCCCGGTAAGTACGTTAAATGCACCAGAAAATGCTGCAAGTTTTACTTTGGCTCCATCAACTGGGCCAAGTATCCAGTTTAAATGGAGCGCTAGTGCAACCCAAGATCTTGTACTGTATGAGGTTGCTTTCGACAAGGCTGACGGCGATTTTAGCAAACCGCTCTACAAAGTACTCTCTGACGGCAAAGGAGTACAAACACAAGCTACAATTACCCAAAAGATTTTAAATACCGTGGCGTCACTTGCAGGTATCGAATCATTAAGCACAGGTACAGTGAAATGGGCAATCATCACTTCTAAAGCAGGTAACGCAAAAGTGAGTACAACGTCCAATACCATTCAGCTAGCACGGCCCGCGGGTTTTGCAGTGCTTCCAGCAGCACTTTATCTTACCGGAACCGCTACAGAGCACGGAGCAGATGTGTCGAAAGCGCTGCCGTTTAAAAAAATTAGCGATGGCGTGTTTGAACTATATACCTCGTTAAAGGCTGGTACTTATGCTTTGGTTGATAACACCACCGGAACCCCTGTTAGTTATTCCATCCAGAATAACACCTCTGTTATTGCTGGCGGCACAACAACCGTAAGCGGAGACACTAAGGTGTACCGAATTTCAGTCGACCTAAGTAATGCCGCTGCCACCATTACACAGGTGGTTTCTGTTGGTTTCTTTAATGCGCCCGATAATAAAGTTTACTTTGAGCTGCCATATATTGGCAATAGCCAGTGGGAAATTGCTAACACTACCATCAGCATTCCACTACAATCCTATGGCCTTGACAGTAGATATAAGTATAAATTTACGGTGGTGGATTCGGGCGGAAACCAATCGGTTGAATGGTATGGAAGTATAGCTCGCGACAATCCTGATCCCTCTAACACAACGCCTGCGTCGTACTATTACATGTATTTGGTCGACAATTCCCAGTTTGATTACTGTTACAAAGTTAACCCGGCCTTCAATACCAAAGTTGGTAGTGTTAACGTAAATTATAGTCCGGATATACCAAATTATACCAATTCAATTAAATTGAAATAAACAACAAATGGGTTGCGGCTAATGTCTGCAACCCATTTATTATAAACTTATGAGCATGAAAATCAAACAAATTAAGTACTATACCTTAACCCTGTCAACATTATTTATTGGGTTGGCGTTGACTTCCTGCTCAAAAAAGAGCGATGTGGCAGTCACTCCACCACCTACAAAGCCAACAGGGCAGACACCTTTTGTATACAATTACGCGTCGTTGGCCGATTCATTACAGGCAGCTACCTACAGCACTTTTAAATCTGTAAACGGAAATTATTTCATTCAGAACAACACCGGCAATACTAACTTTAACTACTGGCCAAACGCACACGTGCTCGACGTATTAACAGATGGTTATCTACGAACCAAAAGCACCATCTATTCTCAGCGGATGAAAGCCTTATTGACGGGTATTAAAGCTGCAAATGGCGGCGGTTATCCCAATGAATATTATGATGATATGGGCTGGCTGGCCAATGCAAGTTTAAGAGACTACAACATTACCAAAGATGCCGACTACTTGAATGTAGCCCAACTGCTGTATACCGAAATTAAAGGTGCTTCAAATAACATAGCTGGCGGAGGAATTGCCTGGCGACGATCACAGCTCTATTATAAAAACATCCCGTCGACCGGTAATATGACAATTCTTGCGGCTAGGTTTTATAAACTGCAAAACAAGCCCGAAGACCTTACTTTAGCTAAAACATTGTACAGTTGGATGAAGACCAATTTGGTTAATTCGACAACAGGCGTGGTGCTCGACGGCATTAATAGAAACCAAGACGGACAAGTAGACAGCTGGGTGTTTACCTATAACCAAGGTCTTTTTATTGGTTCAGCGGTTGAGTTATACAATGTTACCAAGGATCCGACCGATTTGCAAGATGCAATAGTTACTGCTAACAACGCCATTGCAGACCCTAATCTTACCGTTAATGGAATATTTAAAGACGAAGGACAGGGCGATGGTGGCTTGTTTAAAGGGGTAGCTGTACGTTACCTTACTTTACTTGCCGAAGTGCCAGATCTTGATGAAGCGACTAGAACCAAGTATGTTAACTTTTTGCAAAAAAACGCACAAACCTTATACACAAAAGGTATAGGCAGGCCATCGTTGATGATAAGCCCCAACTGGGCCACGCTCCCATCTGCCAGCACAGATTTAACAACCCAATTAAGCGGCCAAATGCTAATAGAAGCGGCTGCCACTTTAACTGCTGAGGGGAAAATGAAGTAAAATAATGAGCCGATTATAAAGATTAATCGGCCCATTCATTTTTTTTAAATCTAATATAGTTCGCTCAACTATTTTTGCCTTTCTCTTTATTCATTCAGGTAAGGCAAAGCAGGTTTTAAGTTTAAAATGACACTATAGCATATTTTAAAAACTTGGTCTGTAGCAGACAGATTTAAGTTTTCCTTTCTCTCCTCATTTTTTGGATAATAATAAAAACAAAACCTTCTTATCCGCAAATTCTTCTTGTTTCCTAAATAAAAAAGCAGATTACTACCAACCCGACTTTAGATCAATTTTATCTATTTTTACACAAAAAAAAGATATTATGCCTTTTAGTTCTTTAGGTCTGTCTAGTGTTTTATTAAACACCTTGGCTGATCAGAATTTTACTGAACCTAGCCCTATCCAAGCACAGTGTATCCCCGCAATCTTAAATAAACACGATGTTTTGTGTATTGCCAAGACTGGCTCTGGGAAAACGGCGGGTTATGTTTTGCCGATTTTAATGAATTTACAGCAAACGCTAGCGGTTAAAAATAGACATGCGCATGTATTGGTTCTGGTGCCCACCCGAGAACTAGCGGAACAAGTTGCAGCTGTTTTTAAAACTTTTAGCAAAAATCTTTTGCAGTCGGTTAAAACGGTTGCGATTTATGGAGGCGTTTCCATTAATCCACAAATGATGGCACTACAAGGCGTGCATGTAGCTGTTGCCACGCCGGGCAGGTTATTAGAATTACTCAATTCAAATGCTGTTTCTCTTTCCGCCATCGAAACTTTAATATTAGATGAAGCAGATAAAATGCTGAATTTAGGATTCAAAGAAGAGATGGATAAAATTATAAGTCTTCTTCCTAAAGCACGCCAAAATATTTTATGCTCTGCAACGCTAAGCAAAGATTTACAAAATATTCATCAGCTTTTGCTAAAAAACCCAATTGTTATAAAAATTGAAACTGAGGATGGTTCGCTTGACCTGATTAAACAAGTGGCTTATATTGTTTCTAATGAAAAGAAAGGCCCGTTTTTGCGCTACCTGATCAATCATCATGAAATGAAACAGGTGTTGATATTTGCATCTTCTGTGCATCAAGTTGATGCAATAGTGAATAAACTACGCAAAAACAACATTGATGCAAAAGCAGTCCACAGCAAAAAAAGTCAGGGTTCCAGAACAGAATCATTAGCAAATTTTAAATCTGGTAAACTTAGGGTATTGGTGGCAACCGATTTAATGGCAAGGGGAATCGACATTAGTTCCTTGCCTTTCGTAATTAATTACGAACTGCCTCGCTCACCAAAAGATTATATCCACCGGATTGGGAGAACTGGACGAGCTGCATCGCATGGCGATGCGATTTCGCTGGTAAGCACTAATGAATTAGACCATTTTGGAATCATCCAGAAAAAAATGGGAAAGCAAGTGGAATTAATCGATAGTGAACAGATTAGAATAAAATAAGAAAAAATATAGTTTCCTTTGTTTTGAACCACGTATCAGGTACCAGCGTTCAATTTTACAAACATGGCGACAAATCATGCCTAAAAACTGTATCTTCGCGCTGATATGGGTTACGCAAAAGAAAGAGGAAAGTTAGAAATACTGGCTAAAAAAGTTGGTGGTTTAACCATTTACGATGATAAAAGTCTTAAAATCATCACAGATGTTTTTGAGCAGTATTCTCATTCTATCAGAATATTAAAAAACAAAAATCCAGAAACATTTAACGAAGCGTATCAAAACGAATTGCAACAAGTGAAAGCCGTTAAACGAGCACTTAAAATAAGTGAAGAAGCAGATCGCCAAGATAATTTTATTAAATATAGAGATTCGTTGTTAGCGGCGTTGGATGGCGCGATTGCGTTGACAAAGGAAAATGCGTAATTAGTAAGCTGCGATATTTCTTATTACTTCTATTTTTGGAGGAATAAGAGCCTTGTGAGAAGAATCTTTTAATAACTGAGGCTGGATCCTCAAGCCGCTCTTCGGCCGGTGGCATCAAAGCGCATATTCATTTGTTCGTTGATAACAGAGAACCAAACAATCAAGACGGTGAATCTCCCAATCACAATGGTTAAAAAACACCAAAGCAAATTGCCTATTCTCTTTAATTTGCACTAAGTTAGCGCTAAATTAACTTGGTAGCTTTTAAAGGAAAAAACACGTTCAACTGGCATATTTCAAGTTAAGGATTTTTTTAGATAACAGTACAATTAAATTGAAGCCAATGAATATAAAAACGCATGACGAACGGAAGATGATCGCGACCTTTGAAAAATTTGACTCCTACAACAAACAAGATCTAAACCAATTTATTTGGAATGGTAAAACTTATCCCCAGGAATATTTTATGGCGATTAAGTTATATGAATGGGTGCTTAAGCTTGACGAAAATGCCAGCGAAGCCTTGTTATTGGCTTCAAGATGTCAGCATTTAGGGAGATGGGAAATTCGTCGAGACAGCTATCCAATGGACAGGGTTGGTTATTTAAGTTGGAGAAAAAAGCTTTCTGAAAGCCATGCTACAAAAGCATCGATCATACTTAAAGAAGCAAAATATTCCCAATCTGTTATAGAAGAGGTGGAACAGATTATATTAAAAAAAGGAATAAAGCAAAACACTGACGTACAGACCATTGAAAACGCCTTATGCCTTGTTTTCCTTGAATTTCAATATGAAAGTTTTTACCCCACTCATCAAGAAACAATTGTAAACATCCTTAAGAAATCGTTGATGAAAATGGACGAGAAGGGACATAAATGCGCGATGAGCTTACCGTTTTCTTCTGAGGGCAGTAGCTATATTGAGCAGGCTATCAAATTGTTATGATAAAGGTTTAAAATAAATATCCTTAACCACATAGATACATAGGTTGCAAATAATCAAAAAAAAACACTAAAGTGGCGCAAAGCCAGAATATAATCATTTTTTATTTCGACTTGTTTTATCAACTCCATCTCACAAATCATGTTACCGTTCACATTTTCGCCGTTCTGAATAACACTGCATTTCAACAGCGATTTTTAAAAGAAAAATCGTATTAATTTACAATTGTTAACCATTTAGCTACATTTACTTCCCTGTAACCTGTTAAATTATGAAAAGGATTGCCCTATTTGTGTTAATTTTTATGACCATAAATTTGCTCTCTTGCGCACAGAGTAAATCAGATTTAGTGGGTAGCTATAACATCCGCCCCAAAGCAGATGGAGAAATTGCCAGCAGTATGCATTTATTTGAGAATCATAAATATGTAGTTACCTTTTATACAGGTGGTCAGGTCGGCAACTGGGCAATAGACAACAACGATCGCGTTACTTTCACTCCAACCGGCATGCCAAAGCCTTTCACAATTTTTGGCAGGCAAAATAAGTATTTGGCCGACAGCACCCGAATTATGTTTAGCGGTTTCCAAGGTTACGAAAATTATATCGGTACTCAGAAGCTGGCGAACAATAAGCCCTTAATGAAACAAGTTTTAAATCGTGACGCTAACTGCGCCCCTTTTCCCATTGTTTATACTTTTAAGGGAGACCACGAAGCACTTTCTTTTTTTAACAAACCTTTCCAAGATGAGGAAAATCAAGACAAAAATGTTGTCTATAATTTTAAGAATGAACAGAACTACAATGATTTTATTGCAGTTTATACCAAGAGCACTAACGATGAACGGCCCTATTTTGCCATGGCAAAGAACGGCGGCCTTTTTTTTGAGGGAACTATTTTTGCAAAGAAAGAACCTTTGTTAAAGGATGTGGAAAATGCCCAACTTTTGAGGAAATCGATTGAGCATAACTTTAATCCAGCCGATATTTACTACAATCCGTTTTATGGCGCGGAGGCAAAAGACATTAAAGATGATACAAGCAACTACATTTTCGACGTAAAAAAGAATGCCTACCTAGACAAATTAAATTATGTAGCCGGAGAAGAACTAAAGCCTGACGACAACAGTTTCAACAGCAAAAATATATATTACCGATTTGAGGCACTTAAAACTGTGACAGAAAGCAAAGTGCCAAGTCAGCTTAACCACCAACCTATTTTTAATTACAAATGCGATAATTGATAGAATTTTTTTCCACAACAATGGCTACATTTAGCTAATCATAAGCTGGGGAAAGCACCCAATTACCATTATCGAGAAGCATGGAGAAATTTTTTAGATAGGTGTCGTTTTTTACAGTAAAGAAACTGAAAACAGCCAGTTCAAAAAAAAGGTTTTTCAAAAATGGCTAGACTTGAGTATTGTCTATTGATTTTCTGACCTTTTCCGAACAGATGGTAGATTAACAAAAACGAAAAAACAGAACGATTATGATTGAGGTATCTCGGTAAACGGCTCTACATCTTCATTATATACTCCGTTTCGTTTATAAAAGGCTCTATCAATTTAGTTTTACCAAAACTTCTGAGGGTTACTTTCTTTAAAGTTTTATTACCCGGTTTTAAAAATTTAACGGCTACATCGGTACCATTATATATACCGTTATAAGTTTTACGCACAATATTAAATCCCGAAAAATCTGCAAAAGCACAATTTTTAAAAGGAAAGCCTAATAAGTAAACGCTCACTTGTTTTTGCGCCGCATCAAAAACCACCCTTTTGCTTACCAATACCGCTGTAATAATTATAGGGATGAATAACATAATGCTAAAATCCTCCTTTCGTAAAAACCATGCCCCTCCAACAAGACTAAATCCCATAAATCCAAATCCAGACAGCTCTACTTTCCAATACAAAAAGTAAAGTAAAATGATTATCAATGCTATGACGGACACGAGGTACAGAAACGGTACAAAATATCATTAATACCTAGAAATGGATTTACATAAGGGGCAAATAACTTTTGATACGGCCAATAATCTCGTCAAATGTAGGCTGACCGTTATAATATAAAGCTTTCGTCTGTAGAAAACGTTCTTTGAAGGTTTCAAGTAAGACCTTATCAGAAAAATCAAATGCAGCATTTTCAGCTAAAGGTGTCTCAAGCTCTTTACTATTGAACCTCCTTACTTTATGGGTTTCATATTCTGGTGTGCCAATAAACTCAACAACAGTCTGATTCCCAAGAAGCTCATATACATCATAGTATTGACGGAGAAAATTCTGGTTGATCACCTTCGATTCTTGCTCCTGGCCAAATTTTCTTATGATGGCTTGCAATTTTTCAACAAAGGTATATTCGGGATTCTAGCATTTTATATCAATTGCCCTATTGTCAACAATCCTTATATCTGCCTGTAAAGCTCTATCGTTTGTCCAAGACGTAATCGTAATTGGTTGATTTGGCGACACATCATCGAAGCCAACTTCAAGAAGTATTCCCTCCTTTGCTCCTTCAACTTTTGTGGTTAAGCTTTCGTAAAATAGACGAGTGCCACCACCAAAATATTTTGGTGGTGCATCAAACTCCCTATCCCTTTGTATTTCGATTATTCCTTCTACACTTATATTTTCTGTAAGCCATTGATAATAATCAAGCCTAGATTGAATATGAGATTCCTTTGTGTGATTTCTACCAGTCCATAATTTCATCGGCAGCGTTGCCAGAGGATTGATTACAATATCTATATCCTCTGAAAACCTACTGATTATGCCATAACCTTTTGAGAGGGAAGTTCCACCCTTTAATTCGAAATCGAAGCCTTGTTCCTTTAATCCATAAAGTACGTGCATAATCCAGTAATCTTTCTCTACTAGAAATGGTTCTATGCCTCTTTCATCGGCAATCACGTTAATAAGGTCTAAAAAATCCTTCCGCTGATGTAAATAATTTGTAGTCATTATGTACAAATTATAGAATTGCCATCAAAAACGATTTGGTTCTTGGATTTCCATAAGCCTGAACAGATTTTCTCAATTTAACCTTGTCCATACTAGCAACTCTTTCTTTTACCCTACTTAATACCTTAGTAGAGTCCTCAGTAAGGTTGGAAAGATTGTTTAAAAGGTCAACAAGTAAAAACTCGATTGTTGCCTTTCTTGGAAACGAGGATTTATCAACAAAATTAAATATACGGTTCCCTAGTTTTATTTCACCCTTGCGCTTATGATTATAAACAATTGGTTTATTGTATAACTGTGTTGTACCCACCCCTAAACTATTGTACAAATTTGGAGAAGTAAGCAAAAAATTATCATCCTTCAGAAATTTGCTAACTAATTTTTTCTCATCAGGGGGCAACTTTCCAAATACTGACAATCTGGGGTAGTGATAAAGTCCATTGCGAAGCTTAACCAGAATCTGGTCTTGAACCAATTGTGCCAATTCACGATCTACTGCTCCAGAATAAGGAGTAAGATCTTCCCTGCGGTAAACTTCACCACGACCTATATATTTTTTAAGCTTACTAGAATCTTTCATAATCCTAAACCAATTATTTCAAAAATACAAAAATAAGACTAAATGTTAAAATATTTCGGAAAATTTCATGCATATTAAAGGAGTTTTACTATGTTGTGTTAAACATAATCTCTATCTCTGAACACATTTTTATCGTTGGCAAAACGGGCTTATTTCCCCGATGCAGGAAGTAATTTAGTTCTGATTGTCAATTACTTATAAAATTTTTTAAGTACAAAGTAGTACAGGGTGAGGTCATTTACTTACTAATAAAAGAGCCTATATTTTTCTTCCATTATTTTTAAATAATTTCTTGTTTTAAGAAATATTGTTCAAATACTTAGTTGTGATCCAAATTGCAGCTCAATTCACTACATTAATTAAAGAGATAAAAGACAGAAACATCTTTTGTTAATTACCAAATTATCATTAAGTTTAAACAACTTTACTACAGCGCTCAAAATATGTCTCAATTTATTCAACTATCAAATAAAGAGCTTTTCCATGCTCTTTTTAATTCGCACACCCAAACTGATGTTGATAGCGTTATTGAAGCAAATGCAGATTTGTTTAAACAAGAAAATTGGTTTCCCTTAGGTGGCAATGATAATAATTATGGCGTCATTGAAAATCAACAGGCTTCCCCAATACCCGCATTAATAGAAAAAATTACCAATTCTATAGATGCAACTTTGATGAAAAGATGCTACGAATTGGGTATTGATCCGAAAGGGCCAGATGCTCCAAAAAGTATCGAAGACGCTAAAAATATTTTCTTTCCTGACCATAAAAATTGGGATTTAACAAGCCACAGGAAAAATCAAGCAAAGAACATTCAGATTTTAGCCGTTGGGCCGAGAATGAATACATCTATCTCTATATACGACAATGGAGAGGGGCAGCATCCCGAAAACTTTGAAAAATCTTTTCTCTCCTTGCTTAGTGGTAATAAAAATCAGATTCACTTTGTACAAGGAAAGTATAACATGGGAGGCTCGGGCGCAATTGTATTCTGCGGCAAAAAAGGATATCAATTAATTGCGTCTAGGCGATATGATAAAACAGGGGATTTTGGTTTTACCCTAGTAAGACAACATCCTCTTAGTAAGGAAGAAGAAACTAGAGTAAAAAATACTTGGTACGAGTTTTTAAAAATTGATGAAAAAATCGCTTCGTTTAAAATCGATAAGCTTAACCTAAACTTATATGATACATGGTTTGAAACCGGGACTTATATTAAGCTTTACTCTTACGATCTCCCAAGTGGTAGTCGCTCTGTAATTTCAAGAGATTTAAATCAAAGTATCAATGAATTTCTTTTTGACCCTGCATTACCCGTCCTTACAGTAGACAGAAAAGAAAGATATCCCGACGATCGGAATTTAGAACGTGACCTTTACGGTATTAAACGAAGATTAGAAAAAGACGACAACAAATATATTGAAGATTATTTTTCAGAAAACTTTAACGACGAGCACATAGGGCCTTTTAAAGCGAGTTGCTATGTTTTTAAATCGAGAATAGATGATAAGAATGTCAAGGAAACCAAGACCACGCTCCAATCAGAGTTCTTTAAAAATAACATGTCGGTGCTCTTTTCTGTTAACGGACAAGTACATGGACATTTCACTTCTGAATTCATTACCCGTTCGTTAAAGTTCAATTTGCTTAAACACCATTTAATCATCCATGTAGATTGTACCAACATGAACTATAATTTCCGAAAGGAATTATTCATGGCATCAAGGGATAGATTAAAAGAGGGCGAAGAAACTTCTATTTTAAGAAAATTTCTAGCCTCCAAATTAGGAAGTAGTAAAGGTAGATTAGCTGAGATTGAGAAAAGGAGAAAAGATTCTATTTCGGTAGATGCTAAAGACACCAACGAATTATTAAAGAACTTCTCCAAAAATTTACCAATGGATAGTTCCTTGATGAAGTTACTGAACCAAACTTTTAAATTAGAGCAAAGAGATAACCACCAACCTAAAAAACAGGAGTCTGACAAGAAACATAAAACAACGGTAATAGAACCTTTCAAAGCTCAAAGATTTCCATCTTTTATAAAAGTAAAAGCATCGACAAATAAAGAAGGATTTCCTGCTATCAATCTACCAAAAGGAAAAGAAAAAGTAGTTCATTTTAAAACCGATGTTGAAGATCATTATTTTGATAGGATTGAAGAACCTGGAGAATTTAAAATTGCAATTGTGCAATACCAACCTAAGCCAAATAAAACAGAAGGTGGAAATGCGCAAGGAAACAATACAGATATTGACGAAGTACTGAATATTAGTCACACGAGCCCTCATGAAGGAACCATTCGATTAAATTTGAACACAAGAGATGAGATTGAAGTTGGAGATGAGATACAAATGAAAGTGACCTTGTCTGGAGCTGGCGAAGATTTTGAAGAACTCTTTATGGTAAAGATTACCGAACCCGAACAGAAACAAGAAGAAGTTAAGAAAGATAAAAAAGAGGATGAAGAACCGCTTGGTTTACCTCCTTTTGTATTGGTTTATCAGGAACCCAAAGATGGTTTTAAAAGTTGGGACCAAGTTGCTGATGGTTTAGACGCTGACATTGATTATGAAACTGTAATGGCTCCACAGGTAAGTGGTGGGAACTTAGATAAAATCATCATAAACATGGATAGCCATGTTTTAAAACGTTTTAAATCTGCTTACAAAGATACTACACAACTAGAAGTTGCAGATAAAAAATACATTACCTCAGTATATTTTCATACACTTTTCCTGTACACCATTACTAAAAACAGAAAATACAACATTCAACAGGAAGAAGAAAACGGAGATAAAGCGGTGGATATAGAAGTTTATTTAAGAGATTTATTCTCTAGCTTCTATTCAGAGTTTATCTTGAACTTTGGAACTAATGATTTGTTGCAGACGATTGGGGATTAGATGTTTTTTTCAGATTACATATTAATTTGATGACAGGAAATCACCAATATTAATAGCTACTTGACTCGTATTAAAGCGCCTAACCTTTGAATTTTGAAGCATACTATTTAGAATTCCGTATATCTTTGGATTATTAGGAATGAAATCATCTGGTTCAGTATGCCCAATTGGAATGTTACCTTGGTAAATGTACCAAAATAATTTACCTAACTGAAAAACCTCAGATTTCTTATCTATAGTGCAATCAAATCCATTTAAATTAGCTGTTTTTTCTACTAAGTATTTATTTATAGCTTCAGGAGAAAACCAACCGGTAGGCCCTATCAATTCACCTTTCTCATTTATAAAAATATCTGATTCCTGAAAATCAGATAAACCTAAATCACCTATTATAGGTTCTCCATCTAAAAAATAAATATTATCATGTTTAATGTCTCTGTGATATATTTTATATTCATGAAGACTTTGAATACCTTTCAGTATTTTTTGACATATAATGGTTTTTTGAACAATATCTAAATTACCTCCTTCTGCTTCCAAGAACTCTTTTAAGGTGAAATCGCATTTTTCCATTACATAATATGAAAATGTTTTTCCATCAATCATATGACAACCGTGAGCCTCAATCTGAATTACCCCCATTAAATCATTAGATTTAGCAGTGTAGAGTGCTTCTATTTCTCTACAAAAGCGTCTATACCTTTTCTTTGCTTTCCAATCAGTTGTAGCTTCTTCATCGGAATACTTCAAAAATTTAATTACATATTCTATCCCTTCTTGTTCATCACTTAAACTGAAAACTATCCCATTACCTCCTTGAACATATTTATTATCCTCTCTTAAAAAGGAAATTTGAAAAAACTTATCATCAATCTCTATTAAATTTTCCCTTGAATCAGTAGAAAGTTTAATATTTTTCCCCTCTAAATACATAGCTAAATAGAATCGTTAAGTTCAAAAACACGCATTGCTTCAGCCAATATAACATCATTGAAAGTCAAATAATTCTCTACCTTCTTAAAGTAATCTCCCTCTATTTGATAATGACTTTTAACAGCATCTTGCATTTCATTAGGTATATCCTTACTATTAAGAAATATGTTATTAAATATATCCAATCGTCTCATCCGAGCACTCGCTGAATTTGATTGACTGACACAATTGAAAGCATATTCAGCAAGTGGCGGACATGAATCTTTATTCGGCCTTATACCTTTTTCAAGAATGAGCAATAATTTATAGAAATAATCCAAACTATTATTTTCAAGGCTTAGATTATCCTTTATAAATCCAAAAAGGGTGTAAAAATCATTCCTTTGGCGATAACGAGTATTTTTAATTGTCCTGATGCTGTCAAAACGAGACAAGATTTTTAAAATCTGAGTAAATTTCGTTCTGCATTCTTTTTCATCTTCGTTACTTATATCAGTACTATATAACTTATCAACTTGTAACTTTTTATCTGTAATACCAAAAATAACTAATGTACATAGCTCTTCTACTAAATCTCTATCTAGCATTCTTTTTTGAGAGGTTGCAGGTATTATATTCAAATCACTAAAAGAATCAGAATATGTTATGTCATTAACTAATTTTAAAAAATTAGATTCAGAATAACGAGCCTTAATTTGTTCCGGACGATTGAGTTTAACGCCACTTGTATTAACCATGTAATAAAAATCCTCAATTGACTCATTTTCTTCAACTTTAGTAATTATTGTGACAGGAATCTCATATTCTAAAAATTTTCCGGTTTTAAATTCAGCGTCACTTGCATTTGCCGTCAAATTAATTTCATTGGTTGAATTGTAAAGATGAATTGCTCGAGTTCTTTGCTGCCCATCAACCATTTCATAATCTTTATCATTTTTTTCGAATAAAAAGATATTTGGGACTGGAATACCTGCTTTGATAGAATTTATTAAAAATTTTTGAGTTGTTTTTGTCCAAATCGCATTTCTTTGATATGGAGGATTTAAATCAAGTTTTTTTTGCTCCAACTTTTCAAGCAAGTGTTTTATTTTCCAAGTTTCAATTCTGTATTCCATTTTCTTATATAAAACAAGCTGCACAACCTTCTTCCTCATCATCTAGAATATCAATCAACTTATTTGATTGTTTATTCTTTTGAGCTCGGTCTTGTGCTTTAATAAATTCTTCTTTAATTTGTTCAATACGTTCGGGATTAATCAATTCCTCCAAACTTTCATCCTGCATCCACGTATAGCCTGTTTTTTCGTATTCCATCGCTAGAATGAATTTAGCAGGGTTCTGCTCATAGAGCCATACCCACTCTATTTTACGCTGGAAGAAACAGAAAAAACAACCAGAACGGCTACGATTATAAGTTCCTTTTTGACCTTTAACTTCATAAGGTACTTCCTCATAATACGCAGGTACACCAACACCGCTTTCTCTCAATATCCTAAAGATATCCTCACGGATTAAAACTTCTTCGTTATTTAATAATGGAAAATCATCAACCAAAGCAATAGGTAAACTACTACTTTTTAAGGACTGAAAAGCTACATGATTAAATTCTTTTACACCTAAGCCCATTAAAGCTTTTAGTTTTTGTCCTTGGCTATAACTTAAGGACAATGGTGTTTTAATAATATCTGTTGCCCTTTGGTATAAAGCATTACTGAGTTGGTCTTTATATAAATTCAGTAAATTTTGTTGATTATCATTCTTTAAAACTCTCCCGATTACTTCTTCGCTCCAAATATTTTCCCGAAAAGGAAAAATAGATTGTACATGAGGTTTGGTTGAGATATAGCCTTCACGATCCTCATCACCACGAATACCAACATAAGAAATCACGGGTGTAGTGCCTATATAATTTTCAAAAGGTTCAATCTTTAATTTTTGAGTACACCAACGGGCATTAGAAGAAGGTAGATAACCGCCATATAAATTGTGATAAAAGTCAAACGGATTATCATGGTCGGCTGTTTTAGCATAGAGTTTATTAATGGAAACGCCAAGTTTAGATTCCAAATTTAAAATCAATTGATAGGTTTCATCTAACTCTTTACCCGTATCGCAAGTATAGAATTCAATATCCATTTGCGGATATAGATGATTCATATAAATAGCTAGAGCTGCACTATCTTTACCTCCAGATATTCCTAATACATGTCTAACCGTATTATTGGGCATTCTTTTCGAGTTCTTGTTTAAGTAGATGAGCTAATATAGCAATTTTAGTATAATTGTTTTCTTTCTCTAAAACTAAATTTAACCCAGCGTGTAAATTTGTTAATTTATCATCCTGTAATTTCGGCAATCTTACAATTTTATGTTGCATTACTTCGCCTGGGCTACTAATTTCTAGCTTAAAAGCTTCTTCTTCTTCTAAATTTACATTTTGTAGTGCAAACTCGTTTAAGTTATCTAATTCATGAATTAAATCTAGGAATTTGGCTTGCAACTGTTCCACCTCAATATCAGAAATCCTGTCTAATGTTTTTCCTACTGTTGCCTGTGCTACCGAAGAAAGCCACGCCGCTCTATCCTCTAACGGTGAGCACAATCTATCATAAAAAGTTTTTTGATACGGCAATAATAAATACTTCTTTAAAGATTGTTCGTAACGTTTTCTTAACTGACCTTTATATTCAGCAAAAGAACACTCGTGATCCCAAAGCGATTGTATCACTAGTTCAAACATATTTAAAAGTTCTGCATAAGCATTTCTCAACTCCCTAATTGAATCTTGAAGCTCTTTACCAAACTCTATTATAAGTTCTGGCGTTTTCTGCAACAAAGTTAAATCGTATCCTAATGCACTCGGGAAATCTTCGAAAAACAATTTCTCAGGTTCTGTGGCATCGGTTAACGCCTTTCGTACTGCTAAGGTTTTTTTAGATAACTTTTTTGTATGCTGAGCAAATGGTTTTAAATCTCTATAAAACTTTATAAATGGGATAATGGTTTTAATGAAGGCTTCGTTAGAAGTTTTTTCTTCTTCAGATAAGGTTAAAAAATCTCGATATTGATTAAAGAGCTTGACCCTCACTCCTTCCGTATCAAAAGCTTTAATATTATATTGATTAGGATTTTTGACCAGCAATTCCAAAACCTCAGAATCAAAATCGGGAATAAATCCATTTTGGCCATACATGGCAAAGTCGTCCCTTTTAATAATTAGATAAATAGGTATCCAAAAATCAAGAAACCCTTTCTTTAATTTAAACGGTGCCTGTTCGAGCAACTCATAAAGGTCTGCCACACTTCTTTTTGCCCCTTTAGTCGTTAATACAAACTTATTACAAGCATTAAAAAGCGGTTTAAAATTAAAGGGATCTTTATTTTCTATCTCCAATAATTCCCAACCATTTACGGTTTTTTTATGAATGCCTGTTTGCGCTAATAAAGAAAGATAAATACTTTTTTGAGGTGGAAAACCTTCAATCGCTAGGTTTTCTTCTTTTTCAAAGTTAAGTATGGCTTCAATTAATTGTTTTCTTGCACCAGATATGGCCACAGACAACTTTGTCTTGTTAGCTAACTCACTGATAAAAACAGGAGCTAAAGGATAGATTTCATCAGTAATATTGGAAAGAAATATGTTAAGTGCTCTACTATTCCTAAATTCAACAGAGATGCCATTATAGTACCATTTAACAGCATCAGCATTATAAAATCCCTCGTAAATAAAATAATTTAACAAGTTTTTTTGGATATCAATAATTGCATTTAATTCTCTATTGATAATTTTATCATCAGGATATTTTTCTTTTGCAAGTTTTGCTTTTTCTATATCCTGTATGGTTTGCTTTATATCTTCTACCCTTAAAAAATGAGCATACAAAATAGCGTCAACATTATTTATAGATTCTTTTAAAATATCTTTTGCGCTAAGGTATTCATTAAAGATCAAGTTAATAAATCCATCCACTTGTCCGCTAGGACTAGAAGCAGTATAAGGCGCATCGCTTATTTTATATTCAAATACACGCGGAGTGCCTTTTTCGTAATAAGCCCTTTTTGCAGATACGGGTGCCAATGGGAAATAACTGTTTAAAAAGGAAACAATGTTGTTTGCCTTGCTGATTTCAAGCCCTGCCTCATTAATCGCATCGTCAATATTTACCACAGTGGTTTCTGAATAGAAATACCGCTGAGAATATTTATTGTAAGACAACAGATTTTTACGCTCTAAGTTTTCTATCGCTACTGTTACTCCATGCAGATTAGCGGTTCGCTTAATATAGCTCGCTAGAAAATCCTTATCCAATTTTGCCCCAGCATGACTGAAGATATTGAGCAGGCCTATGGTTTTAATTAAAGTTTGGTAAAGGAAGTGTTCATTTTCATCTACCTCTCCTTCTATTCTTTCTAAAGCATTTTTAATCTCTGCCCATTTGTTATAATGGATATTGGCTTTAGAATTTAAAAAAGAATAAAGGTTATAATTCAGATAATCATATACATTGGCTATGGCATAAAAATTTTGTTTTTTGATATCAAACTCTCCTAATCCGTAAAAGCTATCCGTATTTAAGAACGTAAATAAAGAGCGTTCATTTTGTCCATATTGCTGTAAAGCCAATGCCAATACACTTCCTGAAAGTAAATCTAAAGGATAGATTTTATTGGCTATTTTTTGATCGAAATAGTCTTTTAAGGAAAAAGCTTTAGCATCGCCAATAATTTTTATTAAACTGTTAATTTGCTTTTGCTGTACTTCATCGGGTGTTGAGTCTAATCTTTTGCTAGCCAATAACAACAGTTGCTCTACCGGCTCATTAAAAGTAAGCTCTTTAAATCTCCCCTTTACTTTAATCCATTCATTACGTTGTGTAATATTCAGATGTCCCGCATAAGCAGAAAAATCTTGATGCAATGTTGTTATGAATGCCGCTTCGTATTCTGAATTATTAATGAGTTCGGCTATTTGTTGCAAAAAGTACAATTCCTTTTCTGCCTCATTTGCCGAGGCGTATTCTAAGAATTTACCAAACTCATCGATTATTAAAATAAAACCTCTTCCCTGTGCATTAGCTGCTTTAATTAACGTTTCTAAATCTTTTACTAAAGCAAGAGGTTTAACACTTGATGAACCAATTAAATCTTTTACATTATCTATGATAGAATCGTAGTTACCGACTAACTTTAGGATTTCAAATTGTATATATTTCCTCCATTTTTTGCCTTCTATAAAAACCTTTTTATCATTAAAATGATAGATTAAAGCATTTAGAAAAGTTGATTTTCCGGTACCATAAGCCCCAATTAAGTTTATACACCTTAAACCTGCTGTATAATTATTTATAATAACTTCAAAAACCTCTTGTACATTCGGCGTAATTACATACTGTGTTACGTCAAAATTATTGATGAGTATGTTTTGAGAAGGTGAAAAATGCTTAACCATAATAACTATCTAAAAATTCCCATTTATCCCTTGCATTTTTAATCTGCAAAACCCTGTTCCCTGCAGTTTCATTGTAATTATATTCGTTAGGCCATACTTCTGATAATTCTATCAGCTTTTCCTCTAATGCTTTTTCTGTTAAGCAAAATATATTTCCTGGCGAATTTATACCCTCTAACAAATCTTTAAAAGCAATGGATTGGGAATGATTACCGTAATTATCAAGAATGGCATAAGATAAAATCGCTTTCGGCAATTCGTCTCGACTTTCTCTAATAACCCTAAACCATTGTATAGATTTACTACTTAAATCGTACTTAGTGAACGGACGTATCAAATTGAGTTCGACCAATAAATTAGCTGTCTCTTCTTCTATATCTGACTTACCATCGTTTGAGCGGTTATAAGTCCGCAAAAATACGTTGGCATCAGAATCGTAAGTTTTATCGCTAAAATGTTTTAAACCTGCCTCTTCTGTTTTCCGCTTTAGAAAAGCAATCAATTGCGGTTTAGTAAATTCATTCTTCTCCTTTAAAAACTGATTAAAGAATGTATTAAAAATAAAAACCCTCTCTTCTTTAATCACGGTATAATGCAACAACCACAGCGAAGCATTGTCTTCAAGATAGGGGTCGTATTGTGATAGTAGTTTTTCTCCAAATGTAGTAATTGCATGGTCTTCTCCAAGAATATTAAAGCCTTTAAGCCAAAAGCGGATGGCAGTAGTCATATTTTTACCAACACCTAAATGAACTACTGCATCGTCATCTGAAAAAGATTTTTCTTGTAACAGGTAATCATAGCCTTTTTTTAACCAAAATTGGCGGCAAACAAATGTTTCGTGACCACTAAAACTTATCTTCATATTCAATGTCGATTCTATAAAAAAAGTTTAGGTTACTTTTTCAGATCCAATACTTATTGCTAGTCTTAAAAATAATATACCTACAACATTTACAAAAATCGGCTTTTTTTTCTCAGGAAATCCTAATATTTGTTAACAGTCAAATATGTGTTTGACTTTAAGTTTTTCCAATTAGAATTGCCTTTTTCTTTATAGGAGGTTTTACAAGAACGTAAGAGATTATTTATCTTGATAATACATTAAAAAACTCTTTAATAGCGGAACCGAATTTCGTATTGGATAAAAATTTCTTAATGTTAATAGTACTTTCACGATTGCTTAAACTCTTGCACCCTATATGAACCAAGTTGAACGATCACTTTACCGGTTTAATTTGGTCGCTATTGTCGATAGTTATTCTCAAAAAAATATCCGTAAAAGTTTAGTAAGGTCTATTTTAAATGGCTTAAGAAATCAATGCATTGGCAGCATCTTTGTCATTGTTTAGAAACACTTGTAATTCAATAAACATATCCTTAGAATCCAATTTGTTTCATTTTATGCTGGAAAATCTCAACGTATTTCAGCTTGTATTCTTTCGTTAGGAAGCTACGCGCTATTATTTCTTCCACTCGATCTTTCTGTTTGTGGAAATCTTCGTATAAATTATCCCTCACTTTATTGGCAATACCTAAACTAGTAGCAAACTGGTGAAAATCAGCTCGCTTTATTTTACGTTTTCGTCCCCCTAGAGTCAACGCTAAATCCTCCTGATCCTCTGGAAAGATAAGATTCACATTCGGTAAATCGTAAGCTGGGGCAAACAAAATACCTTTTGGGGTATGCATTAAGGAGAAGTTTTTTAGGTGCATATCGTTGTTCCCTGTCAGAAGACTAAACAAGACCAATCTAAAATATTTGATCACATCTAAGCCAGAGTTTGTTGTAAATTGCTTAATGATTTTACCAACGCGTTCATAAGAGCTTTTATATTTCTGCTCCGTCATTAATTCGGATAATTGACATAGATCCTCTACATGAATTTTAGTTCCTTTTAACCGATCAAAACGCTTAGTGATATAAGCCAATTCGCCGGTAGAAGTATGTATTAATGTATGTTTAGCGGTTGTAATTTTAAATAAATCAGCAAGATGCATGGTCAAATCTTCCACTTCGGGCATTAAAGGAAATTCAGTAGATTGAGGCTTCAAAATATAATCTCCCCACAATCCTACTAATGTTAATCGTCTTTCCGTTTTCGATCCTTCCAGACTTAATGATAGTTTTGGTTGCACACCTGTTACCGCTAATCTCTTATTAACCGTGATTAGAGCCAATTGATTAAGTTTTTCCTGACTTAATTCTAATTTCGGGACGTGACTAGTTCCAAAAAACTTCTTTGAACAGTTTGTATGATATTCTCCTGCTTCAACTGCTTGATAACAAAATAAACAATTAGCCATTATGTTCCGCCTCCATCGGATGTACAGAAACTGCACCTATCGTATCTCGACACAAATTAATTAACAATTCAAAACGATCACGCGGATTCAATTTCCAATACTTTTCACCAATATCAAGTAGCCAACCTTCAGGTATTAATCCATCAAAAAAAGGAAATAGAACTTTACTGCGGAAAGCATCCTTGGCCAAAGGCATTGTTAAACTTATTGGCTTAGCTTGATCGGCTTGTAAGTAAACTGTATCATAATGAAATGAATATCCATTATCGGTCTCTGATAAATAGCCTGCCAATTTATCTTCATAAAATATTTTTGCTTGACGATCCATTATTCAGCAGATTTATCAATGACTCCAACTTCTTTTCCGAACAAAGCCAAGACATCGTTCACTTTATCCAAGCGAAGCGTTTTTTTACCTTGTTCTAGGTCACGAATAAAACGCAAACCAACACCTGCATTTAACGCTAAATCTTCCTGGGTCAAGCCCAATTCTTTACGTTTTCTCTTCACAAAGCTTATTAATGTACTCATCATTATACCTTTTCGGATATAAATATAGTAAAAATATTCAAATTATATCTTATCGGGTATAAATAATTAGTACCTGATACATATTATACCCATTAAGGTATAAAAGATGAAATCAAGAATATATCTAAATAGATTATTAAAAGAAATATCAAAAAATTAAAAATTCCTACTTTAGTTACTACTATCGATTAAAGCGCCATAACAGCTACTTATAATCAAACAAAAGCCTACTTACTTTCCAATACAAAACTTCGTAAATATATTTTCCAGCAAATCATCGGTGGTTACGGTTCCGGTAATTTCGCCGAGGTAATGTAAGGCTTGTTTAATATCCATTGCCAAAAAATCTGACGTCACTGGGTTATCTATATTGGTCAAAACCCGCTCTAAAGATTCTTGGGTTTTGCGCAAGGCGGCCACATGGCGAATGTTGGTTACCATGGTTTCATTGGTATTCAAGTTTTTTAGCTGCACTTTTTCCAACAAAATATCTTTTAGTTCGTCGATACCAATCTTGTCTTTAGCAACTAGAAAACTTGGGTTTAGCTTGGCAAATTCATCCCGCTGTTGCGGAGAAAGCAAGTCTGCTTTGTTAATGAGGATGAGGTAAGGGATTTCTAGTTTCTCTAAGCCTACAATCTGTTCTTCTAGCTCTGCCAAGCTTTGTGAAGCGTCGGCCATATAAATAATCAGCCGAGCATTTTTCATCTTTTCTAGGGTGCGCTCTACGCCCAAAGTTTCGATTACATCGGCGGTCTCTCTAATTCCTGCCGTATCTATAAATCTAAATACCACGCCACCAATAGTAAGTTCGTCTTCAATGGTATCGCGGGTGGTACCTGCAATGGCCGATACAATGGCTCGCTCCTCGTTTAGCAGCGCATTGAGTAAAGTAGATTTGCCTACATTTGGCTTGCCAGCAATTACTACCGGAACGCCGTTTTTAAGCACATTACCAAGGTCGAAGGAAGAAATTAGATTTGAGATGTGAGACATGAGACGCAAGACTAATCTCTTCAAATCAGCTCTATTGGCAAACTCTACTTCTTCTTCGGCAAAATCTAGCTCTAGCTCTATCATCGAGGCAAAATGAATTAATTGTTGGCGTAAAGCCTTCAGTTCTTCTGCAAAACCACCACGCATTTGCTGCATCGCCACATCATGCGACGCCTTAGAATTAGAGGCGATTAGGTCTGCAACTGCTTCTGCCTGACTTAGATCAAGCGCCCCATTTATAAAAGCACGTAAAGTAAACTCTCCAGGCTGGGCTGCCCTTGCTCCCTTACTAATAAGCAGGTTGATGATTTGTTGAATGATGTAGTTAGAACCATGACAAGAAATTTCTACCACATTTTCTTTGGTATAGGATTTTGGCGCAATAAACAACCCCACAACTACTTCATCTACAATTTGTTCTCCATCTTTTATCAAACCAAAATGCAAGGTATGAGACTCTTGTTTACGAAGATCTTTTCCCGCAAAAACGCCATTGCAAAGCGCAACGGCATCTAGTCCAGATAAGCGGATCACGCCAATGGCGCCAGCACCTTGTGGTGTGGATAATGCTATGATGGTATCTTGATTATTCATGTGTGTTGTACTTGGTGCAAAACTACAAAAATCAAGTCGCAAGTTAGAGGTCGGAAAGCGGAAACAGAGTTTTGATGGTTAATGGTTAGAGGGTAGAGTTATTTGTGAACTTGTTTAATCGCTGAATAGACTAGTTGTTAAATCTTGAAGCCGGTTGCCCGTCAATCTTGATACTTGATACTGAATACTTGATACTTGATACTTGATACTCTCAAGGCGCTCGCTAGCGGCCTGGATGGTAAGGGCCGAACGCAGTGAGGGTAAAGTTTTCCTTTCTTCAAAAACTTAACGATGCCCCTGAACAGCCAGATACAGCCGCCCAAAAAAAGCTTAAAGTTAAAGCTGAAAGGATAAAGCCTAAAGCTCAAAGCTGAAGCGGAAAGAAAAATCTAAGACAACTTATAACCTAAAACCTGTAACTTACAACTCAATTCCAGCCTCCACCCAAGGCTTGGTAAATACTTACCACTGCATTCAACTGTGCTTTTTTGGTATCGATGAGGTCTAATTTCGATTGTAAGGCATCTCTTTGGGCCATTAACACTTCAAAATAATCTGCTCTCGAAGATTTAAACAGGTCGTTAGAAATTTCTATGGACTGTGTTAATGCGGTTACTTGCTGCGACTTGAGGTCGTAACTTTTTTGCAAGTTGCTGATGTTAGATACTTGATTTGCTACTTCGATGTAACCGTTCAATACGGTACGCTCGTAATTAAAAACCGCTTGTAGCTGTTTGGCATTTGCTGTTAGGTAATCTGCTTTTATTGCATTACGATTTATCAGCGGACCAGCTAAATCTCCTGCTAAGGTATATAACAGAGATTCTGGCGTCCGTATTAAATATTTCGGGTTAAATGCCTGATATCCTATTCCGGCAGAGATATTTAACGAAGGATAGAACGCGGTTCTAGCAACTTTTACATCTAACTTGGATGCGGCAAGATCATATTCTGCCTGCATTATGTCCGGACGATTACTTAATAATTGCGCCGGAATGCCAGTCTGAACTACGGCTGGAAGTAAGACCGAAAACGCATCTTTATCTCTAGCAATATGCTGAGGAAAACGCCCAAGCAAAAAGTTAATCTTATTTTCTGTTTCGGTAATGTTTTGTAGAATGTCGAATTGCAAGCTTTTAGAACCAAGTACTTGTGCTTCAAATTGCTTTACCGCCAAGGCCGTTACTCTCGTAGCCTGCATCTGTATTTTCATCAATTCTAAAGCATTACTCTGCAGCCTGATATTTTGCTTAACAATTTCAAGCTGATTGTCTTCTGCTAACAGCTCATAATAATTGTTTGCTAATTCCGCAACCAAGTTCGTCACCACAAAATTCTTTCCAGCAACCGACGAAAGATATCGGGTTACCGCTGCCTGTTTTGCATTGCGTAATTTATGCCACACATCTACTTCCCAATTTGCTTGAAGACCAAAATTATAATCAGGCAAAAGGGATGGAACACCATTGCCAGGCGTAATATCTGCAGAAGCATCACCGGCGCCTTGACTGGTAAATCTCCCTACTTTTTCTACCGTTGCACTCACAATGTAACCAACTGTTGGCAATAAATCACCTTTTCTAGCGCGTATGTCATTCTTAGCAATTTCTATGTCTTGCAGCGTAACGTTAAGATCCTGATTATTTTTAAGTGCTGTATCAATTAAATCTACCAATTTCTGATCAGTGAAAAAGCTCCGCCAAGGCATCAATTTTATGCTCGACGTATCTGCTGTATTGCCGAAATTTTTAGGCACAATCCTATTTTCATTGCGATGTGCCAATTGTGGAATTTTACAGGCAGAATAAATCGCACAAAAAAATAGTAAAGAAATTATTTTGATGTTATTTTTATACATTATCTTCTATTTCTTCTGTTAATGGATGTTCTTCTTCTATCTTATTTAATTTATGCTTTGCTGCGATAGAACCAAAAACAAAGTATAAGCCTGGCACTAAAATTACCCCAAAAAAAGTTCCAAATATCATTCCACCAGCAGCTGCGGAGCCAATGGTTCTATTTCCAATTTGTCCCGGGCCAGTAGCAATAATTAGCGGAATTAATCCAGCGATAAAAGCAAAAGAGGTCATTAAAATTGGTCTAAAACGAATGCTTGCACCTTCCATTGCGGCTTTAAGCACCGTTGCCCCCTCGCTGTGCCGTTGTGTTGCAAATTCCACAATCAATACTGCGTTTTTGCCGAGCAAACCGATCAACATTATCATAGATACTTGTGCGTAAATGTTATTCTCTAATCCTGTTAACTTTAAGAATAGAAAAGCGCCAAAAATACCTGCTGGTAACGAAAGAATGACAGACAAGGGGAGAATAAAACTTTCATACTGCGCGGCAAGCACTAAGTACACAAATCCCAAACATATTAAAAAGATGTAGATGGCTTCATTTCCTCTAGAAACTTCGTCTTGAGAAATCCCTGCCCACTCTATTCCGAATCCCCTTGGCAACGATTTATTTGCAACTTGCGTGATGGCATCGATGGCTTCTCCAGAGCTATAACCAGGTGCTGCCTCTCCTGTAATTTCTGAGGAATTGTATAAATTATGTCGGGTAATTTCTGAAGGACCATAAGTCTTTTCCATCGTCATAAAATCAGAAAATGGAACCATTTGATCCCGACTGTTTTTTACAGAAAGTTTTAGAATGTCTTCTGGCAGCGCCCTATACTGCGGCAAGGCTTGAACGACTACTTTATATTGTCGATCGAATTTTATAAAACTTGTTTCGTAATCACTACCTACAAGTGTAGATAGCGTATTCATGGCGTTATCAATATTTATACCTTTCTGTTGCGCAACATCATTATCAATATGCAGTAGGTATTGCGGAAAACTTGCGTTGTAAAAAGTAAATACCGAAGAAAGCTGCTTTTGTTGGTTCAACACCTTTACAAAGTCTTTGCTTACCGTTTCCATTTTCTTATAATCTCCAGTACCTAACTTATCTACCAGCCGCAATTCGAAACCCCCAGCCGCACCGTAACCGGGAACCGCTGGTGGCTGAAAAAACTCGATGGAAGCACCGGGAACTTCTTTTGCTTTCTGCTCTAGTTCGTCTATTATTTCTTGTGCAGAGTGTTTCCGCTCGCTCCAATCTTTAAGATTTATTAAACAGCTGCCTGAGTTAGAACCAGTACCCTCTGTAAGAATTTCATAGCCAGATAGTGTAGATACTGATTTTACACCATCTATTTTTTGAGCTATTCGTTGAAGCTGAAGGGCCGCCTGATTGGTGCGTTCTATGGTAGAACCCGGTGGCGTTAATACAATCGCATAAATCATTCCTTGGTCTTCATTTGGAATAAAACCGGATGGAACAGTTTTATTTAACACCCAAATACCGCCACAGAAAGCAATGAGCAGACCAAAAGTAAGTATCCGTCTACTTATCGCTTTGCTCAATACCCTTTCATATTTTCCAGAAAGTTTGAAAAAACCACGATTAAATGAATTTAGGAATTTATCTACTACATTTTGCTTTTTAGGCTTACCATGATTATTTTTCAACATCATTGCACAAAGCGCAGGCGTAAGCGTTAATGCGACAATACCAGAAAGAATAATTGCCGTTGCGATAGTGATGGAAAACTGACGATAAAAAATACCGACCGGGCCAGACATAAAAGTTACCGGAATGAACACGGAGGCCATCAAGAAGGTAATGGCGATGATGGCACCGCTAATTTCTTTCATGGCGAGTTGTGTGGCTCTCAGTACAGAGAGTCGCCTGTCTTTTTCCATCTTGGCATGTACCGCCTCGATGACGACAATAGCATCATCCACCACAATACCAATGGCCAACACCAGCGCAAATAACGTTATAAGGTTAAAGGTGATACCGAACAGCTGCATGAATACAAATGTTCCAACCAGCGATACTGGCACCGCTATCGCAGGAATAATGGTAGAGCGCCAATCGCCAAGGAAAAGGAAGACAACCAATCCTACCAAAATAAAAGCTTCAATCAACGTGTGGATTACTTTCTCGATAGATGCATCTAAAAACTTGGAAACATCATAACTGATGTCGTAATGCATCCCTTTCGGAAAAGAACTCGCTTGAATTTGAGCCATTTTGGCTTTTACTTCCTTAATTACCTCGCTCGCATTACTTCCATAAGATTGTTTTAAAACAATCGCTGCAGAGGGTTTTCCGTTTAGATTAGAGTATAAATCATACAAAGAACTGCTAAATTGTACATCGGCAATATCCTTAATCCTCAACATTTCACCATTTGGATTGGCACGGACTACTACATTTTCGTATTGTTCTTTGGTGGTGTACCTACCGGGATACTTTAAAATGTACTCAAATGCCTGCGAACGTCTACCGGAGCTTTCACCAGTTTTACCCGGCGAAGCTTCTATACTTTGTTGCTCCAGCGAACTCATTACCTCATCCACAGAAATATTATAAGCCTGCATACGGTCTGGCTTTAACCAAATGCGCATGGCGTAATCTCTATTACCTAAAATATCTGCAAAGCCAACACCATTTACCCTTTTAATTTCATTTAGCAGATTGATGTCAGCAAAATTATAGAGAAAGTTCTCATTCATTTTGGGGTCTGTGCTGTACAAGTTTATGTACATTAACATATTAGACTCTTCTCGACTTATCTTTACGCCTTCGCGGATAACTTCTGGCGGGAGCTTATTCGTTACAGCAGACACTCTATTCTGTACGTTTATTGCATCTTGATTAGGATCTGTACCGAGGTTAAAAACAACTTGGATGTTTGCTTCTCCATCGTTTCCCGCATCAGATTCAATATACTTCATTCCAGGAACACCGTTTAATGCCTGCTCCAATGGAATGACAATGGATTTTATAAGCAATTCATTATTAGCAGCTGGATAATCTGCTGTGACATTCACTTTGGGTGGCGAAATGGAAGGAAACTGAGTAACGGGCAGAGATGACACTGCCAACGCACCGAGAAACACAATAACAAGGGAAACAACGATGGCCAGAACTGGCCTTTGGATAAATTTACCGAACATATAGCGTATTAGATTAAAATTATTCGGCCGCTACGCTTAACTGCTTTAGCGCTTCCTCTGGTTTTTGAAATTTGTAACTTACCTTGTCCCCATCCTTTACATTTTGAACGCCATCTAACAAAATCTTGTCAGTGGTCTTCAAACCGCTCGCAACTACATATAAATCTGGCAATTCCTCTGCTATGGTAATAGCGCGCGCATGCACAATATTTCTATTATCTACTACAAAAACAAAAATTTTATCTTGGATGGCATAAGTTGATTTCTGTGGAATAATCAACACGTTTTTAAGTGGCACAAGCATTTCTATATTACCTGTTTCACCGTTACGTAATAAATGATCGGGATTTGCAAATATTGCTTTGAAGGCAATGTTTCCGGTTTCGCCGTTAAATTCGCTTTCAACGGTCTCCACTTTTCCCTTGGCTTTAAGCATGGTGTTGTTGGCCAATTTTAAATTTACTTCTTGCGGCGCCTTTGCCTTTATTGTGCTTTCGTAATTTAGATATTCTGGTTCTGACACATTAAAATAAGCAAATACTTGCCCATTGTCAGACAAGTTGGTAAGCAAAGCACCTTCATCTACCAAACTACCAACTTTCAACGGGATACGATCTATTGTGCCAGCGAATGGCGCTCTTATTTCGGTGAATGACAAATGTAGTTTTGCAAGTGAAGTTTCTGCGTTGGCCTCATCTAATTTAGATTTTGCCATGGCAAGCTCGTTCGGCGCAACCACTTTTTTATCGGTAAGCAGCTTGGTGTTTTCAACATCTATCTCTGCAGATTTTGCTTCTGCTTTAGCTTTAGAAACTTCTGCCTCAAATTCTTTTGGCATAATCTTAAACAACAACTGCCCTGCCTTTACCTGCTGACCCTCGTTTACATAGATATTTTGCAGATACCCTTTCTCTTGTGCCCTAATTTCTATATTTCTTAAAGCTTTTATCTGTGCGACATATTCTTTAGTAAATGAGGTATCCATTTTTACAGGCGAGGTAACCGTATAAATTTCTACTTCTGCTTTTTCTTCTTTTTTTGATGTACACCCCGTTACATAAATCAAAGCACCCAAACCCAGGTATATAATGTTTAATTTCATTTTTTGGATAGCGTTTCTATTTTAACGTTTTTTAAACTAAACTCTAATAATATTTAACAAATTATCAATCAAATACTTATAAAAATATCTACTGATTTCAACTCGTCTTATAAATTTTATGCGAAATACGTGTAGAATTATGAATTTACAATGAAGTTGAGTATGCAAGACTCTTTCTATATTTACGATTAGCAGCTCAGATTATCGAGAGAAATACTTATCTTAAAACTTTTATTTATTGGATGTGCTTAAAGTCCAAAAAACCAGATAAATTGCCTTTATGAATAGCAACCTTCCCCTAACCGTAAAAAGATCCATAGAATTATTAGGTTTAATGGCCATTGTGGCTGTTGTAGTTATTGGCAGAGACATTATTATGCCTGTTTTGATGGCATTTTTTGTTACCATTATGCTTTTGCCCATTTACAGGTTTTTGAAAAGGAAAAAATTTCCAGAAACTTTGGCCATCGTCCTGCCTATTTTGGTAGTCGCGTTTTTTGTAGCCTTGGTAGTTTGGTTTTTTTCTAATCAGATTGGCTCTTTGGTTAATGATTTCCCGCAGATAAAAAAGAATGTTGCAGAACATTTAAAAGCGCTGAGTACTTGGATCAGTCATATTACGCCTTACAGCACAAGTGAGCAGATGAATTTTATAGACGATAAAAGTAAGGATCTGTTAAACATGGGCACAAAGTTGGCCGGTGGTTTTGCCCTTACCTTAAGTGGCATTTTTGTATTTATCGGCTTATTGCCCATCTACATCTACCTAATGCTGTTCTATAAAGATATTTTGCTTCGGTTTGCCTTTATGTGGTTCCAGTCAGAACATCATCCAAAGGTTAAAGATGCCATTTATCAAACGGAATCAATGATTAAAAGCTATTTAGGTGGCTTATTAATCCAGATCAGTTATATGACGGTATTATTGGGTGGAATTTTATTGCTCCTCGGAATAAAGCATGCTTTGTTAATTGGAGTAATCTTTGCTTTTCTAAATCTTATCCCTTATGTGGGCGCTTTGATAGGCAATTTAATTGGAGTATTGCTTACGCTCGCTTCTTCTCAACAAATGTTTCCTGTAGTAGAAGTTTTGGCGGTTATTGCCTTTGTACAATTCTTGGACAACAACATTTTGATGCCGAGAATTGTCGGTTCGAAAGTTAAAATCAACGCCTTATTTGCAATTCTGGGTGTATTTATCGGCGGGAGCGTTGCAGGGGTGGCGGGAATGTTTCTGGCATTGCCGATTATTGCAGTGTTAAAAATCATTTTCGATAGAACTGAAATGTTTAAACAATGGGGCGTTTTACTGGGAGACGAAAGGCCAACAAAAAGCCCAATGACTTTCCCGAGATTTCGCAGAAAAAAAGCGGTTGAAGTAAAGGAAGGAACGGATGGTTAGTGTTAATGATTAGTTGTTAATGGTTATTTGTTAGACGGTTAGCTGTTGAGTCGGTAAGTTGTTAAGAGTTGCGGCTTATATCTTGTCGCTGTTGCATACAGCCTTTGGTCTTTTACCTTGGATTTTTAGTTTTCATCCTCCAACCGTATATCCTATACCCTAAGCCTACCTCGCCGATCCGGTCTTCACCATTGCATTTTGGTAAACAGGCAAATTCAAATCATCTACAATTACACCTCTACTAGTGCTTGCGTGCACAAAGTAACCATTGTTTAGGTAAACGCCAACATGATCAACCCTGCCTCCGCCGAAAGCGAAAAAAATGAGGTCGCCTTCTTCCAACCTGTCTGGATTTTTTCTTTTCGCAACCGAGGCTTGATCTTTAGAAACTCTCGGCAAATCTACCCCATAAATCTGCTTTTCTAACAATAACGCAAAGCCAGAACAATCTATCCCATTTTTATCCGATCCGCCAAATTTATACCTTACACCGGCCCAATCTGTAATAAACTTATACAAATTTTTACTGTGTAAATTGGCCATGGCATCGGCAGCCCCCGAAGCTCTTTCTGCGGGTTTTACGGTATATTTTCTGGTACCGCAAGAGGAAAAAAACAAAACTACTCCAATAAGGTAAAAAAGATAAACACTGTGTTTATGTAATTTGGCCATACTTCTTTTTATCAATTCAACTAAATCTATAAAAAAAACTGAAAATCAATTTTTTATCAGTCTTTGTATCTCGTCTAACTTTAACAATGCTTCTACAGGCGTTAACGCATTTACATCTAAATTATTCAGGTTATCTCTAATCTTAACCAACACCGGATCGTCTATGGCAAACATCTGCAATTGATAGGCCTGATTCTGAACTTTCTTTATACTGTCTTTAATACTTTGACCTTCGGTTCTATCTATCTCTAGTTTTTTTAATATTTCATTTGCTCTCGCGATGAGCTTTTGGGGCATGCCGGCAAGTTTTGCCACATGAATTCCAAAACTGTGCTCGCTACCGCCTGGAACCAATTTACGTAAAAATATTACCTTATTGGTAAGCTCCTTTACCAGCACATTAAAATTTTTAATGCGTGGCATGGTGTTAGCCAATTCATTCAACTCATGGTAATGTGTGGCAAACAAGGTTTTAGGCCGCGCAGTTGGGTGTTGATGCAAAAACTCTGCAATGGCCCACGCAATAGAGATTCCATCATAAGTACTAGTGCCCCGCCCTATCTCATCAAGCAAAATTAAACTGTCATCACTAATGTTGTTTAAGATACTGGCTGTTTCATTCATTTCTACCATAAACGTACTTTCGCCAGAAGAAATATTATCTGAAGCACCAACACGCGTAAAAATTTTATCTACCAAACCAATATTTGCTTCCTTGGCCGGAACAAAACAACCCATTTGAGCCATCAACACAATCAACGCCGTCTGCCTTAAAATAGCCGATTTACCTGCCATATTTGGCCCGGTAATCATAATGATCTGCTGCGAATCTGTATCTAAATAAACATCATTGGTAATGTATTCTTCGCCGATAGGCAATTGCTTTTCTATAACAGGATGCCTACCGCCTTTTATCTCCAACACTTTCGTTTTAGACATATTTGGCTTGCTATAGTGGTTTACTTTTGCCAAGGCTGCGAAGCAAAGTAAACAATCTAATTGGGCAACTAACTGGGCGTTTAACTGAATGGGCTTTATGTAACTTGCGGTTTCGTACATCAACTCATTGTACAAGCGGGTTTCTATTGCCAATATCTTTTCTTCTGCGCCAAGAATTTGATCTTCATATTCTTTCAACTCTGGCGTAATGTATCGCTCTGCGTTAACCAAGGTTTGTTTTCTAATCCACTCTGTCGGCACCTTATCTTTATGCGTATGCGTAACCTCTAAATAGTACCCAAATACATTGTTAAAAGCAATTTTTAGCGAAGGAATACCAGTATTCTCGGCTTCTCGTTTTTGTATTTGAACCAAAAAATCCTTTCCGCCAAAGGCTATTTTTCTCAGTCGATCTAATTCTTCATCCACGCCATCGGCTATTACATTTCCTTTATATAACAGGGCTGGCGGATCTTCTTGCAACTCTCTTTCTATCCGTTCTCTAATGGCAGAACAAGGGTTTAACTGATCGCCAACTTTTATTAAAAAAGAATTACCGGTAGAGGCAGAAAGCTTTTTTAGTAATTCGATATTTTTTAGAGCGCGCTGCAATGCGCTCATTTCTCGTGGACCAACACGTTGAAGGCCAACCTTAGAAATCAGTCTTTCTAAATCGCCGATAGGCTTAACATGTGTTAAAAATTCTTGCTTTAATTCTTCGTTCTGCACAAAAAAATCTACCATACCTAAACGCTCCTCAATGGGCTTTAATTCCTTTAAGGGCATTACAATCCACTTTTGCAGCAAGCGAGCGCCCATAGGTGTAGCGGTATGATCTAACACGTCAAAGAGTGTAACGGCATTATCGTTGTTCGAACCGATCAGCTCTAAATTCCTAATCGTAAACCTGTCCATCCACATAAAGCTATCTTGCTCTATTCGGCTAATGGAAGTAATGTGTTGTAAATTTCTATGCTCTGTTTCGCCAAGATAATGTAACACAACGCCAGCTGCCACAACACCGCTTTGCATCCGCTCTACGCCAAAACCTTTAAGCGAGACGACCTCGAAATGTTTGGTGAGTGTTTCTATCGCAAAATCATTGGTAAAAGGCCATTCATCGAGTCCGAAGGTATAAAAACGATCTCCAAACTGCTCTGTAAATTGCTGTCTCTTAGATTTTTGAAAAATAACCTCGGTAGGTTTAAAGCTTTGCAACAATTTATCTACATAGTCCGCATTGCCTTGTGATAATAAAAATTCACCGGTAGAGATGTCTAAAAAAGAAACTCCAATGTGTGCCTTATCAAAATAAACTGCGGCGAGATAATTGTTAGATTTCTGATTAAGCACATTATCACCATACGCTACGCCGGGTGTAACAAGTTCGGTAACGCCCCGCTTTACAATAGTCTTGGTAGTTTTTGGATCCTCCAATTGATCGCATATCGCCACCCGTTGACCCGCCCTAACTAATTTAGCCAAGTAATTGTCTAAAGAATGATGGGGGAAACCAGCCAATTCTAGGGCGCCTCCATTTGGACCAGTGCCACGCTTTGTAAGCACGATACCCAAAATTTGAGAAGTCTTAACTGCATCTTCTCCAAAGGTTTCGTAAAAATCGCCCACCCTAAACAACAACAATGCCCCAGGATACTTCACCTTAATGGCGTTGTACTGTTTCATTAGGGGCGTTTCTTTATCTTTTACTTTTGCCAAAATTTTATAGGTTCCAAAAGCCATAAAGATAAGAGGATTAGTGGGAAAATAGAAAAAAGGTTGAGGTTGAGGTTGAGGTTGAGAGAAACGACTAAACAACAAACGGAGGGAACGATGAGGTTGAGGCTAAGGCTGAGATTGAGCGAAACGACTAAACGACCAAACGAAAAACGGGGGAAACGACGAGGTTGAGCTTGGCAATCGTAACTCGTAAACCTAAAATCATAAATCACCTTGATTTAGAGCAAGATGAGAGATCTTACATAAAAAACAAAACAACGCAAAGTTTTGCCTGTTGTACAGGTATATTCATTCACCTAAATTTAACCTGTATGACTATTCAATTAAATGCCGATAAAAATCTGACCATCCATTCAGATTATGAAGCTCAAATGAGCGAAAAATTAGAAAATGAACTTAAGAGATTCTCAGAACACATTACTCGATTAGAGGTACACTTATCAGACGAAAATGGCAGCAAAGAAGGACAAGAAGATAAAAAATGCTTAATAGAATGCCGGGTAGAGGGTAAACAGCCAATGGCCGCTACAGATTTTGGAAACAGTTATGATCAGGCATTAAACGGTGCTGTTGGCAAATTGAAAAATGCATTAACCACCATGATAGGCAAATTAAAAGAACATTAGCCATTATTCAGAATCGAACTTATCTAAGCCTAGGATATAAATCCTAGGCTATTTTTTCGTCTCAGCTTTTTCTTTCAAAATAAACCCATGATTGGAACCCAGTCTATGGCGCAATGGCATAAACAAGAATTCTACACCAAGGTAGCTTCTAATTTTTCTATGTAACCGAGGAACAATTTTAACGCTTTCATACGATCTTCGGTAACCTCAAATTGCAGTTTGTTCATTAAATAATCACGAAGATTAAAAGACAAGTTTTCTGGAAGCTCTGTCAAAAGTGCCGCCCTGTTATCTAAACCAAATTGCAGTGCCTTATTAAATTCTACCTTAAAGGCCTCATCTATCTGTTTATTGGCCACCCAGGCCGCATACATAAAAGGCAATCCGGTAAAATTTTTCCATTCTTCACCAAGATCGTACGCGAATTCATAATCTTTTTTTGCATCGAATGTTCTATCGCCAATCAAAACAATGGCATCAGCATCTATCGACTCATCGCTTAAAAACTCTACATCTCTATTCCAATAAAACCTTAACAATATCTTTGCTAGGTTGTTAGATGTTTTAGATTGAGGATCCAACCTTAAGTTTTCTATGCTATAAATAGGTTTATGACTAAACACAAAAACTGAATTAACCGCGCCATCGCTACCAATGCAGTAATCGGCCGCTAAATTAGCGTTTGGCACCAGAGGAATTGCCGCTACAGGTATCAAACCTATATCTACCGTGCCATCTATTAGTTTTTTTGCACAATCTGCTGGAATATCTAGGCTTAAATCTATTTTATTGATGATTTGGCTGTGTTCTAACCCATAAATAAATGGCTTTGTATTGGTATAAGCTACCGCTGATATCTTAATCTTTTCCAAAATTTCGTAACTTTCTGTTCTTAAAATCGCTTTAAACTATTTCAGTATTTCTAAATGCCTCGTATCGCTAAAATCGATGATGTTAAATTTTCCATCTTCATAACTAAGCCTGTAAAGCACCGTGTTTTGATGGGGGAAATCAGACATTTTAGACAGCGGGGCGCCTGTCAGCAAACAAAGAAAAACCCGCATAGACCTACCGTGCATGCAGACTAACACCTTCTTTTCCTTCGTACGTTTCTCAAGTAAATGTTTCGGCTTTTCTAATCTATCGAAAACGTCTTGTACACTTTCACCATGTTCAAAATGATTTGTATAATCGCCACTTTCCCAACTTTGCAGCATCGATCTAAAAGCGCCAATCAATTCTTCGTTTTTCTTTCTTCCTTCCCAAATCCCCCAGTCCAGCTCATCTAAACCCGAAAGTTTTTCCCAATCTATGCCGGCTTTTATAAACTTATTAACCGTTTGCCAAGTTCGTTTTAAGGTAGAAGTATAAACTTTATCGAAAGGAACATCTTTATAATACTCCCAAAATGCCTCGGCTTGTCTCTCGCCAGTATCGTTCAAATCGGCATCTATGCCTTTGCCTTGCACAATACCTTCTTTATTAAAGTTCGTTTCGCCGTGGCGAATAATATAAATTTCTTTCATCAATAAAAACCTAAAACCTATCGCCCATCACCTAATTACCTATCACCTTTAAGCCACAACCTCAAACCCTAAATATTACTCGCCACCGGCAATTTGTAACCATTTTGCTTTTTTGCATCCTCAAAAACCACATCGCTATAGTCGGTTACTACGTGATACAAAGTATCGCGTTCAATTGGCTTGCGACCAACATTCCTAATCAATTCTACCAACTGTTGGGTGCTCATGGCAGGGGTTTGTTCTTCTGCACCTGCCATCGAATAAATTTTGGTGGTATCATCCAACGTGCCGTCTATATCGTCTACCCCAAAATTTAAAGAAAGTTGCGCGGTCTCTCGGCTTATCATTGCCCAATAGGCTTTTATATGGTCGAAATTATCTAAATAAATGCGCGAAATGGCAAAATTCCTCAAATCTTCAATCACAGACGACTCTGCAACATTAGACATTTGGTTGTTCTGATTTCTGAATTTTAAGGGAATAAAAGTTTGAAAACCACCTGTTTCGTCTTGTAAAGCCCTAAGTTTTTCCAAATGATCTACGCGATGCCAAAATTCTTCTATATGGCCATAAAGCATGGTTGCGTTGCTCCGCATGCCTAATTTATGCCATTCGCGATGAATATCCAACCACTGATCGCCAGTACATTTATCTTTGGCAATTTGCTGCCTAACCTCTGGATGAAAAATTTCTGCTCCACCACCTGGCATCGATTCCAAACCAGCTTCCTTCATCAATTTCATACCTGTGGCATAATCTATTTTTGCCTTTTTAAATATGTAATGATACTCTACCGGAGTTAGGGCTTTTACATGCAGATTTGGACGGTGTTTTTTTATGGCCGAAAAAAGCGCCGAATAAAAGGCAACATCATACTGTGGCAAAACTCCTCCAACAATATGAACTTCGGTAACAGGCTCATCGTCGTATTTTTTAACAATGTCCAACATTTCCTCCATCGTTAATTCCCAACCCTCCTCTTTTTGCTTAATTAGGCGAGAATAAGAGCAAAACTTACAATCATAAACGCAAAGATTTGTAGGTTCTAAATGGAAATTCCGATTAAAATAAGTTAAATCGCCATGCTTTTTTTCGCGGATGTAATTGGCAAGAATACCTAAGAACCCAAGTTCTGCATGTTCGAAAAGATATACACCGTCCTCAAAACTGATGCGCGTATTGTTTAAAACTTTATGTGCTATTAAAGACAATTCTGCAGAAATGTTCATTCCCGCCAATAGCTCTTCTACCTCTTTAGCTGTACTCATTCATTTTAATTTAGACAAAAATACGTTCTGCCAAGCTTAATAAAATCATTTTGTTGTAAGAAACAAAAAATATGGACATAGATAAATGGAATTTTTAGGCTTTCTGCATCGCCAGAGAAAGCAATTTACTCGTTTGCTGCGATAAGCAAAAAAACATTTAGAAACCTTTAGCCTTTTTAAAATTAAGTTTGGCATTCCCCGAAAAGGGCCAATGTGATTAACTTAAGAATCTTTGTTGGCGTCATGACGTTAGGAAACATCTCACATGTAGGTAATTATAGAATCCGCACCTAGTTATGAGATTTTTCACTGCGTTTAAAATGACGAAACGGTTAGGTTGGGCATTGCCCGAAAAAGGGCCCGGGCTTTCCGTTACAATCTTTTACCCCAATCCTAAAGGGGCTTATGGCAAAAAGGATTTTCACTTCAATCCCTAATGCAAAAACAAACAAAAACTCATAAAAGTAAACGTTTAACAGAAAGTAACACAGAAGATTAAGCTCTTCTGTCGCCGCCTTGTCTTTCTAACATCCAACCTGGGTATTCGGCTGGCAACCTACTTACTTCATCTAGTTTTTTTAATTCTTCATCAGTAAATTTCACTTCTACCGATTTCAAATTATCCTTTAACTGCTTTGTTTTTTTAGCACCGATAATTACACTGCTCACTGCTTTTTGATGAAGCAACCAAGCCAAAGAAAGTTCTGCTACAGATGCATTTTTATCTTCTGCCATTGGTTTTAGCACATCTAAAACATCAAAAGCTCTACCTTTGTTAACAGGCGGAAAATCGAAATTTGCACGTCTACCGCCGTCAGATTTTCCGTCTCTATCGTATTTTCCGCTCAATAATCCTCCCGCCAAAGGACTCCAAACCATTAGTCCAAGTTTTTGATCCTGCAATAGTGGAATTAGTTCTCGTTCTAATTCTCTACCTGCTATCGTGTAATAGGCTTGGAGGGAAACAAATTTTTCAAATTTTTCTCTTTCAGAAACACTTAACGCCTTCATAAGTTGCCAAGCCGCCAAATTGCTACAACCAATGTAGCGCACCTTGCCGTGTTTTACTAAAATATCTAAGGCAGACAAGGTTTCTTCCCAAGGCGTCAATGCATCAAAACCGTGAATTTGGTATAAATCAATGTAATCTACATTCAGTCTTTTTAAACTTTCTTCTGCTTGGTGCAAAATATGTTTACGCGTTAAACCACTTTGGTTTGGCCCCTCTCCCATTTTTCCGCGCACTTTGGTTGCAATAATAAGTTCATCACGAGTAAGACCTAAATCTTTAATGGCTTTTCCTGTCATTTTTTCGCTAACTCCGTCGCTGTAAACGTTGGCAGTATCAATAAAGTTAATCCCACCATCCACAGAAATTTTTATCAATTCATTAACTTCTTTCTGTGTTAACTGGCCAATGGCCTTCCACATTCCCTCACCCCCGCCAAAGGTCATGGTGCCCAAACATAATTCTGAAACTTTTAATCCAGTGTTTCCTAAAATATTGTATTTCATTGTTCTTTTTTTTTGATTAATTGAGTGTGATAATCGACAATACGACAAACTAAAACTACCATTTGTTTGCAACAATATTTATATCATACAAAAAAACACAGTTAGGTTAATCTGTAGCGCCATATCGACATGCAAATACTAATTGATTATCAATAGAAAGCTAAAAGACTAAAGCGGATATACGGGATGTCTTGATACTAAATACTTGATACTATGTTAAAACAAATACAGAAAGAATGTTTCGATTTATTGCAAGCGTTAATTCGCATTCCCTCCTTTGGCGGGGTGGTAATTTTAAGAAATTGATAACGCAAACGGGTTAGCTTAATCTCTTAAAACAAAAGAAGCACCCATATTGGATGCTTCTTTTAAAAATTAAAGTTATGAGTAGAACTCTTAACAAGACCTATATCAATTACCTTGCAGCAGGTGTAAAAGTTAAAATAATGTTGGCTGTTTTTCCACCAAACTCAATCGGCGATTTTAAAATCATTTGTTCGCTAGATAGCGATGTTAATATCAAACGATAACCTTCTGTAACATTTTTAGCCTTATCGCCTTCGTATATCTTCTTAAATTGGAAAGTCTCATCTTTTGGAGCTGCAGACCAAAAAATACTCTGAGTTACTGCACCACATTCACTAGAAGCAGGCAGTGTATACGTGCCATTTCCGCTATTGGTTAAATTCCAAGCACTTCCTTCAAAACACTTATAATTCTTTTCGCCAAACAAACCTTGTACAGCCTGATCTGGCAATCCTTCTAAGGCTATATTGCTTACCACCCAGTTCCGCACCGCCGTACCTCTACTTCCACTTATACCTGCAGTTGCTCTTTTTGCAACGTTGCAACTTGGCAAAATTAGCATAACCGTACAAGCCACTGCTATGGCTAAAAATAATTTTTTCATTTCTTTTGAGTTTATAATTTGTCAATCCAAATACATAAATCTTGCCAAAAACCCTGCAAGGGCTAAAATAACTTTCAATTTATTAAATTGCCACCTAAATAAAGTAAATTTTTACCAATATGAAACCAGAAACTTTAGCCATACACGCCTCTAACTTAGTAAATGCAGCTACAGGCGATGTTACGCCACCCATAAGCCTTTCTACCACTTTTTACCGCAATGAAAATGGAAATTACCCTGGCGGACACATGTACAGCAGGGTTAGCAATCCAAATAGGTCTGCTTTAGAAAATACGTTAGCAAAATTGGAGTTTGGCGCCGAAGCTGCGGCTTTTTCTTCTGGAAACACCGCTGGCATGGCGCTTTTTCAGGCGTTAAAACCTAACAGCCACATTATAGCGCCAGATGATATGTATTGGGGTTTTAAAAAGCAACTACTCACTATTTTTAAAGGGATTTTAGAATTTGATTTTGTAGATCAAACCGATTTAAATCTTGTACAAGAATCTATAAAACCGAACACCAAAGTCATTTGGATAGAAACTCCGTCAAATCCTCTGTTAAAAGTAACAGACATTGCTGGCATTGCCGCAATTGCAAAAAAGGCAGGATTGACTACGGTTTGCGACAGTACCTTTGCCTCGCCAGTTCTGCAAAACCCAATTTTGTTGGGTGCTGATATTGTAATGCATTCTAGCACAAAATATTTAGGTGGCCATAGCGATGTTCTTGGAGGCATTTTGGTTACCGCAAAGATAGATGAATTTTGGAGCGACATAAGAAACGTGCAACAAACGGGTGGTGCGGTACCATCGCCCTTTGATTGTTACTTGCTTTGCAGAAGTTTAAAGACTTTGGTCTATCGCATGAAAGGTCATTGTGAAAATGGTAAAAAAATTGCAGGTTACTTAAACAACCATCCAAACGTAGAGGCTGTTTTTTATCCAGGACTTGAAACGCACCCACAACATAACATTGCTGCAAAACAGATGAAAGATTTTGGCGGCATGCTTTCTTTTTTGGTTAAAGGTGGCGAAAAAGCGGCCAATAAAATGATCAATAAAGTAAAGCTATTTGCGCAAGCAACTAGTCTTGGCGGGGTAGAAAGTTTAATTGAGCATCGCTACTCTATTGAAGGACCCGACAGCAAAACTCCAAAAAACCTTATTCGTGTTTCTGTCGGGTTAGAGCATATAGATGATTTAATAGCAGATTTAGAGCAAGCGTTGACTGTTTAGGCGTTTAGTCGGTAAATTGTCTAGTTGGTTAGTCGTTAAGTTGTATGACTCCTCGCCTCATATCTCAAACCTTCTACCTTCCGCCTCCTACCTCTTTTACCGGATAACAAATGGTAGTTAACTTTAAATTATGTCGGGATTAAGCGGTTCATTAGTTTGTACCAAGCGTTGTGCACCTGTATTTCCGGGGCAAGCAATGTCGTTTGTGGCATCGTAAATAAGTTTCTTGCCATCTACCAAAAGTTCTTTTGGAACATAAATTTGTGTTTTGGTAGTTGGATAACCAGACGGAACATACCTAACATAGTAGCCATCTGGATGTTTGGTCCAAATGCCGCTTGGCACATCGCTGCGAACTGGAGCCATACCCGCAAGAATTGCGTACTTTTCCATATCGGCATAAGTATAGTTGCCAGAAGCAACCAACTGCCTAATGTTATTCTCGGCCTCAAAAACCGCCTGTAATCCGCGGGGAAGTTGATCTTTTGCTTTTTCCATTATGTTACCTGGCAAAATACCCATAACGCCACCTTCCAACATAGTAAGTTGTTTGGTAGTCAACAATTTTAGCGCCGTAACTTTTATACTTCCCGAATAATCGATAAATTTTGTTCTCGCAATAATCGCCCAAAGCAATAGCTGAATATCATGTTGATCTATCTCTGGATGGTTCTCGGCACTTTTTAAAATTAGGGTAATTATTTCGTTCTTTGGACCTAATAAAGGCGCAAACATGTAGCCGTCTCCTTTTGAGGGACCATAAGTTCCTGCATGTAAGCAATAACTTTTATTGGTCATTTCATAGAAACCTTCGCAAAGGTAAAATCCTCCATCTGGTGCTTTTGGCAGTAAGTATAGCGGTTGCGCCTTAATGTTTTTGAAAAAATCGGGCATTTTTTCTCCGCTTCTATCTACATCATCAAAATTGGTGGTAATTGCTGCTGGCTGCTTTAAAAGCTTATCTACACCCATCATTTTTGCGGCTTTGGCCGCGCCAACCTTTAAAAGTTTGTCTTTTAATCCTCCAAATTGTGCCTGCACTTGCAGCGTTGCACACACCATAAAAAATACAGAAAGATAAACAAATTTAAAATTTTTCATAGGTAGAAATCTAGGTAGCCATAAAGGTAATCATTTGCTTGTAAACTTGAAAATCCAAAACCCGGGCATCTAAACCAATCAACAGCAAGCTATTGAGGCGCAAGAACAGAAAAATCGAAATTAAATTTTGTTGTTTAAAATTTTTTACCCACTTTTGAAATATTATTTGGTAGCCATCAAATAAAAATCAACTTTAAATGGTTGATTTATAAAGAAGCGACGAGAGACAGGCTCTGGGACTCGCTGGCAACCCTCCAAAAGAGAAGGTGCCAATTCCTGACCAAGTAACAAAAAGTTATTTGGAAATATAAATAACAACTAATGAACAGTAGAAATTTTCTTTCGCAAAGCGATTTACAAATTAAGCACAGGTCATCTGGCTTAAACAGGTCAGTTTTTTACGTTGGTTTTTCCAATCGGATGACCTCGATGTGCTGTTGCACTTGCTAAACAAAAAAATCTTCTTTTTTGGTTTATTAACCAATTTTGGAAGGCCTTTGAACAGGTACGCACAAACAATTTAATCATTCAAAAACTAAAATCACTCACATTTAAACATATACACATGTCATATAAATTTGAAACATTACAAGTACACGCCGGACAAGAAGCAGACCCTGTAACAGGTTCTAGAGCCGTTCCATTGTATCAAACAACCTCATTTGTTTTTAAAAATGCCGAACATGGCGCTAATTTATTTGCGCTAAAAGAATTTGGAAACATTTATACCCGCTTGATGAATCCAACTACCGATGTTTTTGAGAAAAGAATAGCAGCGCTGGAAGGCGGCGTGGCGGGCTTGGCAACTGCGTCTGGCCTTGCTGCGCAATTTATAGCATTAAATAACATTTTAGAAAGTGGCGATAGTTTTGTATCCTCTTCTCATTTATATGGAGGTTCTTACAACCAATTTAAGGTTGCTTTTAAACGCCTAGGTATACACGTAGATTTTGCAGATCCAGATAAACCAGAGGATTTTGAGGCAAAAATAAACGAGACCACCAAGGCCATTTATGTAGAAACCATTGGCAACCCTTCGTTCAGCATTGTAGATTTTGAAAAAATTGCTGCCATTGCAAAAAAACATGATCTTCCCTTTATTGTAGATAATACTTTCGGCGCTGCCGGATATTTGTTTAAGCCATTAGAACATGGTGCTAACATAGTAGTAGAATCGGCCACAAAATGGATTGGTGGCCACGGAACGTCTATTGGTGGTGTTATTATAGATGGCGGAAACTACAACTGGGGAAATGGAAAATTCAAACAGTTTTCTGAGCCATCAGAAGGCTATCACGGCTTGGTTTTTAGTGATGTTTTTGGCGTAGGTAGCCAGTTTGGGAATATCCAGTTCATCATCCGCGCACGCGTAGAGGGTCTGAGAGATTTTGGTCCCGCACCTTCTCCGTTTAACTCTTGGCAACTGCTGCAAGGTGTAGAAACTTTATCTTTACGGGTGCAGCGCCACGTAGACAATACTTTGGAATTGGCTACATGGTTAGAAAACCATCCTCAAGTTAAGGAAGTAGAATACCCAGGCTTGGCAAGTAGCAAATACAATAAGCTGGCAAAAAAATATCTTAAGAACGGTTTTGGAGCAGTACTCTCTTTCGAGTTGAACGGCACTAAAGAAAATGCAAGCAAGTTTATAGACAACCTTAAACTCACTTCGCATTTGGCAAATGTGGGCGACACGAAAACGCTTATTATCCAACCATCGGCGACTACGCATCAGCAACTTAGCGATGAGGCACAGTTGGCTGCCGGGGTTAAGCCGAATGCGTTACGCGTTTCGGTAGGTATTGAGCACATAGACGATATTAAGGCAGATTTTGAACAAGCTTTTGCTTCAATTAAGTAAGGTTGTTTACAAAAATTAAACTCGAGTATATGTCCGAGCATAAAAATAATGAAGTTTCCTATTATCAGCACAAATCTAATTTCGAATTAGAAAATGGAAAGAAAATAGACAATCTTCAAGTCGCTTACCAAACATTTGGCAAACTTAATGCAGAGAAAAACAATGTAGTTTGGGTTTGCCATGCGCTAACCGCCAATGCAGATGTGATGGATTGGTGGCCGGGATTATTTGGAAAAAACAACCTTTTTAATCCTAACGAGCACTTTATTATTTGTGCAAATGTACTGGGATCACATTACGGTAGCACAAATCCGTTGAGTAAAAACTCGGTAACTGGCCAACCCTATTATCTTTCCTTTCCTAGCTTTACCATTAGAGATATGGTTGCGGCACACGAGGTTCTTGCCAATTATCTCGGAATTAAGAAAATAAAAGTACTGATCGGTGGTTCTTTAGGTGGCCAGCAAGCCTTAGAGTGGAGTATTTCACAGCCAAATATGATCGAAAACCTAATTTTACTTGCCACAAATGCTGTGCATTCTCCGTGGGGAATTGCATTTAACGAAAGCCAACGGCTGGCTATTTCCGCCGACCGTACGTTCTATGCAAATCAGCCCGAGGGCGGATTGAAAGGTTTAAAAGCGGCAAGAAGCATCGCTTTGCTTAGCTATAGAACTTTTAGTGCCTACTGCAATACGCAGCTAGAAAGTGATGACGATAAAGTAGACAATTTCCGTGCTTCTTCCTATCAAAACTATCAGGGAGAAAAGCTGACCAAAAGGTACAATGCGTATAGCTACTATTATTTAAGTAAAGCCATGGACAGCCATAATGTGGGCAGAAACCGGCCGAGTATCGTGGAAGCATTAGAGTCTGTTAAAGCAAATACCTTGGTAGTGGCTGTAGAAAACGATTTATTGTTCCCATTGTCAGAACAGCAGTTTTTGGCAAATCATATTCCAGATGCTTCTTTGGCGATTGTAAAATCTGATTATGGACATGATGGCTTCTTGATTGAAACAGACACCTTAACAAATGTGATTGGCAATTTTTTAAAAGAGAGCAAAAACAAGAAAGTGATTAGGTTGCAGCATACGGGTTGAGCGAAGGAAGGTTAAGGGTTAAGGGTTAAAGGTTAAGGGTTAGAAGTCTAGTTTTGGCATCACAACCCATAACTGGCAACAAATAGCATATCTAATGTCTCCCATCTCAATACTAACATCTAACTAGTAAATACTAACAAAAAGAATGAGTAAAAAATTAAAAATAGGATTATTTGGCTTTGGGGTTGTAGGCCAAGGGTTGTTAGACATTATCCAAAGTCAACAGCTTAATTTGGAGATTGTTAAAATTGCCATTAAAGACCCAAGCAAGCAACGAACGTTACAAAAGGAACTGTTTACCACCAACCACACCGAAATTTTAGAAAACAGCGAAATAAACACGGTTATAGAGCTAATAAATGATGCTGACGCTGCATATACCATTGTAACAACTGCTTTAAAAAGTGGAAAAAATGTGGTATCGGCAAACAAAAAAATGATTGCCACGCACTTGAAAGAATTAGTAGAGTTGCAACAAAAACACGGTACATCATTATTGTACGAGGGAGCTGTTTGTGGAAGTATTCCAATCATCAGAAACTTGGAAGAATATTACGACAATGAGCTTTTTAGTTCGATAAGCGGGATTTTTAATGGCTCATCCAATTACATTTTAACCAAGGTTTTTAATGAAAATCAATCTTATGAAGATGCACTCAAAAAAGCTCAAGAGTTAGGTTTTGCCGAAACAGACCCAATCTTAGACGTTGGCGGCTACGACCCAAAATATAAACTGGCCATTGCAACCGCGCATGCTTACGGGCTTTTCGTAGCACCAGAAAATATTCTAAATGTCGGCATCCAAAACCTTGCTCAAAGCGATGTAAATTATGCAAGGGAGAAAAATCTAAGGATTAAGCTGGTACCGACTGCGGTTAAAGTTGGTGTAGATAAAATTGTAACCTATGTGTTGCCAAAATTGGTAAACAGAGAAGATTTTCTATATAATGTAGAGAACGAATATAATGCGGTTACCGTACAGGCCGCTTTTGCCGATAAGCAATTCTTTTTTGGCAAAGGTGCAGGTGGCCACCCAACAGGAGCAGCTGTGTTGTCTGATATTGTTGCACTCCGCTACGATTATCGTTACGAATACAAAAAATTTAATTCAGGGCATGCGGTTCAACATTCAGACCAAAGTTTGTTAGAGGTTTACCTTAGATATGAAGATGATGGTTTAGTTGAAAAGTTAGAGTTCGAAGAAATAAGCGAACGTTATGCAGCCAAAAATTTTAAATATGTTATTGGTATTATTAAATTAAGTAGCCTAATTAAACATAGAGATTTATTGTTGGATAGCGAAACCTTTGTGGCGTACACCAGCAATGAGGTGCACTTAGAAAGAAGCTTGCAGAATACTTTGGCTGAGAAGACATTGGCAAACAGCGCAGAAGTATTTTAAAAAAATAAGTTTTGTTTTTGATTACGAAGAAAGGCCGAAAGGCCTTTTTTTTATTTGCGGATTTCTTTGACGGGTTGTTAGCCGTTATTCAACAAATTCTTTAGCATAAAGGAGCATAAAAAAAGCGGTCAGAAATCTTCTGCCGCTTTTAACGTATTTTTAACAAAGTTACTAGTTAGCACGTCCAGATTTTTTGTCTTTACCTCTACCTATCAAATAACCAGTACCAGCGCCAACTACACCACCAATTACTGCACCTCTACCTTTTTTCTTATCGATAATGGCACCACCAACTGCTCCGGCAGCTCCACCAATAACTGCACCTTTAGCTGCATCGCTCCAACCTTTTTTCTTAGCGGTTGGCTGAGTACCACCATAACTAGAAGAACTGCTGCTGCTACCGTTAGCGTAACTTCCCGTGGCCGAACGTTTCCCGGCCTTATAAGCTGCGGCGACTTCGGCATCTTTTTTGGCTTTCTCTTTTTTTACTGCGTCAACTCTAGCGAAACTATCCAAGCGAATGCTGTCTTTTATCGCTTTCACCTGTTCCTGTTTTTGAACCGCTTGTTCTTGCTTTGCCTTATTGTTACAAGCAAACATGACCGAACTTAATGCTACTATTGCAAATAACTTTTTCATAACTGTGTTTTTTAATAACCTAATCTGTGTTTAGATAACCTTATGAAAAAATGATGCCAAAAAACTATATTCTTGTTACGCTTCTATTAAATCACTAAACCAATAACCAATTTCCTCGGTGGTAGTTTGGGTTTTATTTTCTCCATTCTGTACTGTTTTAGCAATAGTGTAAGTTCTATTTACCTTTTCTCCAACACTAAAACTAATCTTCTTTTTAAAGATTGGCCCCGCGAAAGCAAAGGTGTGGAATTCACCATTTTTCGCCACATACGTCTACTTCTAAGGGCAAAGACTCAATTAAATCTACATCGATAATTTTACCGCAGTAGGGTTCTAAATTTTGCTGGGCACAAATAATTATCGTTTGATAATTAAGGGCTAAAAACTCGTTGATGACCTCGGTTGTATTTCGCCCCCAAATCGGAAAAATAGCTTCCATCCCGCTTGCTGCGCTTTTTTCTTCCCGATATCTTTTTAAATCTTCTAAAAAAATATCTCCAAAAATAGAATGCGTTATTCCTTCATTTTTTAACTTTTTTAAGTGATGCTCCATCAAAGTATTATAACTTTCCATACTTGCATTTTCGGGCAGATAAACCTCATAAAGCTTAATGCCGATGCTTTCTGCTTGTCGCCTGAGTAACGAAACACGCAAACCGTGCATAGACACCCTGTTGTATGCTTCGGAAATAGTGGTGAGCAGATACTTTACCTCCAAAGTATCATCTTGCAAAACATGATGGAGCGCCAAAGTACTGTCTTTGCCCCCACTCCAGTTGAACACGCATAGTTTTCTATCGCTCATTTAGCAAAAGCTCTTTTACCTCCTTCATGCCAATAACAGCTTTTTCTTCAATTTTTACCACATGTTGATAAGCGCTAACGCTAGGTATTTTTGGATCGACGATGTATTTTATGGTTTTCGATGGCACAAACTGTAGCAAACCCGCAGCAGGATAAACCGCCAATGAACTCCCAACGAGTACAAAAACATCAGCTTTGCTACAAAGAAAAGAAGCCTCTTCTATCATGGGCACCTCTTCCCCAAACCAAACCACATGTGGCCGCAGCTGCGAACCGAGCTCGCATAAGGTGCCCATTTCTATGTTGCTTCCCATAATTGAATAGGTTAAACTTGAATTTTTATCGGATTGACTTTTGGTAATCAGCCCATGTAAATGCACTACATTTTTAGAACCAGCACGCTCATGCAGGTCATCTATGTTTTGGGTAATAACGCTAACTTCAAAAAATTCTTCGAGCGAGGCTATGATTTTATGAGCTTCGTTTGGTTCTGCTTTTAGAACTTGTTCACGACGTTCATTATAAAAATTTTGTACCAGTTCCGGGTTTTTTCTCCAAGCTTCTGGCGTGGCAACATCTTCGATATTGTAACCCTCCCAAAGTCCATCGGCATCTCTAAAAGTTTTCAATCCACTTTCTGCACTTATTCCGGCGCCTGTAAAAACCACCAATTTTTCCATACGCTAAAATAAAAAAAATCCTCCTAAAGCTATGCTAAAGGAGGATATAAAAATATTTTCTTTACTAATTAGGCGCGCTGTGGTTGTAATTTTAGCACCGTATATTTCGACTTTAACGCCTCGAAAGCACCAAAGATTATTGCGCCGTAAACAACAGTTCCTCCTAAAAACCTAAGCTCGAACGGAATAGCAAGCACTAAAACTTGCCAAAAGCCTGCAAAATTTTGGGTATAGACAGGACTGCCGTACCAAACACCCAAATCTGTTACAACCCAGTGTATAAGTGTTATCATCAGCGCAGAACCAAGAAAACTAACCACGTTGGTCTTTTTAAGCATCACTTTTCCAACCAAAACCATCAGCGCAAACGCAATGTAAGTCCAATACCATCCTCCGTATAAAAACCCAGTGCTGTATGAACTAAAAATGGTCGTAGATAAAATAAAATCGCTTAAGAACAAGCTTAACAAAGGAAAAGCAAATGCTTTTACATCGTTTTTAAAATACGCACCGCCAAAAAGTGCTACCGCACCAATAGAAGAAAAATTGGCAAACTGCAGTTCATCCGTATTAAAGGTAACCAACAATCTAAAAGCGGTAATCGCTAATATCATCACTAGCAATACTAAATCGCGTGGATTAAACTTAAAATCTGACATTTTCTTTGTTATTTTTAATGTATTGCAAAGTTATAATTTTATCTTGGGATATAAACTCTTAATAGAATTACTTAATTCCCAAATCTACAGCTCCTTTTACTTCGGTAGAAATTTCTCCTAAAAAGCCTGCATTAGCATTTTGTCCGGTATACACCTTTACAAAATCTATCGTTTTTAACACCACTTTCTTGCCTTCTTTATTAACAGCCCGAGAAATGTCGAATGAATTAAATCCGTTGGTTTTGAAATCGTCTCCCAAAGAATAGCTGTCTGTATAACCAAAATCAAATGGTTTACTTGTGGTAAAACCACTTGAAGACACGGTGGAGGGCAAAAGCGTGCCTTTGAAGGTTAGCTTTTCTTGATTGTCGGCAAATTCTGGATAGAAATTGTGCTTATGGAAGTTATTTATTTTAACAACTCCACTCTTACCTTGGTTATCTGTCCAGGGCACATCTGCAAATGCTTTCGGGTTGGTGTAGGTAATTTCGTAATTTTTAATGGTGGTTGCTTTTGCATATTCGCTTCCTGCCAATTCATACCATTCATCATCGGCCAAACCGTTTCCATTCGCATCTTGACTTACCATTACCACGCCTGGTTCAGAGAAATCGTATGGCGGGCCGAATGGATTGCCATAAATACCTAAATCGTAACCTGTATTGTTAACCACAGAATGGTCGAACCCGAAAATGATAAAACCACCAAAAGCACCTAAGGTGACAAAGCTATTTGTGCCACCAATAAGCTTTTGCGCTTGTTCTGGGCTGCCTACAGTCTCGTTAATGCCCTGTCCTGGAGCAGGTTGATAGTCAAAAACTTTGCTGATAAATTTGCTGCTTGCAGCTTTAATTGCAATTACAGGCACCTCCACTATAATTTTGTAACTATGCGTAAATACACCGCCTGCATTTGTGGCTTTGTAGGTAAGCAAATAACTACCGGCATTAGCGGCAGTAAAATCATAACTATTTCCATTACCAACTTTTTTCCCGTCAAGCACCCATTCTTGCGTCAAATCCTTATCGGTTTTAACATCGATGTTGAAAGTTTGGGCTACGTTTATTTTTGCGGTAACTGAGTCTGCTTGATTTGTTAAACTAACGTTTGGAGGCAGAAACCCATGGTCTTTTTTACAACTGGTAATAAATATACCGCCCAGTAACAATAGGGTAATTAATCTGTTCATTTTTTCTATTTTTTAGGTGTGTGTTTTTAATGGATTATTTAGACAAAAAAGCAAAATGGCCGGGAATATCGCCTGTGGTAAGCGGAGTTTTAAATTTGCTTTTACCTGTTTTATCAAAACAATAAAGTTCCCCAGGGTCAACGTAACTTGGTGAGTCCGACACGTAGATATCGCCATTTGACGAGTCCACACTTATTCCGTAAGGAACCTTAATTGACGATTCACTTCCATCGGTAATGAAATTATCGCTTACCACAGTCTCCTCTTTAACATTTAGCTTTACGTAAGTTGCTTTCTTCGTTGTGTAGCTGTAAGAGAAAACGTAAGCATTGTCGCCCTCAATACAAAAGTTCTCAACCGGCAAATGAAAATCCTTTTTTACCGCATCTGTTTTGGTATCAATTAAAAAAATAGAGGAAGGAATGTTAGCGTAATCACCTCTAGAGGTTACGTACAGATCGCCGTACTGATCTGCCTTTAAATGATGCAAGTTTATAGCGACATCTATTTTTTTAATTTCGATGTTCGAGCTCAAATCAATTACAGAAACGGTACGATCATAATTTGGGGGATTTAGCCCGCCTGAGTTTGCAACATAGAGTTTAGATCCCACTACGGCCATTTCCTCTGGTTGATTACCCACTGTAATTTTAGTTTTGATAACACTTGTATTTGCGGTATCTACAACTGCCACAAAGCCGTCGTAAGAAGTGATGTAGGCAAAGTTTTTGTAAAAAGTTACATATCTTGGGTTATGAATATCTAATTTACCAACCTCTTTAGCAGTTTTGGCATTTAATATCTCTAATTTGTTACTACCATTTACCACAACATACATTTTAGATCCGTAAATTTTTACATCGTTGCCGCTATCGCCCAATCCTAAAGTTACCGCGGGGTTTACAGCACTAAATATATTGCGTGTATATAAACCAGATGCAAAATCGTAAAAATCTAACGATGCTTTGTTAGACCCCATGTTCCCTTCGTTAAGCAGATAAAGGCCTTTCATGCCACTAGAAGGGTTTTCGTAGCCGTTTGTAACGTCGTCTTTCTTAGGCGGATCTTTCCTACAGGCAGATACAGAAGCCAGCAAAAATACTGCGGCGATAAGTCTAATTGAAATTTGTAATTTATTTTCCATGTTTTTTAGGTGTTTAAAAGTTTGATTTTAGTGTAAAGCGATAGTTTCTTCCTGGCATTGGGTAATTGAGCACAACATCGTAATATTGGTTAAACACATTATTTACCTCGGCGGTTAAAGCCAGCCTCGTAGTATTCAGTTTAAAATTTGTGCCGACCGTTAAATCGTGGGTGTACCAAGGCTTAACGTAATTTACAGGAATATTTGCGCTTTGGCTATACCGTTCGCCAGTGTAGATGTAGCCATAATTAAAGCTAAAATTTTTATAATCGATGGCGAGTCTAGCCGTGCCGCTGTTTACTGGAATGTATGGAACCTGATCTCCATAATTAAATGCCGTAGCGCTTATATCAATTGCTTTCTCGAAGGTATAATTGGCGCTGGCTTTGAGTGATAAATCTTTTGCTAAACTCCAAACGGTTTGGATGTTTGTCTCCACCCCTTTTATACTCACATCACCTATATTAAAAATGGTCCAACGCCCCAAATTATTGCCCGGAATGGCGACAATCTTGTCTTTAACTCGGTTATAATACGCATCTGTATGTATGGAAAAATACGCCAAACGCTTTTTAAGCGGAGCTTTGTTAAAGGTAAACCCAATGTCATATTGGTGTATGTATTCGGGCCGAAGATTTGAATTTCCAACGAAAGTGTAATAAAGGTCGTTAAAAGTTGGCAGTCTAAAAATAGATTTATAGAAAGACCGAAGACGAAAGTCTGGACTGTCAAATGGTTGCCAAGACGCCATAATTGTCGGCGTAAATTCTTGCTTATTACCCGCGGCAATACCCTGCTCTACATTTTCGTGCACCAAAGTAGCCAGCACATTTCCTTGAACTTGTAGTTTCTTTAAGTTTATGCCACTTGCTAGCGCGATTAATCCTGTTTGGCGGGTTGGATAGGCAAAATTGTACAGATTGGCATCGAGTTTTTGCAGACTATAATCGGTGGCTAAAGAAACTTGCCATAACTTCGAAAACTTATAGAGATTGGTGGCAGAGAGGTAACATTCTTGCTCTGTAAATCTATTGTCTAAAATGCCTTTATTCAGTTTTATTTCTGGATCTATATAGCGCAGAAAGCTGTAGGCATATTTTGCATTGAGTAACAGGTTATATTTTTGAGCTAAGTTGTTATGGTAAGAGCCTTGTACAAACGTATTGTCATCCCATTGGCGTTGGGTAAATGTGTATTTATTAGAAACAATAGCTCCTGGCAGTCCTCTTGCAGAATTGTAATTGTACACTTTTACATTCCACTGGCTGCTATCGGCCAACGTGCCAAAAAGCGTTGCCTCCAAACGTAACGATTTCACATCGCCGTTGTTTCGAACCACCGTGGTATCGTACTCGTAATCTTTATATCTAAATTTATATTTGCCGTTTGCCTCCACATAGGCGCCATCAAAACTCAGGGAGAGTTTATTGTTAATTTTCTGCTTATAATTGATGCTTGGATTCAGCAGACCAAACGAACCAGCTTTCATCGATACATTTGCCTGGTAAGATTTCCCATCTACAAATTTAGGTGTTGCCGTTTTTAAATATAAGGCACTTGCTGCTGCATAGCCTCGCGCAGGAATTAATAAATCTGGCTTCTGCCCAACATAAACTGATATTTCTTCCATATTATCTAAGGAATATTTACCTAGATCTACTTGTCCGTTTTGTGCATTGCCCAACTGAATGCCATCATAAAAAACAGCGGTGTGATTGCTGCCCATGCTCCGTACGTTGATGGTTTTTAAACCTCCAATGCCGCCGTAATCTTTCAATTGCACACCAGAGAAAAAACGAACTGCATCTGCCACAGAAAGGCTATTTAGACGCTGTAATTCTGCTCCCTCCAAAATTTGCACCGGAACGGGCGACTGATTTACGTTCGATTTTTTATATTGATTTATCTCGACATCTTTTAGCTGTTTTGCTTTTACAGAATCTGTTTGGGCAACCGCATTTTTAGGCAGAACGATGCTTAATCCCGTTAGGAAGGCATAAATTAAAAAATATATGATGTTTAAAGAAACACCCTTTTTTAAAGTCATTCTGGTGGTGAGTTTTGCCCACAGCCAACAGATTAATAAAAGAAATGAAAACACGAAAACCGCAATTGCTCCACTCCTAGCTTCAATCCACGAAAGCTATGAAATTATTATGCAATGGCAGGTCTCCTGACTTGCTCCTAGTTTTTCCGCCTTCCCATCCGCCGAAAGGCAAACAGTGGCAAAAGATTGAAAAACCTTTTTGGAGCTTACAGTTGCGGGACAGTTGCAGATTTACACTGCATTCCCTTTTAAGTCTGAGGTTGAGCCCAGACACCAAAAACGACGCAAAGGTAGGTAAAAAATACGAGGTGTGCGAAACAAATAAACGCTAGTTTAGAACATGCTCAAATTTTGCTAATTTAGCCAAGCATCCACAAAAATAAACCAAATGAAAAAAGCATTTCTTCTGCTTTCATTCTTTACCTCTTTTTCTGCTATGGCCCAAAAAATAGATACCACTTTTTTAGCAAAGCTGATGAAATCGAAGCCAGCACTTTTCGACACCATTTTAAAAACTCCCGACCATAAACAGGTGCAGATTCTGTACACACAGATAAATCGAGATGTGCAGAACAAGCCTCATTTTAAAAGCTTTGGCTATCACCTAGACCCGCATCATTACTTTTACCCTGCAAGTACAGTTAAATTGGCAGCGGTTATTTTTGCGCTAGAAAAAGTTAATGCGCTAAAAAAAACAGGTTTAACCATGCATAGCATAATGATCACCGATAGCAGTTACCGAGGACAAACAAAAATAATTGGTGATACGAGCGCAGCAAACAGTAAACCGAGCATTGCGCAATACATTAAAAAAATATTGCTTACCAGCGATAACGATGCGTTTAACCGTTTATACGAATTTATCGGCAGGGCCGAAATAAATAGAAAACTGAAGCAATATGGTTTAACAGATAGCCGAATTTTAAATCGATTGGCCATAGGCGATGCAGGAGAATCATCCAAACATACCAACCAAGTTAGATTTTATAACGATGCTAAACTGGTCTATCTAAATCCTGCGGAATATGATGATAAACATTATCCGTTAAAATTAAACCGGCTAATTGTTGGCAAAGCATATATAGACAGTAATGAAAAAATAGTAAACAAGCCTTTCAGTTTTAAGGATAAGAATGCTTTTTCTGTTGCGAATCAGCAAAAGTTGATGCGAAAACTCATTTTTCCAGAAGCTTTCCCCAAGAAAGATCGTTACAACCTTAGGCCAGAAGATTATAAGTTTATTTACACCTATATGAGTATGTTCCCGACAGAAAGCACACATCCAACGTACAATACAAAGGAATTTTGGCCTACCTATGCAAAAATGATCTATTTCGGTAGGGAGAAAAATGCTCATCTTACGCCCAACATCAGAATTTTTAGCAAATATGGCGACAGTTATGGCTTTATTATAGACAATACCTATTTTGTCGACTTTAAAAACAAAGTTGAATTCTTTTTAACCGCTGTGTTGCAAAGTAACAACAATAACACTTATAACGATGGCGTGTACGAATACGAAACGGTGTGCTATCCTTTTATGAAAAACATTGGAAGAGAAATTTATGAATTTGAACTCGGTAGAAAAAAAGCACATGCTGCCGATTTAAGCAAGATGAAAATGGCATATTAGTTATATTTATCATTATGCTTGAGCTGTTCTTGTGCTAAATTAAGTTATATTTAATACCTATAGACCCCGATAAAAATTGAAGACTAACCAAACTATATTTCTTTTCCTTTTCTTGCTATGCCCTATTTTGGGTTTTGCGCAACCGTATTATTTTAAGCATTACACGGCAGAGAACGGACTCTCTTACAATACCGTTTTTAGTGTATTACAAGATTCGAAAGGCTTTATGTGGTTCGCCACAAGAGACGGTCTAAATAGATTTGATGGCTATTCTTTTAAAGTTTATAGACATAAAGAAGGTGATAAAACTAGCATCGGTAGCGATTTTATTCATACCATTTTAGAAGATAACCACGCTCAAATGTGGGTAGGCACCACAAAGGGACTATTTATATATCACCCTGACAAAGAAATATTTACAAGGTTTAAATACACTGCTGAGAAAGATGTTCCATTAATCAAAACTGATACGCAGGACAACATTTGGTTGATCGCAAACAACGAATTGTGTTCGTACAATGTGCATACGCAGACATTTCGCCAGTATAAAAATTTCAACAATAGCTATGCAACGGGAATAACCATAACAGCTTTAGGCCAAATATGGGTTTCTTTTAACGATGGCACCTTGCAGAAATATTTGCCACGACAAGAAAAGTTTGGCCCCTCGTACAATCTGTTTTCTCATTCTAAGCCTGCTGTTTCTCATTATATCCAAACCATAGAGAAAGGAAGTAACAATACAATTTTTGTCGGTACCACCAACCAAGGTGTAAAAATTTTTGATTGCAACACGTTAACGTATCGAGATGTTTCGATCACCAACCCAGACCAAACAAATATTTTTGTTCGGAAATTCGTCGAAATCAATCCCGATGAATGTTGGATAGCAACGGAGTCTGGAATCTACATCTACAACAAACGCACGGGCCAGCATCAACAATTGAAGAAGAGAATAGATAATCCTTATTCTCTTTCAGACAATGCGGTTTACGATGTGTATCGAGACAGAGAAGGTGGGATTTGGGCAGCTACCTATTTTGGTGGCTTAAATTATTACTCCAAAACCTTCTCTAACTTTAGAAAATACTTTCCCACCACAAGCAATAATTCTTTAAAAGGCAACATTGTTAGAGAAATCTGTAAAGACAAAAACAACAACCTGTGGATTGGTACAGAAGATGGCGGCTTAAATTTTTACGATACAGAAACGAAGCAATTTAAGAACTTTACGCCCGATGGCAGCGCAGGAAGTATAGCCTATAGCAACATACATGCACTTTTTGCCGATAAAAACAAATTGTGGATCGGTACCTTTGAACATGGATTGGATGTGATGGATATTGCTAGCAAAAAAGTTATCAAACATTACTCTGCGGGATTATCGCCAAACCATTTACAAAGCAACTTTGTACTTAGCATTATAAAAACTAGAAAGGGAAACACGCTAATTGGAACAAGCAACGGCCTATTTATGTACAATGAGACAGAGGATAACTTTAAAGAGCTTCATTTAGACAAACAAGCGCCATTTATCCATAACTTAATGGAGGACCACCTGGGCAATATTTGGGCAAGTACCTTAGATAACGGCGTTTTTAAATACAACCCGGCCACGCGTACGTCCACTCGCTACCTGCATAAACCGAAAGCCAATAGCATTGTATCTAATGCGGTAACGAGCGCTTTTGAAAGCGCCGACCATAAAATTTGGCTTGCAACGTATGGCGGTGGCCTTTCTGTATTAGATCCTGAAACCAAAAAATTTAGTTCTTTTGATACCAATAACGGGCTACCTAGCGATTTAATTTTCAAAATACTAGAAGACAGATTTCATAATATATGGATTACCACCTCGAAAGGTCTCGTGGTAAAGCAGCATAAAACCGGGCAATTTAAAATCTACACCGTTGCCAATGGTCTACTTAGCGATCAGTTTAACTACAACTCTGGCTATGCCGATAGTTTAGGAAATCTATATTTCGGTGGCATAAAAGGAATGATTAGTTTTAATCCGGACGATTTCAATAAAACGAATTTTAATACCCCACTTTTTCTAACCGGCTTTCAGATAGACAACAAAGAAGTTAAAATTTCTAATGCGGGTCCTTTAAAAAACTCTATTTTATCAACCGACCACGTTACGTTAAACCATAAGCAATCTTCTTTTAACATAAATTTTTCTGCGCTAAGCTATGCAGCGCCAGAAATGACAGAATATGCATATAGAATGCTGGGCATAAATAAAGAATGGACCTACCTACAAACCAATAGAACGGTCTATTTTACCGAGCTGACGCCAGGAGATTATGTCTTCGAGGTTAAAGTTGCAAACCAAAGTCATCATACAAACCCGCAAATACGTCGATTACACATTTCGATATTACCACCTTGGTGGGCTACTTGGTGGGCTTATCTCTTCTATTTTATTTTTATTGGAAGCGCTTTTTATTTTATCACTAGATTTTTCTTCAACAGAGAAAAAGAAAGGCATTTGCGCAAGGCAGACCATTTAGAAAACCAGAAAGAGCGCGAAATTTACGAAGCGAAAATATCGTTTTTTACCCATGTGGCCCATGAAATTAAAACACCTTTAACTTTGATAAAAGGGCCGATGGAAAAGATTATTAAACAAGCAGCAGCGGTGCCAGATCTTGTGGAGAGTCTTCATATTATGGATAAAAACACAGAACGTTTGCTAAACTTAACCAACCAACTACTAGATTTAAGAAAAGTAGAGACAAACAGTTACAAGCTTACCTTCGTGCGTGTAAACATACCTAACGTACTTGCCGAAATATTTGCCCGTTTTAAACTTGCCGCTGCACAGAAAAATTTGTCGTTCAATTTGGTTGTGCCAGATCATCCAGTAGCCGCTTATGTAGATTTAGAGGCCTTTGAAAAGATAGTAAGCAACCTTTTTAGCAATGCCATCAAATATGCGGAATCTAAAATTATTGTGGTTTTAAATCAGCCTGACCACAACGGCGATTCTTTTAAACTTGTTATTTCTAATGATGGGCATTTGATACCGAAAAATTTAAAAGAGAAAATTTTTGATCCGTTTTTTCGAATTGATGATAAGGGAAAATCGTCTGGAACTGGCATTGGTTTGCCCCTGGCTCGGTTTTTAACAGAACTGCATGAAGGCACGCTGCTTTTGGGAACGCCAGAAAATTCCATGAATACGTTTGAACTCATGCTGCCAATCCACCATTTGCAAGAGCTAGATTTAACGGAGGAAAATGTTGCAGAGGCAAACTACCCAAACAAACTTACCGATGAAAGCCAGGCACAACCCATTATTTTGTTGGTAGACGACCACGATGAGATTTTGGATTTTATTGAAGGCGAATTAAAGGAGAAATTCCAGATACTGCGCGCCAACAATGGTTTGGAAGCTCTAAAACTAATCGACAGAAACTCTGTAAATCTAATTATCTCTGATATTATGATGCCCGAGATGGATGGATACAAGCTTTGTGAGATAATAAAAAGCAATGTTCATTATAGCCATATTCCGGTAATACTGCTCACCGCTAAAAGTACCTTAACCGCCAAAATTGAAGGCTTAGAACTTGGCGCAGACAGCTATATAGAAAAACCATTTTCGCCAGATTTTTTAGTTGCGCAGGTAGAAAGTCTGTTGGAAAACCGAAAGAAAGTTAGAGATCACTTTTCGAGGTCACCTTTGGCAAACATAAGTACAATTGCCTTTAACAAGCACGAAGAGTCATTTTTAGACCAATTGCAGGTCATTCTATTGGCCAACCTGACTAACGAAAATTTGGATGTAGAACTGTTGGCCGATGAAATGAACATGAGCAGACCTACCTTGTATAGAAAAATTAAATCTATATCGGATCTTACGCCGAGCGAGCTTATAAACGTAACGAGGCTAAAACGCGCTGCTGAGTTATTAGCCAGTGGAAGCTACAAGATTTACGAAATTGCCGATTTAGTGGGTTACAGCTCACAATCTAGATTTAGCAGGAATTTTAACAAACAATTTGGCTGTTCTCCAACAGAATACGCCCAAAAACTAAAAGATGAACGGCAACATGCCGAAAAAAAATAATGCGCTTTGTGCCATTGTTATATAAAGGCTGAAAGCAAAATGCACAAAGCTTAAAGCTAAAAACCTATATTACAGAACATTGTTGTCTGACAAGAAAAGCTATAGTTTTTAGAAACCGAATTCTTGCAAAATTGCGTAGTTTTAACTAACGGATGTGACCATCGAAAATGGCCTTTGCTCAATTAGATTATTTGGCAATCTCAACTACTGGCCATCCATTTTTGTACACCAATCGGCTAATTAGCATTACTCGTTTTTGGTCGGGCGATGTTAATTGCTTAGGATGTATGGCATGGTAGGCAATCCAACGCTGCCCAATTTTGTCTTTAAAAATAGAGTTATGACCTGGGGCTAACCAATTTTCGTTTTTCGCCAACACTACGCTAGACGGAATGTTTTTCACCTTTGCCATAGTGCTATATGAGCCAATTAGGTGTTTTGATCGGGCAACCATCACCGCGTAATTTGCATTTACTCCGCAACAATTGTCGCCAGAATAATAGAGGTAATAAAAGCCATCGCAAAAATCTACCCAAGCGCCCTCTATTAAATTGCTGTATTTTTTTTCCCTCCCGGGATAAACTAATGCCTTTTCGACAGATTTCTTGGCAAAAGTTTTCCAATCTCGGCTCATTTCTCTAACCTTTATCGGTTGGAAACCAGAACCCCAAAACAAATAATTTTTGTGGGTCTTTTTATCGTGGATGGCAAAAGGATCTATGTTTTCGAAACCCGGACCAGAAACAATAGGACTTTCGCTGCTTAGAAAAGGACCTTCTGGAGTATCAGAAAAAGCAACGCCAATACATTTATCAAACTTTTTATCATCAGATTTGGCAGAGAAAAATAGCACAAATTTATGGGCTTCGTCATCATACAGTACATGTGGCGCCCAAAAATCTTGGGTATTTTTTGCCCACAAAGGCTTAACGGGGAGCACGTCTCCAACCATTTTCCATGTTTTTAAATCGGTAGAGGTTGCCAACTGTATGTTATGCATAACTCCATTTACGCTGGCCTGAGTTGCATAAGCATAATAAACCCCCTGGTATAAAATAACAGTAGGGTCGGCAAAATTTGCATCAATTGCCAAACGCTGTTGACCTTTGACATTTGAAAAGCCAAAGACCAACAGCAAAAGGATTGTAATATTTATTCTTATCACTTATTTTCCGGTAAGCATTTTTATAGAATCTACTTCGGTTTTTTTGTATGGTGTACCGTCTTTTCTAAAAATATCATGAAACCAAAGTTTTGGTTCATCGCCACTTGGAATCGGAGTATCCCAAGCATAAATGGTATTGGTTTTTCCAGAAACAAGTCCCCAATTGTAGGCGCCAATATTTTCTTTCTTTAACAGCGGCATAATGTTGCTAAACAAACTGTTGTTCTTTCTAGCCATATACTCGGTGCAGATTAAAGGGCGTTTAGAAAGGGTTCTTAAGGTATCAATCCAAAATGTATGATCTTTTACATCGCCATAATTATGGTAAGTGGTCACATCAGAGTTTTTAAGTTGATAATCAGAAAGTTCTTTTAATTTCCAGTTCCATACACCTGCAGATAATGGCTGAGAAGGGTTTACCGTGCGGCCCCACTCAAAAGCCTTTTGCAATAATGGCAAGCTTTTATTGCCGTTTCCAGAGTTGCCGGGTTCGTTGTACAAATCCCAAAGTACAATACGCTTATCGTTTTTAAAGGTAGTTAAAATGTCTTTTGCATACACTTCTAACGTGTCTACCAACGTAGAATCTGTATAAATCAAATCGCCTGGATCTCTTAACCAGCCAGAATTATGAACGCCAGGCTTTGGATCTGGCTGTTTCCCAGCTTTGTATGTTGGGTTCCAACAGTCATCAAACAGCACAAAAATGGTAGAAATGTGATGCTTATCTGCAATATCCAAATAGTCCCCAACACGTTTCTTAAATCCAGCCCTGTCCTCTTGCCAAGCCACATGGTGTAAATAAACCCGCATAGAGTTTAGGCCAATACCTTCTGCATAACCAAGCTCTGTATCTATAGTTTTAGGATCGAAGGTATCTGCTTGCCACATTTCTAATTGATTTATGGCAGTACTGGGAATAAAATCGCTTCCCCTAAGCCAGCCCCATTTTTTATACCAGTCGTTGGCTTTTTCAACCGGCCAAATAGCTCTGGCTGTGTCGTTCGAATTTTCGGGTGCTTTTTGCTTACAGCCGAAGAACATCATTGCGCAAAACGCAAATAGTAAAGATAATTTAGACATTTTCATATTTTTTTTGTTTTTAGTGTTGTCGAGTTTCATTGAGCAGGAATGGCCAAAACTTGGCTTGTTTTTACTGGTTTACCAAAAACAGGAAATCCTTTTTTATCCCAAGTAAATTTTTGGGCCCGTGGCGAACGCGTTATGCCGCACCCTTGTCCTGCTTCGCTATTTGCATGGTATAATATCCAGTCTTCTTTGCCATTGGGAGATTTAAAAAATGAGTTGTGTCCTGGCGCATAAACTCCATTCTCTGGCGATTCTTTAAAAACAGGTTTGCGGTGCTTGGTCCAACTTTTTGGATTCAACAAATCTGAGTTTGCCTTTGCGCTCAACATACCAAGCGCATAGTGATCTGTCCAACAGCCACTCGCAGAATAAATTACAAATACCTTATCGCCATGAGCCAAAAATTGGGGACCTTCATTTACATTTACGTGCTTAAGCTTTGGTTCTTTCAAGTCGCCGTATTTTTCCCAGGCAAATTCTGGACTCGAAATCTTTGTCCTCTCCCCCTCAATTATCCATGGATTTTTCATTTTTACGATATAGATATTTTGTTGTCCATTTACATCTCCCTCCCATCCAGACCAAATCATATAAAGCTGTTCATGTAATTTAAAAACGTCGCCGTCTATCGCCCACTTGTCTGACTGAGCAGCGAGTTTGCCTTTAAAAACCCAGGTACCGCTTAAAGGATCAGCAGATGAATTTTCTACCACGTACATTCTATGGTGGTCGTTTAAACCATCATCTGCGGCAAAATACATGTACCATTTATTGTTTAAATATTGAATTTCTGGCGCCCAAAGTTCTTTAGAATACAACATACCAGCGGGCGGCTGATATACTGTTTTATAAGTTGCACTTTTTAAATCTGCAATATTCTTTGTTTTCCAGAGGCCCAATTTATTGCCCAGCGTACTGGTGTAATAATAATAGCCATCTTTATATAGGCTGTACGGATCTGGCCCCGAATGCAGCAGCGGATTGGTGAAGGTTTGAGCGCGCAACTGAAAAATTGCTGTAATAAAAAATAGAGTTATTAAGAAGATTAACCTGCAGTTCCTCATGCTTATAAAATTATTGTGGTTAAAGACTGTCCTAAATTTATTTATCTCCCAACCAAAAATCAAAATCTTCGTTTCGTTTTGCAACCAAAGTACCATCTTTAAATACAAGCTGCGCCACTTCTATAGAGGAGCGCTTTTCTTGGTAAGAAAGTACCATGTGCTAAATCACAATCTCCGAAAATACAGGTTTGCCGCAACTTTCCTACCAAAAAACATCTCAAATTGACGTCATTTCGTCTCAAAATATTTGACTTGCTTAAGTTTTAGAGATTGCTTAGTGCCTAGTAATGATTGATAAGCCGACCCTTGTTTGCGAAATTTAAAAATTAGAAAAAATTGTAGAAAGGATATTACACGAAAGGCGTTAGGCGTTAGGTATTTGGTTTTGGGCAAATCGCTTAGCTACATTGTATTCAGCAACTGCTATTTCCAACTTGGTGGGATCGGCCTAGCAGCAGTTTGGAGGGGAAAACGCTCAGAGGGAAATCAGAAGTCGGATGTCAGAAATCAGAGGACACAATTCACCGTAAATTAAGCTCCCATTCTTCTCTTAGGAGGGGTTTGGGCAATGTCTTTAACTTAAGAATCTTGGCGGCTCGTGACGATAGGAGACATCTCACATGTAGTTAATAACAAAAATCTGCGCCTGGTTGTGAGATTTTTCACTACGTTCAAAAGACGAAACCGTTAAGTTAATGACATAGGCCGATCCCCACTTGGTTGGCTAGAGCGCGTGCGAAACACTAGGTAGCTCGTTGCCTATAACCTACGCGCCCAACACATTTCGACGTAAGGAACCCCTTTGCAACATCTTTTAAAATATTTTAGCGCCGAGCGCTAGTTTCCAAAAACACCTAAATTTTTGCAAATCACATATCGTAACCAGAAACCTTACTTTATTTTCCTTTTCTTGCCATTAAAACTGTAAATATTAATTGCGCTGGCTTTTTCATCAACAGGAAACATTCTAGTAGATTGGCTTAAAAAAGTAGAACCATAGTAAAGCTCTTTCTTAGTTACTTTGCCGTTAATGGTACTTTCTACCAAGAAATCTTCTGGTTGTAGCTTTATCCATCGCGTTTCGCTTTTGTTTTTATTTGGCTTAAAAACCTTTAAACTGTCTTGATTTTGGCTCGCAATAAGCAGGTTATAACCCTTTGCAGAATGCAATTGAGCTAAGGCTTTTCCATCTCCGGCTACATAAAAGCCACTTTTATTAATGCTTGTTTTGGCAAAATTTCCTTTACCATCGCCTCTTAAATAAAGGCCAAACATGGCATCGTGTCTGCCGGTAAAAGGTTCCATACCGTAATCGTTCCCAACCATTACCAGATCTAAATTTCCATCGTGATCTACATCAGTTGCGCACATACCATATACTGGCGCTTCTTGGGCAGCCATCGGCAATGCTTTAACCTCAAAATTACCGCCACCCTTATTAATCATTATGCTGCTATTCATATCCGTCGCGTTAAAAATTATCGCTCCTTTTTTGTCTGCGTCGCTCCAAATATCGTTCATTGTAGCAGCGCCGAAAGCTTTATAAGTCGGAAATTTCTTTCTAATGCTCAACACTTGACTAATCATATCATCTCTCGTGTTCATTGGAAACTGTTTTTTACTGCCATCGTCTGCTTTTGAGTAACAGAAAATCATGGCGTCGAAAGACCCATTTCCATCTATATCTTTCCCAATAATGGTCATTGGTTCTTTAAATGAAGCTTTATAATTGGAGTTTTGACCTAAATTACCGGCTGCATAATCCATCTTTCCATCCTGGTTAAAATCTCCTGCTACTATGCTATTCCACCAACCAACATGCGTTTGTACACCCGTATTTTCTACCTTTGTAAAACCATGCCCATTATTTTTGTAGAAATTCATCGGCATCCATTCCCCAACAGTAATAAGATCTACCTTTCCATCGCCATCAAAATCAGAGAAAATTGCGTCGGTAATCATGCCCGATTTCTCTAGCCCCGGACAAAGTTTTTCTGTCTCATCTACAAATTTGCCACCATTGTTAACCAATAAATGACTGTTTGGTGCAGACGGATAAGCGCCAGAAACCGATCGCCCGCCAACAAACAAATCTAAATCGCCATCGCCATCAAAATCTGCTGCACGCACGGTAGAGGAATTGTCGTATTGGTTTGGCAAGGCCGATAAATCCTTTTTAAATTTTCCTTTGCCGTTATTGATGTAGAGACGATCTTGCGCAGAACTATGCTCTTTTGGAAATTCATAACTTCCACTGGCCACGTATAAATCCAAATATCCATCGCCATTTGCATCGAACAAAATAGCGCCCATATCTTCTTCCTCTTTATAATTCTCGTCGATAAACCTAGACTCATCTAAGGTAAAAGTCCCGTTGCTGGTTTGCATGTAAAACACCCCCTGATTGCCAGCTGCACCGCCAATAAAAAAATCATCATAACCATTGTTATCTATATCGCCAACAGCCAAACACGGCCCATACTGACTTAACTTATGAGGCAAAGTGCGCTGAATGTTATAGTCGATTGCATCCTTTTCTTGGTGCTTAAAATTTATCCCCAACGACTTAGAAACTTCTGAAAATGCTCTAACCCCGTTAAAAGGAATACCGGCAGGTATAAAGCCAGCCGCTTCGGTATATTTTAAAACTAGCGTTTGATCCAACTTAACATTAGTTAATACCTGGGTTTTCCCATCGGACCAACGGATGCGCAAAGAATCTAAAGCCTTTACACTACCTAAACCAAAATGCCCAATATCTTCATGCGTAGACATATAGCCTCGGGTTGGCTGTTGATCATAATATTGCTGCTTGCCATTATAATAAATTCTTACGGCAGCGCCTATGCCATTGATGTTATTTTTATTACCGTTAAATTTTACGTTAAGATAATGTTGTGCATCGTCTTTTTTGTCTTTGCTTTTTAACGTATTCTCATAAACAAAAGCTTCATCGTCAATATTATTTACAACCATATCTAAATCGCCGTCATTATCTAAATCTACATAAACGCCACCTGTAGAAAAGCCAGGTTGTGTAATTCCCCATTTTTTTGATGAGTCATCAAAACGATCTCCTTTAATATTTTTAAAAGCATAACTCGCAATCTTTACCACCGGAAAAGAATCTGCAGCAGCAAGTGTAGTAACCTCTTTTACAGTATTTTGCCCATTGCTATATAAAGCATGGTCTAGGTCTGTAACATCTCTCGGATACCCGTTTGTAAAAACCATATCACGGTAACCATCGTTATCAAAATCGGCAACTAAGGGCGCCCAACTCCAATCTGTTTCGTAGATACCAGCCTGATAAGCTACATCGCCAAACTGCGGATGCCCGAGCGGAGTTTCGCCCTGATTAAGCTGAAAAACGTTTCTAATATATTGTGGATCGTAACTAAATTTATTGTTGTTGATGTAGGTGATGTAGTTGTCGCCCATCAACATGGTTTTCTTTCTCGAATTTCCTTCGGGTAACATTTCCAAAGAAATTAAATCTGGCTCGCCGTCGTTGTTTACATCTACAATATCAGACCCCATAACAGACCAACCTGTATGTTTAAAATAATCTTTGGCATGGTTGGTAAATGTGCCGTTTTTGTTGTTGATGTATAAAAGATCGTTCGAAATAAAATCGTTACCAACATAAATATCAGGATAACCATCGTTATTAATGTCTGCTACCGAAACCGAATTACCAAAACCTTCGAACACGATTCCTGCTTTTTTGCTCACGTTGGTAAACGTTCCATCGCCATTGTTGTGGTAAAGTCGATCTGTATTTGCCGCAGAACCGTCCTCTACTTTTGGCCTATATTCTACTCGAGTTCCATCATCTAAAACGTTGGTAAGCACGTATAAATCTAAAAGGCCATCGTTGTCATAATCAAAAAAGACACCTTGTGTGCTGTAACCAGAATCGGCTATTCCATATTTCTGCGCCTCTTCTTTAAAAGTCGGCACGCCATCTTTGTTTAACCCCTGATTGACAAAAAGCATGTTTTTACGCTTATTTGCGTCGGTGTTAAAAGAAGCGCATACATAAATATCTTGCCAACCGTCGTTATTTATATCTACTACAGCTACGCCAGCACACCATTTGCCAGCAGTATTTATTCCTGCATTTTTAGTAATGTCATCAAACTTTAAGTCGCCTTTGTTAAGGTACAATTTACTTTCTACCATATTGCCAGCAAAAAAAAGATCTTGTTTGCCGTCGTTATTAAAATCGCCAACTCCAACACCTGCGCCGTTGTACAAGTACGGTTTGGTAAGAATATTTATACTGTCGCTTTCGGTAATTTTATTATTAAAATCGATACCTGTTTTTGAGGAAGGCAGCAAGTTGAAAAGTGTATTTTTATGTTCGTTTTTACAGGAATAAAGAAAGATAAAACTGCAAACGCTTAGACATAAAAACTTGCATTTGGTGCTAATAGACATTGAGTAGTTAGGATTTATTTGGTTAAAGCTAAAGCACTAAATATAAACCATTGTAGCCTAAACATCAAACATATCTGCAAAAAAATCTGTTTTATTTAATAGTTTTTTTTTGCCGTTTTAAAGCCGCTAAATCTTTCATTTTAAAAAGATTAAACTTAAATTTGAAAACATGATTACCAAATATAAAAACCAACCTTCTTTTTCTAAAGTACTATTATTTTTAATTGCTTTATTGCCCGTGTTTTTCGGCTCTTGCAACCTCAACGATAAAAGCTGGAAAAAAGCATCCGAAAATCCTGAATACATCCGGAGGTCGATAAAAGAAATTACCGATGTTATGGTGCACGACATTTACTCGCCACCTGTAGCAAGTAGAACTTATGCCTACATTAGCGTTGCCGCATACGAAGCCGCCATTAACGGAGATAAAAAAGACAAGTTTTTAAGTTTGGCCAATCAATTAAATGGACTGAAAGAACTTCCAAAACCAGATAAAAATAAAAAATATTGTTTTAACCTGGCGGCCGTGCATGCCGTGCTGATGGTAGGACAAAAACTGATTACCTCTGAAGCAACTGTTAGCAAATTTGATGAAAACATTACTCAAGAATTTAAGGAAAATGGCATACCAGATGAAGTGTATGCAAACTCAATTGCATTTGGACAAGAAATTGCAGACGCCATATTGGCCTGGGCGAAAAAAGACAAATACATAGAAACCCGATCAATGTCTCAATATAATGTGAGCGTTGCCGAAGGCGCTTGGCAACCAACGCCACCTGCTTACATGAAAGCGATAGAACCAAACTGGGATAAAATGCGCCTAATGCTGATAGATTCTGCCTCGCAGTTTAAGCCAGTACCACCCCCAACATTTTCTAAAGAACCTGGTAGCGAATTCTACAAATGTGCCATGACTGTTAAAAATGCGCTAGATAGCTCAGTTAAAAAGCGAACCGATGTTGCCAAGTTTTGGGATTGCAACCCGTTTAAGGTTACTACGCAGGGACATATTATGTACGCTTCTAAAAAAATATCTCCGGGAGGGCACTGGATGAATATTGCTGGCTTAACTACAAAAAAGACAAAAGTAGATTACGTTCAAACTGCAGAAACTTATGCATATATTTCGGTTGTGCTGTACGATTCTTTTATAAGTTGTTGGGATGAAAAATATAGGAGTAATACCATTAGGCCCGAAACTTACATCAACCAATATATTGATGAGAAATGGATGCCCTTATTGCAAACCCCACCTTTTCCAGAATATACCAGTGGACATAGCGTAGCTTCTACCGCGGCAGCGGTTGCATTAACCAAAATGTACGGCGATCATTTTGCTTTTGCCGACTCTACCGAAGTAGAATTTGGGTTGCCGGTTAGACATTTTAAGAGTTTTTTCGATGCTTCTAGCGAAGCGGCAATCAGCCGGTTTTATGGAGGAATTCATTACATGCCCGCTATAACTAATGGTGTGGAGCAAGGCAGGCTTTTGGCAAATTTCTGTGTCGATAAGTTTAGTACGAGAAGAAATAAAAGTTATGGGAAATGAGGTGCAATTGAAGTCAGCTATTTTTCGTTCAAAAAGAAATTAGCATACTTCAGGAAGCGTATGATAATGGGAATAGAAAGAAATCTTTAAACCCAGTAAATTGGCTCATCAATTGCAAACATTTATGCAAATCTTTGCTCTTTGTTCCTTGCTCTTTAATCTCGAAATTGAACGCGGTAAACTGGCTGAATTAAGATTGCTAAGATTTAAAGATTAATGGATTAAATTACGCCATATAAAGAAATCCTCTAATCAAGTAACCTGGCTAATCCTGATTCAGACATTTACTAGGCTCTGTTCTTTTATTGCGAAATAGCTGATTTCCTCTTTTTTACTTTTCCACAAAAAAAGCCTCCAGAAATTAATCCGGAAGCTTAATCAACCAAAAATTACTTATAAAATTATTTTACTTCTACTTTATATAAAGCAGAATTAACTCTATTTAAATCGGCGATTGGCATTTTTATTACTTTTCTATCGTAAGTCATAAAGCCATTTGTTTCATTTTCTACATCGGTAGTTTGGGTGTAAACAGCTGCAGAAAGTCCTTTTTCTATCAAGCCTTTCATATCATCCATAAACGAGGCGTACTTTTTGAACATCTCTTCTGGAGTTTTAAAAGTTTGATAGCCCCAGTTTTTATCTTTTTTCCAAGTATGGTCTGGTACTGGAAGTCCTAAACCGCCAAACTCTCCTAAAACAACTGCTTTTGTTTTTCCAAAAATCTCTGCTCTTGGCATAGCGGGTTGCGGGTAGTTGTGCAAATCTACAATGTCTCCAGTATCGAAAAAGTTGCCACCACTTGCACTGTTTACCAAACGAGATGGATCCATTTTTTTGGTCCATTCTGTAATCTCAATGGTTTTAAACTGACCCCAAGCTTCGTTAAACGGTGTCCAAACCACAATACTAGGATAATTGTGCAGTGCGGTCATGATCGCTTTCCACTCTTTTCTATAATATCCCTCAGATTCTGCTGTTCTATTTTTATCTGTTGGGCCTTCATAAACACCTGGCCTATTTGCCCAGTGATCACCGTAATCGCCACTAGGCATATCTTGCCATAACAACATACCTAATTTATCACATTCGTAATAATACCTTGCGGGTTCTACTTTAATGTGCTTTCTAATCATGTTGAAGCCCATTTCTTTAAGCTTTATAATGTCGAAATTCATGGCATCGTATGTTGGCGGAGTATATAATCCATCTGGCCACCAACCTTGATCTAACGGGCCATATTGGAAAACAAATTTATTGTTGAGCTGCATGCGCTCTATGCCGTTTGCATCTTTGCCCAAAGCACTTTTCCGCATGGCGAAGTAACTTTTTGCTTCATCTTCTACCTTGCCGTTGCTGATTAGAGAAAACTTAAGTCCGTATAAAAACGGGCTGTCTGGCGACCATAATTTTTGGTTGGGAATAGCAATAGAAGCCATTTCGCCAGGGTTAACTTCCTGCTCAGCAACTTTGTTGTCGCCATCCCAAGCGGTTACTTTAATCTTGTCGCCAGGTTTTGCATTTACCACATCGGCACTAAAGTTTAACGTTTTCGAGCCGATATCTGGCGTTTGTTTTGTGCTTTCGATATAGCTTTTTGGTACGGCCTCTAACCAAACCGTTTGCCAAATTCCGGTAACAGGTGTGTACCAAATACCTTCTGGGGTTACGCGTTGCTTGCCCACTGGTTGTGGCCCATCTGTGGTTGGATCCCAAACCTTAACTACAACTTCTTGCTTACTTCCACCTTTTAAGAAAGGGGTAATGTTAAAGGTAAAAGGATCAAACCCGCCCTCATGCATTCCTGCTTTCTTACCATTTACAAATACTTCAGTTCTCCAATCTACAGCTCCAAAATGCAGCAATACATTGTTTTTTCGCATGGCGGATGAAATCGTTACTGTATTCTTATACCACAGCGTACTGTCTTTGCCAACAGTTTTTGCTACGCCCGATAGGGCAGATTCTACCGCAAACGGAACCAATATCTTACCATCAAATTTATGCGGTTGAGGGGCATCTTTTGCGGTAATTGCGTATTCCCAAAGACCGTTTAAATTTTTCCAATTGCCACGCTCTAATAGCGGACGCGGATATTCTGGCAATGGCGAAGCTGGGTTTACTTTACTTGCCCATTCGGTTAAGATATGGGTTTTGTTAATCTGCCAATCTTTGTTCTCTTGCGCTTTTGCTGTAAATGCAGCAAAACTCAGCGCGACGACTGCCACTGCGTAGTGGGTTGTTTTTTTCATCATGTGTTTAAAATACTAAAAATAAGGCCATCGAAAATTTGATGGCCTTAAAATTTAAAATGAGGCATTAGCGCCTTTTTTTGTTTAATAGGTTATTTTTTGAAGCGGTGAGAAAATCATATCCTCTACCCCGTCAATTTTGATTCCCACCCTGGCAAATACATAATTCTGTGCAGGCACAATTTCAGGAATGGCTACGCTTAAACTCACATTATTTAAATCGACAATGTCTGCGCCATTTATACTGGCCGATTTAATATTGTCTGCGCCAGATACAAACTGGGTTCTGTTAATGTAAAGCGTTACGCTGCCTATGTTTTTTGCATTTGCATCAGTTATCACTTTTTCTATTTTAAAAGTTGCCTTCGCCATACCGCTTGCTGCAGTAATTTGTGCATCTCTAACCATATAAAAAGGGGTAACTTCAATGTCCATTACTTTGTCGCCCTGCAGTTGTACGTTAACCGTATCTCTGTTTCCCGAGGCATTCTCGTTCCAACGGAATGGCCCTTGATTGTTAGGAATAATAAACTGATAGTCGCCTGCAAAAAGTAGGCTCGAATAAGAACCATCTTGCGCAAACGTTGCATCAACGGATCCTTTTTTCCCAAAACCGGCCTGAAACAGATTAAAAGGAACTTGATTATATTCCAAGCCAATTGGACTTCCTTTGTACGTTAGCTGACCTGTTAACTTTACACTTGGCGCACTGTAATTATCTTTTTTACATGCCGCTATTGCAAGAATGAAACAACATAATAAGACGTGCTGAATTTTTATTCTCATGATTTCTATTTTAAAAATTAAAAATTATTGGTTCGGCTGTCTCACAATTTTTGGATTTGCACTAATTATGTTATCACCAATTTGCGAATAATAATTACCAAACTGAAACCTATTACTTCCGGTAACCGCATTTGGCAACACTTCCCTGTACACCCATTTGCCGTTATTTGGGTTGCCAGGATTATAGTATTTATACGGCCATAATCCCCAAGGTTGCGTGTTCCTATCTTTTGCCTTACCAATATTTGTAAGCAAATCTGTTTTACTTTCTGGCTGTCCGTCCCAAACTATATGGGCAATTCTCCATCTTTTCATATCAAACAAAGTATGGCCTTCAAAAGAAAGCTCTGCTCTACGTTCATGAACTACCCTATCAAAAGTAATATCTCCGGCGGTTAGTGGAATAATTAAACCAGCCCTTGCTCTTACGCGGTTCATATAGGTGGCTGCTGTTGCTTTGTCTCCCAATTCAAACGAGGCTTCTGCTGCGTTTAGCAACACCTCGCCAAAACGGTAACGGATAAAAGCTGTTTCACTACCTCTCCCTCTTCTACCCGACCCTACTGTTGGGTCTAAGTACTTGCGGATATAGAAACCACTTTGTGTTCTAAGCTCTAAACCATTAATGGGGCCATCTTGTCCCACAACCTGAACCTTTACAGTAGTTCCAGGTAGCTCTTTTAACTGTGAAGCATCGCCCGCAGTAAAAATAGAGCCGTTTGCCAATAAGTAGCCTCCCCAAATATCTACAGTTGTACCTTTAAATTGCCGGCCAGGAACTAATATTGTTCCTTCCATACGGGCGTCTCTACCAGCAAAAATATCGGGCTGATTGGCATAGTAAATAGGGTTTCCGCTGCCATCTACCGTTGCAAAAGGCGCAAACGTATTGTCCAACTTCTCAAATGATTCTGCCAAATTCAAAGATGGATTCAATCTACCTGCATCGGCGCCCTCATCAGAGATTGAATAAGGTTGATCATTGGTAGTAAAACCATGGGTCTTTCCACCAACCTTAAAGTCTTCTATAAAAATAGACTCTTGATTTACACTTGACTTATCTAAAAATATATTTGCAAAGTTGTCTGCTAAATTAGGATATATTTGATATAGCTTATAGTTGCCAACTTCGCCATTAATAATGGATTGCGAAGCCGCAAGTGATTTTTGGTAATAGCCATTTGCCATGCTTGCAGGAATTCCAACTTCGCCGCCAGATAAAGAAACCTGAGGAGTTGTTGCGCCATATTTTGCAATTGACCCTGCATATAAGGCAGCGCGAGATTCCATGGCCAAAGCAGCGGCAGCTGTTGCACGAGTTTTCTCATTTGAGTTTTTAGGAAGATCATTCTTAATTGCCTCGCACTCGCTGATGATAAAATCGTATACTTCAGATTCTTTGGCCCGAGGGGTTTGGAACTTGGTAATATCACCACTAAAATCATACTCTGTTGGATCGGTAATTAGCGGGACGCCGCCCATCCTTTTTACCATCTCGAAATAATGGCTCGCTCTTAAAAAACGTCCTTCGGCCAGAAACTCCTTTTTGTCTGCTTCTGTAAGTTTCGTTGCCTCGGTTGCCCGTTTGATAAACAGGTTAAGATCTCGCATATAGCCATAATCCCAAAGCCCCCATTCGCCATAACCCCACCCAGTTCTTTGAACGAGGAAATAACTGCCATTTTCTGACGGGAAAGATTCGCTAAAATCGGCAAAAGACCGCCAGCCATTATCTAATGAGGAGAAATCCACCTCTCTGTTATACAGGTCGCCTAGCACAGAAAGCACCAATGCGGGATCTGAGAAAGTTGTCTCGGTTGTCAAAATCGAAATTGGCGGAATGTCCAAGAATTCGCTGTCTTTCTTACAGGAACCAATCGTCAAAAGAAAGACTCCTGCTGTAATTATAAATATCTTTTTCATTTGAATAAATTAAAATTGAAACGCCTTAAAACGTGATGTTTGTGCCTACGTTAATGATCCTATTTTGAGGAAATTGCAAACCATTATCATCCGAAACCTCAGGATCAATTGAATATTGCTTTAGGTTGTCAAATGAGAACAGATTGTATGCGTTGATGTAAAACCTCGCTTTTTTCATCTTAACATATTTTACCCATTTGTCTGGCAGCGAATAGCCCAATTCTATTGTTCTGGCACGTAGATAGCTCACGTTATGTAGCCAAAAAGTAGAATTTTGTTGACCGCCAACTGAATAATCGCTTAAACCGAAGCCAGGATTAACCCTTAATGCAGGATATTTCCCTGGAATCCAGGCGCTGCTTATGTCGTAAGGGTCTGCCCTATGCCACCTGTCTGCGAAGATGGTGTTAAAATTTCCATTATTTTGGAACGGCCATCTGGTCTCGTAATTCTGAAACCATGTATAGCCAGAGGCGCCAGAGAAATCAGCATGAAAATCGAATGATTTATAGTTAACGGCAAAATTGAAACCAAAGTTAATGTTAGGCTGTGTTCCATACCCATAACCAATTGGTCTTTCATCTAAGCCGTTTATTATTCCATCACCATTTTGATCTTTATAGATAATATCTCCGGGCAACAATGTTCTATTTCCCTTTCCATCAATGTTTACCGGGTAATTATTGATCTGGTCTTGAGATTCGAACTGACCGGTAGCCACCATGCCCCAGGTTATATCCCGGTACCTATTTTCAGAAGAATTTCGATATTGATCTAGTGAGTTAAAGAACAAGGGGTTGTAAGAGCTGATAAATTTGGCTCGAGAATATGAAACGTTTCCACCAATATTTAGGCCAACCTCTCCAATTTTGGTTTGGTAGCTTAACGAGCCTTCAACACCTTCGTTAGAGTCGCTGTTGATATTCTCATTTGGCAAATTGTATCCCAGTTCAACCGGCAACGTAATGTCGTTTTTAGGACCAATCAATCCTGTTCGCTTTCTATAAAAATAATCTGCCGAACCAGTTAATTTGGTATTGAACATAGAAAAATCAACGCCAAAATCGGTTATCAAACTCTTGGTCCAAGAAATTCTGGTAATTGGTAATCCCTTATCTCTAGAAACAATTACAGAATTGCCATCGATAATAGCAGTGCCTTGATTATAGTTGTATCCTGGAAGGTAAGCATAAGGCTCAACCGTATTTCTATCATCTCCCAATAATCCGTAAGAACCTCTAAACTTCAAATCGTTCAACACAGAGTTTTCCCCCAAAAGGTTTTTCATAAACTTTTCTTCGGTAATTCTCCAACCTGCAGAAAACCCTGGGAAAAATCCTACCCTACTATCTGGACGGAAAAGGTAGTTGGCATCTCTACGGAAATAGCCAGAAACATAATATTTGCCTGCATAGCTATAATCGATCTTTCCAACGTAGCCAACGCGAGCCTCTTTGGTATCACTGTCTTGATACTGATCTATAATTGGATAGTAAATTAAAGGCAGGCTATTTGAAATAGGATTTGCATGCACCCAGTTTCTTAAATGCCTATTGGTTAAACGTTCTGCAACAGCGGTTGCATTAATGCTATGTAACCCAAAGGTATTTTTGTAGGTAAGCTGAAATTGAGAAGTAGTTGCAAATTCCTTACGTTGTTCGCGTTCTCTCCAAGGGTTGGTACTTCCTCCAGTAACATCATAAGTATCGGTTGCTGGGCGATAGGTGTATGCCTTATACGTATATTCTTGGTTGTTCAACAGTCTATCTGCAACATAATAGGAATAAGTTCCTTTTGCTGTTAGGCCCTTTACCCATGGAACATCATACTCTGCATTGAAATTGGTCTGTAATACGCGCCAATCACTCCTAAATTTTCCGGCAAGTTTATCGTTTAAAAATGCGTAATTAGATTCTGTATTGCTAATCTTATTTAAATACAAAGGGTTGTCATTTGCGTAAGGCCTTTCTGTCGGCAAGTTACGCAATACGGCAAATCTCGCTAAGAAATAATCATCGCCACCCGGTACGCCAGGATTTTCTACACTCTCTACACGGCCATTTAAATCTAAACTAACCTTTAAACCGTTGGCAACTTGCGCCTGAACGTTAGATTGTATGTTAGACCTATTAAAGAAAAACTCTTTACCCAACTGGGAATTTTGATAAACGTTTGCGGCAGAAATGTAGTATTTAACTTTTTCTGATCCTCCTGTAAAGTTAACATTCACAAAATTTTGTGGTGCGCCATCGTTACTCAAAACATAAGATCTCCAATCGAAGCTGCGATATGCAGGATCTGTACCTGCCTGAAATTTGGTTAAATCATCTGGAGAATACGATGGCGTGTTGCCCTGATTCACTTGTGCTTCGGCTAAATATCTTGCATAATCGTAAGAATTACTGGTAACATGTGGAAAACGGGTAAAGCTTTGGAAACCTAGATAGCCATCTATGTTAATTCTGGTTTCGCCTGTACCCTTTTTAGTGGTTACCACCACAACGCCGTTAGCTGCACGTACTCCGTAAATAGCTGCAGAGGCATCTTTTAATACGTTGATACTTTCAATGTCGTTGGGGTTTAAATTGTTAAACTGTCCGGCATCTTGCTGTATCCCATCTATTACGTACAATGGATCACCCATATTACGTATTTGGATGCTAGCACTAGAACCTGGTCTACCGTCTGATTGACGGAAGGTTACACCAGGAATTTTGCCTGCAAGTGCAGTGCTTACATTCGCCCCGGCATGTACCCTATCTATATCCTTAGAAGTAACGCCAGAAATAGCCCCTGTAATGGATTCCTTTTTCTGAGTTCCATAACCGGTAACTACTACCTCATCCAAAGCTTGCTGATCGTCTTTCAGTTGAACATTAATTGTAGTTCGCCCGTTTAAAGGGATGTTTTGGGCAACATAGCCCACGTAAGCAAATAAGAGCGTAGCATTTGAGGGAGCCTCAATGCTGTAATTTCCGTTTGCATCCGTACTGGTTCCTGTTTTTGTGCCCTTAACGGCAATGGTAACACCAACTAAGGTTTCACCTTTTGAATCGGTAACTTTACCAGTTACCTTGTTTTGTGCCATCGCACCGAGCGATAGCAGACAGAAGCATAATAGCATGAAAGCGCATTTGCTTATCCAAGAAGGATGGAAAACTTTTGGCTCACGCCCAAACACACTTCCGTTAAAATGAAGTAATCTTCTTCTCATAATTACGTTGTTTGGTCTAATTTGTATTTAGTTTCAGAATTTGGCTAGATTCCTTATACCAAAGAACGTTGTTTTATAAACATGTTGATTAGCTAAAACTTCTCATTCTTGTTTGATTTTGTCTCATAATAAATTTCCAAAATGGACTAATCGGGCTTAAAGCGCCGTGACACGTAGTTTTCAGAGAATAAAAATAAATTACTAAAAAAAAAAGCAGCAGCAAAACGCGCAACTCATAATCATTAACTTGAGAATCTTGGCGTCGTCATTTCGCCGAAAGGAAACATCTAACATGTAGAGAATAATGAAACCAGTACCTTGTTTTGAGATTTAACTCAAATTATGTGAGAAACGGTTCGGCGAATTTTTACCCAAAGAAATCCAAGCCTTGAGTTATTTAAGGGTGGTTATTGATTGAATGCGTTCAATAGCTCGCAGAAATGCTCGGTTTATTCATTAACATTCATTGTTTTTGCTGTATTCATGAGCTCGCCAAAGGCTCGGTTTGGCTATTTTTGGTCAAAAAAAATTAGGATTTTAGTCCGATAGGACACCGCAGGGCTTTGGTCCGTTTTGGCAAGACGGAAGTGACGAGTAATAAAAATGGGATATGAGTTAATTAACTGAAAATAAATTAATTACATAAAAACGTCAATGATAGCTTCCTGAATGGTAGGGACAACTAGTAGAAGAATCGCCGTTTTGTTGGTTTTTGTAATTTTTAATTTCTTCGACAGGCTCAGAATGACAAAAGAATTTTAGAAAAAAAAGAGAATTACGAGCAATTGACCGATAAAAAAAGAGAAGCATTTTCAGCTTCTCTTTTAATTTTAAAGTTTATAGTCGATACTTTATAAAGCTACTCATTTATTTTTTTTAGAGATATTTCAACTCTTCTGTTCTTTTGTCTACCTTCTTCAGTTTGGTTGCTAGCTATTGGCTCAGTACTTCCAAAAGGTGTAGTAATGATTCTGCTTTGCTGTACTCCCTTACTTACCAGATAATCCTTTACACTATTAGCACGCTTGTCAGACAGTACCCAATTGTATTTGTATGCACCAATTTCATCCGCATAACCTTTTAAAGATACGGCGTAATCTTCCTTTAACATTACTTTTGCCAATTGATCTAAATTTGCATAATAGTCATCCTGCACGTTAGCCCTATCAAATCCGTACTCTACATTCTTTGTTAAAGCACTCAACGTAGCAGCAGAAGTTGAATTGGCTAAAACTCGTTTTGCATTGTTTGTGTTTGCTTTAACCGTTAAGAACAAACAAACCATGGCCAATCCTGTAAAAATTTTCGTTTTCATAATATTGTAGTTTTTAGTTTTTTAATGGATACTTACGAAAATTTGGGTAATTTAGATTTACCACCATCGTAAGTAAACATATAGGTTGTAGTTTTTTAACAGGAATCTTGTAAAGATTTAATTTCCAGCAAGCCAATGGGCTCTGCGAAATCTAATTTCAATAAATAGGAAACTGTTTTCATTAAAATAACGTATACAAGATAGATTCCGATAGTATTTAGCACTTAAATTAATGCTCGATCAATCATCATAACGTGACAAACAAAAACGAGACAGACAAGCAGGGAGCAAAACCTACTCTGAAAAAGACTTTCAACCGCTTTTGGGCGGCTTTTTTATTCTTGTTGATCCTAGCGGTTTTTTGTGCATGGCTTTATATTAGAATTACGCCAAAAATTTACAAGGCAAGCGCGGAGGTTTTTAACAGTCCTAACGGTGAAAAAGCTAAAGCGATTCAGAACATAGCCGATGCATCTAAAACCATTACATCAGAAGTAGCACTCTATCAGGCGGTTGAGCAATTAGGTTTGTATGCTGAAGTTTTTTCTAAAAGTAATTTTAAGAAGTCTTCTCTTTATAAGAATGCTCCAATAGAAATTAAAACCGAAACAATAAGTACGTTAAAAGCAACCGAAAACATACCTTTTAACTTCAACGACTATTTGGTAGAAATAAATGGCAAAGGCTATCCATATAACAAATGGGTAAAAACTCCGTATGGCGAACTTATGTTTTCGAGAAATATGCTTGTTAGTCGAATTAAGTCGGAGCACTATTACTTCAGTCTTTTCCCGGCGAAGGAGGCAATTTCCGCTTTATCAAAGAAAATAATTGTTATTCCATCAGCTAATGATACAAATCATTTAAATATTTCGTTGACCGACGAAAACCCAATTAGGGCAATAGCTATTTTGAACACCATTATTAAAAATTACACAGAGCGTTCTATCGAGGCGCACAATCTTCTTGCCGTAAATACTGCAAAGTTCATCAACAATCAATTGGAATTGGTCGAGGCAGAATTATTGACCATCGAGCAAAAACTGAAGGCGCATCAAGCCAAGGAAAAAGGAGCGTTTGGAGAATTGAGTAAACGCTATTTAGAAAAAGTAATCCAAGTCGACGAAAAAATGGGCGAACGGAGTATTAATTTAATCATCATAACTCAATTACAAAATTACGTCGAATCTCCAGAAAATAAAGGCGGAATAAATCCTTCAAACGCAGGGATAGACGATTTAAATTTAACCCAGACAGTAAAAGCCCTTTATAAAAAACGGGCAAGTTTACAGCAAGCTAAAACAGTAGCTCAAAGCGAAAACAAAAGCTCTATATCAACCAACAGTGAAGTGCTACAACTTAAAAGCCAGTTAAAAGATAGATTACAAACACTTAAAGACAAGTTTAAAAAAGATATTGGCATGCTCTCAAATAGGGCAAATAGCTATTCTTCTATGTTAAATTCGCTATCCGAAACCGAAAAGAATGTAGTTTATATCCAGAGACAACAACAGATTAAGAGCAATATTTACACCTTTTTGCTTCAACAAAAAGAAAAGACTTCCATTTCTTATATTACAGATGGGGCCGACAGAAAAATAACAAAACAGGCCTCTGCTTTGCTTGCTCCAATAAGCCCAAATAGACCCAAAATTTTCCTGGTAGCTATTCTTATTGCGATAATGGGCTGCATTGCCTACACCAAATTTAAAGAAATTCAAGGTTCTAGATTTTTCGTTTCAGAAAGGGACAATGACAAGAAAACGAAATAGCTATGATGTCTTGGTTTTGCGGATAGATTTCTCCCATGCGGCGCTTTGTTCTTTTCTAAAATACCTAAAAATACCAGCAGCAACGGCATAATTCATCAAGCAGAAATAATATGGCACAAAAAACGCCTTGACTTTTAGATTTTTATGCTCAAAGTACCAGCCTATTAATGCACATACATAAAATAGCACTTGAGCCACGAGCAAAAATTGATAAATGAACCCTAGGTATTTAGCACAAATGAACGTGTTTAACGCGAATATTAGCACCAGAAAAAATGGTGTAACCGTCCACCGTAACACCCGATGGGAAATGTACTGAAAAGTTAGTATTGCATTGTTAAAAGGGTTAGCTGCTTTTTTCAACCTTAAAATCGACTGCATTCCACCCGCAGCGATCCTAATTTTCCGTTTCAACTCTTCCTTAGTGTTTGCAGAGGCAGTTTCCATGGCATAAGCATCTGGCTCGTAGGCGATGATGTAGCCGCTTTCGGCAATTCGCATGGCAATCATGTGGTCGTCTATTATGGTATCGCTTTCTACATGCGGATACAGGCTTTTCCGAACGCTGAAAAGTTCGCCGGCAGCACCCACGTTAGAATAGAGTTGGTAATCTAACTTCTTTAAAAACGATTCGTATTTCCAATAAAAACCCTCTCCGGCCGCACTTGCATCGGCATGTTCGTCAACCAAAATACGCTTCTCTCCTGCTACTGCGCCAACTTTTGGGTTTTGATAGTTCTTAACCAATTCCTTTATCGCATCGGCATTTAAAAATGTATTGGCATCAGAAAAAACCAAAATCTCCCCCTCTACAAAAGGCATAGCGCGCTTAATTGCGGCCATTTTTCCATTCCTAGCCTCTGCATGCAACGTTGTGATGCCTTCGCAATTCCTTAACAAAGTTGGCGTATTGTCTGTAGATCCATCGGTAACGAAAATAAGTTGCAGTTTTTCTTTGGGATAGTTTAGCGCTAGGGAATCTGCCACTTTTTCTAAAATAAGATCTTCTTCATTATAGGCGGCAATTAACAAGGTAACGGTCGGAAAAAACACATCTTTTTGAAATGGGATTTGCTTTTTAATAGCACGTTTTATTTTAACTAAAAAGTAAAGTAAAAACCCATAACCAACAAAGGTGTAAGCTACTATAAATAAACAAATCCAAAATATAAGAATCATCAACGAGTTGTTTTAAAGCCTAGGTGTGTACTGTTTTTTGAGTGCGTAAAATTCCATAAAATGCCGTCTAAAACACATTTAGCTAAATCTGTCCGACTTTTTATCAAATAAATTAATACCTGTTTTAAAGAGGCGATTCCGATGAAGTAGCAATAAAAAACAATTGTATTAAGCAAGCCGGTATTCTTTCGAATAAAAAGCATCCTATTTCGGGTCATAAAATAGCTTTTTAGCCTACTCTCCTTCCCAACGCTCATAGATTCCTTATGAAAAATATGTGTGTTGCCGATAAACCAGATTTTCTTGCCAGCTTTTTTAAAACGCTCGCACCAATCCAGTTCCTCATAATACAAAAAATAGTTCTCGGCCATCGTGCCAACCTCTTTTAAATCTGCATTTCTACACATCATTGCAGCGCCATGGCAATAGCCAGTTTCTCTATCATCAGTTGCGTATTGCTGCTTGTTAATTTCACCAAAACCAATTCCCGTATTTCTACAGGTAACATAATTCATTTCGCTAAAGCCAGCATATTGAATGGTTTCAGGATCATCGAAATAAAGAATTAATGGCGATAAAAGGCCTATTTGAGAATTACTTTCCATTTTAGCTACCATCACATCTATAAAATGCTCAGAAATTTCCACATCGTTGTTTAAAAACAACAGGTGCTTATGTTTAGCAACAGCAACACCAAGATTATTCCCACCGGCAAAGCCTAAATTTTGATCGGAGCGGATGTAAATAAGCTCGGGGAAAATTTCTTTGTAAAGGGCCTCATGCTGCTCCAAACTTCCATTATCCACAAAGATAAGCTCGAGATTATGGCTACCTGCATGCTCTTTTATCGACTTTAAAAAATCGATATTTACCTCGAACTGATTGAAATTGACCGTAATAATAGAAACTGAGCTCATTTTGCCGTAAAAATAGAAAAACTTGAGACATAAATGGCAGGTTTTTAAAACAACAAAGTTTGATAACCCCTTAGAGCTTTCGTTATTAGCTCAATAAAAGTATCTTTGCGTTGAATATTTTTATTTAGATTAACGCATTCAACACCTTTTCATGATTGGACAATTTACTGAAAAAGTAAAAAAATTTCGGACAAATCTAAATTTAAAGAAAACATTTACACTCGTTTGGACTGCGGCCAAAGGTTGGATGATCGCTTCTATTGTGATGATTTTGGTAGAAACGGTTTTGTTTTTGGGTTCTTTGTATGCACTTAAACTTTTGGTCGATAAAATCTCGCATCTCAACGCAGCAAATCCAAATGCAAGTAGCGATGTAATTAAGTATGTTGTTTTTGCAGCCACGGTAAGCATACTTTATGGTATCGCCAGGGCTGTTTCCACCTATTTAATAGAAGTACAATCTACGAAAGTTGCCCATCACATAGATGAAGAAATCCATCTGAAAGCGGTTTCTCTGGAGCTTTCTTACTATGAAAATCCTGAATATTACGACATATTAAGTAGAGCGAAGGAAGCCGGATCGGACAGGCCGAATTTGGTGATTACAACTATGTTAGAAATTGCCAAAAATTTATTGAGTCTTTGTGCAATTGGCGCTATCATTTTTTCCATCAGCTGGTTCTTACTGCCCCTCTTGGTTCTTTTTTTAATCCCCACGCTGTTCGTTAGAATTTTCTTTGCAAACAAACAGAACGTTTGGCGCATTAAACACACCTCCTTAGAGCGCAAATCATCTTACCTAAGCAACTTAATTACTACCGATATATCGGCTAAAGAGATTAGAGCGTTCGATTTGGGTCGTTATTTTTCTAATCTGTACAATAAATATAAAACAGAGGTTTTTACCACCAGACTTAAAATAAGTTATAGCAGAACTTGGCTAGAAATGATTACCAATTCTTTGGCAACTGTAGGCTTTTTTATGTGTATTGGATATATATCGTTAGGTGCAATAACAGGTAGAACTACCGTTGGCGACATTTTGATCTTTCTGGTCATTTTCCCGCAGTCTTTCTCGCTTATTCAATACCTTACCAGTGGTATCTCCATTTTATACCAAAACAATATTTTTATTGTAAGCATTTTCGAACTTCTAGATTTAAATCCGCCTAAACATAATGGGGAGAACTTACAGGCGATTACAGAAAACGAATGCTTCGATTTAGAATTTCATAACCTTTCTTTTAAATATCCGTATAGCAAAAAACAAACCCTAAGCAATATCAATTTAAAAATTCCAAAAGGAAAAATAGTTGCTGTAGTCGGCTTAAATGGTGCTGGCAAATCTACGCTGATTAAATTGTTGTGCAACCTGTATACGCCAAATGATGGAAGTATAACATTGGGTGGTAAAGACCTTAAATCGCTCAATGCCACCGATTATCGTAGATATGTCAGTCCTGTATTTCAAGATTTCTCCAAATACAACGTAACCATAGCAGATAATATTCGCTTTGGCGACCTTAAAAAAGAGTACAATCTTCAAGATATTAAAGAAGCGGCAGAAAAATCTGGTGCGTCAGAATTTATTGATCTTTTCCCCCAGAAATACGAAACTGTAATGGGCAGGATTTTCGAAGATGGAATGGAGGTAAGCATTGGTCAGTGGCAAAAGATTGCCATTGCCAGAGCCTTTTTTGGTTCGGCAAAACTGCTTATTTTAGATGAAGCCACCAGTGCCTTAGATGCCATTGCAGAAAAGAAGCTATTGGATTCGTTTAGGAAAAATTTAGAAAATAGAAGCGCTCTGGTAATTAGCCACAGGCATTCTGCGGTGAAACATGCCGATTATATTTACGTGCTATCAAAAGGTAAGATTGTGCAGCATGGCACAGATAAGAGTTTGCTTGCAACAGCAGGAATTTATTCAGATCTTTTTAAATATGCCGTACTAAACGAAAAGCCATGAAACAAGGAACAAAGCTTGCTATTATAACATGCTGCTTAGATGATTGGGGCGGAAGCGAGGAGCTTTGGGCAAAAACCGTCCCTCATCTCCTATCTGCGGGCATTAATGACATTACTGTTTACAAAAACACAATTAATTTTCAACATCCCAAATTTAAAGTGTTAAAAAAACTGGGTGTTAAACTCATAGAAATTATTCCAAAAGCAAAAGCGGTCGGCAAGATTTATCGTAAATCCATAAGCACTTTTATTCGCATCGCAGAAAAGTTTAATCTCGCTACGTATCAATGGAACAAATTAGCAGAAAGTATTTTTAAGCAGCTAAAAAAAGACAAAATTGATTTTGCCATTATTTCGCAGGGTATAAATTTTGATGGGTTGGTTTACGCACATCAATGCCTTAAATTAAAAATCCCGTATATTATCGTTAGCCATAAAGCGGTAGATTTTTTTTGGCCGCAAGACAGCGATCGCGCCTATATGCGAGAAACCCTTCTAAAAGCCAAGAAATGTCTGTTTGTTTCTATCCATAATCTAAAAACTACTGAAGAACAATTTGGAATTCGCCTTAAAAATGCTGAAGTCATTCTAAATCCGACTAAGGTTATTCCATCGGCTTTGCCCTATCCCTCTACAATTAACGGCTTTAAATTAGCCTGCGTGGGCCGGCTTTTTGTAATAGATAAAGGCCAAGATATTTTGATAAGGATTTTAAGTAATTCAAAGTGGAAAGAAAGAGCAGTAACCATTTCTTTAATAGGTAAGGGTCCAGATGAGCAAGCCTTAAAAGAACTTTGCGCCCTTTTTGAAATAAAAAACGTAGAATTTATAGGCTTTAAAGCCGACTTAAATGAGTTGTGGCATCAATATCACGCGTTAATTTTACCATCCAGAAGTGAAGGGTTGCCGCTAACGGTAATCGAGGCCATGAGTTTGGGAAGAACAGTAATTGTAACGAACGCAGGCGGTAATGCGGAAATTATTGAGGAGAATGTAACTGGTTTTATTGGGGAGGCTAATGTAAAAGATTTCGACGAGGTTATGGAAAGCGCATGGCAGGCAAGAGAAAACTGGGAGAAGATGGGCAATGCAGCCTGTGAAAAGATGAAGCTCTTTCTAGCAGAAAGCCCAGAGAAAATTTTTGCAGAATTAATTTTAGAACAGATAAATTAATATGAGTAAACACCAAACGAGCGATAACGTTATTGACAGACAATTTATGCAACCCATACAGATTGCAATTTCTAAGGGAATAGATTATTTGTATGAGCACCAATTTCCAAATGGAGAGTTTTGCGCATATTTATCTCCAGACGAGCAGATGCAAGAATGGTGTCACCTGGAGAGCAATGTTTTCTGTACCGCGGTAATTTCCAGCTGCCTGCTTAAATTAGAAGAAAGTGAGAAAAGAGCTTGTATTTTAGAGAAGTCTGGCAGTTTTCTGGCCTATGAGATGATGAGAGGCGGGCTTTGGAATTTTTTCACTAAATCTAACGCCCGCTTTAAGGCTGTACCTGCCGATGCTGATACAACCGCCTATACCAGTTTTGTATTGCAGCAACTAGGCATAGATTTTCCAGACAACAAGTCTTTGCTTTTAGAAAATACAGATAAAAATGGGCTTTTTTATACTTGGATTGTGCTGAGACACACTTCTACATTCAGTTTTTTAAATCTAAAAGTGGTAGGACGAGAATTTAAAAGGCCATTCCATGCACTTTTCTTTTGGCTAAAGCATGAGGTTAAAAGACGGGATATAGATGCCGTAGTAAATGCAAACGCTTTATATTACGTTGGTCTAAACGAAAAAACAGAAGTTGTCGTTAAGTTTCTCACAAATTTACTTAGAGAATCGAATGAAGAAAACAGCGATAAATGGTATAAAAACCCAATCGTATTCTATTATTTCGTGTCGAGAAATTATCTCAAAGTCAAAGCTTTAGAACCTGCAAAAGGATTAATTTTAAAGCGCCTGTTAAAAAAAGGCAATACCAACGGTGGCTTTGGTAGAAGCGATTTAGAAAATGCGATGGCAATTGCAACCTTACTCAATTTCGAACATAAAGGACCAGAATTAGACAATGCTGTAATCGCCCTATTAGCTGCCCAAAACGAGGCAGGATATTGGCGGCGTTCCATCCTTTTTTACACGGGTCCTTCGAAATCGGCAGGATGGGGCTCAGAAGAAACCACAACCGGTTTTTGTTTAGAAGCCCTCGCCATGTATAAAGCCAAGCTTTCCATAAATCTTTAATATGCGCCTTTTAAAATTTACTAGATATAGCGAATGGTGGGAGTATAAATTAGTACCGCTCTTGTCTGTAGCATACCTTACCGCGCTCAGCATTCATCAACCATTTAGAGTGGCGTTGCCAAGAATCGCGCTACTTTTTGCGGCATTGATTGTTGGCGCAATCTACGTTAGTGTTATCAATGACATTACAGATATTAGAGAAGACGCCATTGCAGGTAAACGCAATAGTATGGCAAACGTAAACCCTTGGGTGCAAAGTGCTGTCGTGTTGTTATGCCTTTTGTTTGGTGCTTATGTTATCTCCATTCTCTATCCAGATGTACTCTCGATGCTGTTTGGTGCACTTACCTATATCGTATTTACGTTATATTCTGTAAAACCGATTCGTTTAAAAAAGCGCGGCATTTGGGGCGTATTTTGCGATGCAGCTGGCGCTCATTTATTCCCAAGCCTTGTGATGGCAATCAATTTGATGTTTTTCTTTGGGCATAGACCTAACCTGTTATTAACTGTTGCAATTGGTATTTGGTCATTTACGTATGGTTTAAGGGGGATTTTATGGCATCAATTTTCTGATAAAGAAAACGACCTAAAATCTGGAACAACTACCTTTGCATCTACTACAAACGCAGCTAAATTTAAGCCCATAGAAATTGTTATTTTTATCTTGGAAATTTCTGCATTGGCTGTCATGTTGTTTCAAGTAGCTGATGTCTACGTAACTGCGGCACTTATTCTCTACGTAATTTTTGTAATGTCAAGACGATACGTTCTTCATTATAAAGTTTTTATAATTTTGGTTCGAAAAGATACTCCTCATCAAATAATTATGAATGAGTATTATTTCGTATTTTTACCGCTGTCATTATTGCTATCCAATGCAATTTCTTTCAACTTCGGATGGTTTTTAATGTTGGCGCACGTATTGTTGTTTCCGTCTAAAACTGCTGCTGTGCTGAAAGATTGCTTCCTAATTCTAAAAAAAATGCTTTAAGAATATTTTATTAATTAACCTTTTTTTCGCTCAGAAATAGTCCCAATCATCCCTTAATGACTCCAATAACTTTGGTAAGTGTAATAATAACTACCTATAACCGAGCCGATAAGCTTAAAGATGCTATAGAAAGCCTACTAGCGCAAACCTATAAGAATATTCAGATAATTGTGGCAGACGATGGCTCTACTGATGAGACAAAAGAATTGGTAGCCCAATATCCGCAAGTGTCGTATTATTATAAAGAAAATGGCGGCCAAGCTTCTGGTAGAAACCTTGGTTTTATGCATGCAAAAGGTAATCTTATTGCAACCTTAGATTCAGACGATGTATGGTATCCCAGTTTTTTAGAAAAATGTGTTGAAAAATTAGAATCAGATAATTTTGATTTTGTATTCGCCAATTGGGACCAGGACGAAAAAGGAGGAGAATCTTGGAACTTTTTATTAAAAGATCCCTACTTAGCTCCCTACAACGAAAATGCAGAAGACGGTTGGGTGACTTTAAACGCTAAAGCACTACGGAAAGTTTATCTTCAGGCCTGCCCTTCTCCCTCTTCCTCTCTTGTTTTTAAAAAGAGTCTTATAACCAGCCAGTGGAGAGAAGATCTGCACATTGGCGACGACTGGTATATGTTTTTAAAAATTGTATTAAGCCAACCGAGCAAAGCCGCCTATACTTTAGAACGGCTTTGGAACAAACGCGTTGACGAAATTAACCTGTACGATGGACGAAAATGGAGCGAAATCTTGGAACGTTTATATGTCGCAGATCTCGAAATCTTCATTCAAGATTTCGAACAGCTCATTTCCGAAAAAGAAAAAGCTATTTTGGAGCGAAAGCACATCGAAGGTTTGGTAGAACTCGCCAAGCATAAGTTTGTAAGAGAGCGTAAATTTGTCAATGGCTATTGCTTACTCCGAAAATCTTTTTTATTAAATAAACGGTTCACTTTTTCTGCGATTCCGCGCATTTTCTTTAAAGCTTTTCAGAGAAAAATTTTAAGCAAAACTTAATCTTTTTTGCAACCGTTTTTCCATCTGATGCTTTTTTACGCGTTTTTCGTTTACGATAACGCTAAAATCTCAAAAAATGTATTATCAAAAATACAACAAGACACATTTGTTGTCTACGTAGAACGTCTTCTTAATCTGTAGACAATCAGCGTGTTAGCGAAAAAAGCATTTTTAAGTGCTCTTTTTAACGTCACAGTTTTGTCAGTTTTTTGTTCTCATCCAAGTATTTATACCTGTAAAAAGGCCATTTACATGCTATTTACGCAATATTTCCATTTTTTATCAAAATTGTTAAAACAATTTTCAAAGTCGATAAATACCAATACTTAAAAATGATGGTTATACTGTCGAACAAACAATTTAAAAAAAACCATTCAAACAATTATATGAAAATACACTTTAAACACGTAAGTAAATTAACACCCATTTTCGTCGTTTTGACCCTTACTGGCTCCTGTAAAAAAGACCAATTTCCTGTGGTACCTCCCGCAGGTGGCGACGTAACAATTTTACATCCAGATACTGTTGCAACGGTACCCGTGATAAGAGATTCTATCAAAAAAGATTCACTCAACATAGGCAAACAGCCAGATACTGCCAAAAACAATCCTTTTGATCCGCCTGTGGTGGTAAAACCACCGGCCACCTCGCCGACTGGCAAGCCATCACCCCCAACAAAACCTGTTACACCTCCTACCAAACCGGTAACTCCACCAGCGAAACCTGTTCCCCCTCCTACCAAACCAGTAACACCGCCCTTGCCACCGATGACTACGCCACCACCACCAGTAACGCCGCCTACCTCAGGAATAGATATGGTTGGTACTGGTTCTGGAGCCCTGATTCTTAACGGCCTAACAAACAAAAAACTTACCATTAAGCCAGGCACTTACACTTACTTCGAATTTAAGAATTTTAAAAATGTAACGGTAGACGGCTCTCATAATGTAAAAATTGTTGGAGGTGGCGTACACCTTACCAATATGTCTGGCGTTACATTAATGAATTTTGACATACTAAACAGTCCGTATAGAGCAGTGGACGTATACGACGTAGCTAACGACCTTATTCTGAAAAACTTAACAATGACCAATATTGGTGATGTTTGTATGGTTTTCCATGCCGATAAGCCCTACAATGGTCAGCCGAGCAGCTATTCGAACAATATCCAATTGCTTAATATTGTTGCAGACAATATCTCTACCTTTTTCGGTGGAAATGGTTCGGTAACCAACAACGGATTCACTGGATTGATTAAGAACTTTAAGATGAGCAGTTGCACGATAAAAAATTCACCTGGGTTGTCCGATGGAGTATTTTTAGGTTGTGCAGAAGATTATGAAATTTCGAACAATAGGATTAACAATGTAAATAGTAAGCAAGGTAACCATAACGGGATTTTCCATCTCCAAGGCAACGGGAAAATATTTAACAATACCTGTACCAATCACCAAGGTAATATGGTTAGGGCTTGGATGTGTAGTATTACGAAGCCTGGTAGTGTAGAAATATACAATAATGTGGTCTGGAACTCCACCCGTTATGGAGCGTTCGAGCTCCAAGTGCCTCCTTCGCTAAAAGCAACGCGTGCATTTAAACCTGGTATAACCGCTAAAGTATATAACAATACGGTTGGACAATTAAATACAGGAATGCCTAAATATTTTGAAGGCAGGTTATTAGATCTTTATGATGTTTATACTTCAGTTCAAGTGTACAACAACTTGTTATTTAACAACCGAGACAATAAAATTCTTAATCAAATGTCTTCGGCCGGACTAACAACCCTGATAAAAAATTCTAACAACGTATATAAAGCAAATGCTAGCGACGCTGTAGCGGATTTAAGAACATTTAGATCGTTAATACCAGGAGTTGGTGCATCGAGATAAGGAAGGTTAAGACTGAGGTTGAGGTTAAGATTAAGCCTAAGGTTTGAAACAAAGACTTATTAATGAGTAACTTACTGCAAGAAATCTAACTTCTCATTTCTTACATCAACTTAAAAACCTCTTTCTCTTAAAAGGAAGAGGTTTTTTTGTAATTCCAATTTTCGGTCGTGCCAAACTTGGTTAAGCTCATGTGCTCTTAAAAAACTTGGTATCAAAGTAAAGACACTGAAACGAGTTCGGGTGATGTGCAAGAGGTAAAAAAATGGAGTATTTCAAATTGTACTTAGCGTGTGAGGTGTTTCCTATCGTTATAACGAGCGAGTGCGCCAGTGTGGAGCACGCGCAACACCAAGGGATCGTCACCTTGACGTTTATATTTTATATAAATGACGTTTTTTCAACGCGCTATAGCCATCTCGCTAGTCCCGGCCTAGCAGCAGTTTGGAGGAAAAAACGCCTGAAGCTCTTGCAGAAGCCGGACACTTTGCAGCTACGAAGAGAATTCGCAACCTTGCGAGGGAATAAGCCTAGGGAAAGGCCTCGAAGCATCGATATAAAACAGCTTGGCAAGTTTTTACCCAAAGAGGTGCCAGCCTTGAGTTTTTGTTACTTTTTTATCAAGAAAAAAGTAAGGCGCCCCTCCGGCTAGGAGAACGTAATGAAGAGTTGGCGGGCATTTTTTATAAGACTGAAGGAACGAGTAATAAAAATGAGATATAATTTAATTAACTGATAATAAAAAGTTTATACGAAAACGTCAATGATAGCTTCCCGAATGGTCGGGACAAGTAGTCAAAGAATAGCCATTTCTACTGATTTTTGCCCTTTGATTGGTCTTCGACAGGCTCAGACAAGAAAACAACTTAACGAATGAACGACTAACCAACTAACTCCTAACCGAATAATCAACATAACGCCTAAACAACTTAACGTCCAAACGACTTAACGCCTAACCCTCTACCCCAACTCCCCCTTTTTCAACAGATCCACCGCATAAGCACAAGCGCGCGCTGTTAACGCCATGTAGGTAAGCGAAGGATTTTGACAGGCAGATGAAGTCATACAACTGCCGTCTGTAACGAACACATTTGGAACAGTATGTACTTGATTGAATTTATTAAGCACAGAAGTGTTCGGGTCTTTTCCCATCCTTGCAGTACCCATTTCATGCACCGTAGAACCACCAGGTTTATGGTAATTAAAGGCATTAATCCCTTTAAAATCCGCCTTCTCCAACATTTCGGCAGCCGTATTCTTAATATCGTCCATCATCTTATCTTCGTTATCTTTAAACGAAAAATCGATGTCTACTACCGGCATTCCCCAATCATCGCGTGTTGTGCTTAAAGAGATCTTATTTTCATGATAAGGCAAGCATTCGCCCCAACCTGCCATCCAAACCGTCCAAGGGCCAGGAGTGGTAAGTTTTTCTTTAAAATCTTTGCCAAAGCCCGAAAGGGCATAACTTCTATCGATCCATTCCTGCCGTTCGCCGTGGCCTTGCAGGTTATATCCCCTTGTAAAGGATAACTTTTCTTTCTCGTTGCTCAGATTTCTATACCTTGGAATCAAAAAACCAGCAGGTCGACGACCCTCATAATATTTATCGGTATAGCCATCATGGTAGCCAGATGCACCTGCAGACGAATGGTGGTCCATTAGGTTATGGCCAAGTTCTAAGCTGTCGTTACCCAAACCATTTGGAAAACGGTTAGAGGTAGACTGCAATAAAATAGCTGCTGTATTTATGGTAGACGCATTAACAAATACAATCTTGGCGAAATATTCTTCCGTTTTTTTTGTAAGCGTATCAATAATGCGCACCTCCGTGGCACACTTCGTTTTATCATCATACACAATTTCTGTAACTACAGAAAAAGGCCTTAACGTTAAATTCCCTGTAGCCATAGCCACAGGCAAGGTAGCACTGTTGCTGCTAAAATAGCCACCAAAAGGGCAACCGCGGCTACATAAATTGCGGTATTGGCAGGGACCACGGTTTTGCCAACCTTTACTTAAATTGGCAACCCTCGCTATGGTTAATAACCTATCTTGGCTATTTTTTATGCTGTCTTTTAAATGATGCTCTATACAGTTTAGTGGCATTGGATCTATAAATTCACCATCCGGCAAATAAGACAATTGCTCTTTTTGCCCACTTATGCCAACAAATCTCTCTACGTAACTGTACCAATCTTCGATGTCTTTATACCTGATCGGCCAATCTACGCCATGTCCATCTTTAGCGTTTGCCTCAAAGTCTAGGTCGCTCCATCTATAACATTGGCGACCCCATGTAAGCGACCTGCCACCAACTTGGTAACCCCTAATCCAATTAAAGGGCTTTTTTTGTTTATAGGGATGTTCAGAGTCGTTCACAAAAAAATGTTTATCGCTAGGGTCAAAAGACTGACTTTGAACAGGACTTTCTTTTATGTCTTTTGTGGTGTTGAACATCCCATTTTTAAATTCCCACGGTTTTAACAAGGCAGTAGGATAATCTGCAACGTGTTTTACATCTCTACCCCGCTCTAGCACCAAGGTTTTTAATCCTTTTTCGCAAAGTTCTTTTGCTGCCCATCCCCCACTTATGCCAGATCCAATCACAATGGCATCGAAGGTGTTTTCTTTAAAGTTGTTGGTGTTAATGTTCATTATTTTGTGGCCCAAGATTTTTGATTCGGTTTTAAGGGAATACAAGCAGCAAAATGACCCGGAATAAAATCATAAGCCAAACCCTTACTAGCTCCTAAAGAAGAATTGCAATAACCTTGAATGCTAAGTTCTTTCAACTTAGCAAAGAATGGCACACCAAAAAACTTATTGTTTATTTTGTTTAAAAGTGCAGAATTATACAATTCGCTTTTCTCAACATGCGTTAACACCGAAACACGCTGCTGAGGACTGCATGCAGAGAAAGACTTATTAAAATTGCCATTGCAATAACGTTCTAGATCTTCCAAGCCCTCTACAAATAGATTTTGTTCTACATTAGAGGTGCAATTGCTCAGCACAGAGATTATAAAAACCTCTACCTTGGCCGCTTTTGCGCCTGGAGTATCTGTTTCTGGAATAATGGTATCAGCTAAATCTGCTATTAACGTTTCTTTTGCGCGAAAACTAGCCATGTTTGCTTCCTTATGCAGTTCGAAAGCCCTAAACCCAGCATAACCAGCTCCGCCTACTAGCCCGAGCGCTAAGATATTTTTAATTGCTTTTCTTCTATTCACGATGGATGTAAATAATTTAAACTAATTTAGCATTTATTTACGTAAGCTACCAGTTTAATGTGGTTTATACGCAAATGTAAACTAATATTTTTGCGTTACCGAAAGACCTTTTAATGAATTTTTTATCTAAATTAAAAAACGTTCACTTTCTATCGCTCATGGGTACAGGAGGCATGTCTGTACTGACTTTTTTCTTTACAGCTATCCTTTTTCGGTCGCTAAGTGTTCGGGATTTGGGCATTTGGTTCTTCTTTCAAACCTACCTTTCCTTTTTAGATACTTTTAGGCAGGGCTTTCTAACTACGGCATTCATCAAATTCTTTGCTGGAACCTCAGAGGAGCGCGGCCATGAAGTGATTGGCTCTACTTGGTTTATCGCCTCTTGCATTACGGGAGGCTTTGTGCTTCTTAACATTCCTTTCTTTTTCTTTCTTAAAGATGTTGGTGATGACAGCTTACGTTATTTCTTTAAATACTTCTCTATAAATTTGCTGTGTTCGCTGCCGATGATTTTGGCCATGTGCATCGCGCAAGCAAAATTGCGCTTCGATAATTTATTGTATATCCGAATGTTTCAGGTATTGCTTCTTACCGGACTATTGTGTTTGCTTATATTCTTTAAAAAAACTACACTAGATCATTTAATGTATGCCAACATCGTTGCTTCCTTAGCGACAAGTTTGCTCTGTATTCTTATGCGTTGGTCTGGCATTATCTATTTTTTTCGACAGAAAAAAGAAACGATTAGAGAAATCTTTAATTTTGGAAAATACACCGTAGGTAGCTCTATTGGCAGTAACTTGTTTGGGTTAACTGATACTACGATAATGAACTTTATGATTGGCCCATCTGCTTTAGCTATTTACAATCTTGGTAAAAGACTGCTTGAATTGGTAGAAATCCCTCTCAGGAGCTTTACTGCAACAGCTCTACCATCTCTTGCAGCTGCTTTCAATAGAGGAAATAAAGAGGAATTGATTGCGATAATGAAAAAATACATTGGGATGGTGACCATTGGCTTAATACCCGTGTTAATAGTTTCTTATTTTATTGCTCCATTTGCCATGGGCATTATTGGGGGTGGCCAATACAAAGACACAGTAGCAGGCGGTATGGCAGTAGTTATTTTTAGGCTCTACCTGTCTTTTTCACTTTTATCGCCTCCAGACCGATTTATGGCAGTTGCTTTAGACGCTATCCATAAGCCACAGGTAAATTTTTATAAGTTAATTGTGATGTTGTTAATCAACCTGATTACAGACGTCATCGGCGTCTATATTTTTGGCAATGTGTATGGCATAGTCGTCGTTACCGTTTTTCCTGTACTTGCAGCTATCCTCATTTCTAACCACCATCTACAAAAATACGCTCGCTTTAGCTGGTTGAGCGTGTATACTCTTGGTTATACAGCATTACGCGAATTAATTTATCAAAACTTACCTTGGAAGAAAAGCAGCCCTTAAAGATGAAAGAAGAGATAAAAAACGAAGAGACGATAACATTGGTTACCGTATGTAACAATAACTTTGTGGTGTTATTAGCTGCGCTATTGAAATCTTTAGAAGAAAACCATATTTCTACCGAAAGAATTGACCTGTATATTGTAGACGACAACATTACCGAAAAAAATAAACAAAAAATAATTGCCAGTTTACATCCAAATAAACTTACCCTTATTTGGATAGCGTTAGCAGATGCAATTCCAAAGCATTTACAGTTGCCTTTAGATAGCACTACTTTTCCCGCTAACACCTATGCGAGAATTTGTATCCCGTATTTTATCAATCCAACAGCAGAAAAAGCAATTTACTTGGATGTTGATATGATTGTGCTTAAAGACATTGCCAAACTTTGGTATACTGATATAGCTGATTTTAACATTGCTGCAGTAGCAGATAGGTCCGAGGTGGTATCCTCTCCTTGGGGCGGGATAAAAAATTATGCAGCACTCGGATTGAAAGCAGAAAGCAGATATTTAAATTCGGGCATATTTGTTTTAAGACCAAAAGAATGGAAAAGGTTGAAGATTCCTGAACAGGCGTTTGAATGTGCACACGAGAACATTTCATTTATTTCTTTTGCAGATCAATACAGTTTGAATGTAATTTTTAACGAGCGTTGGTTTGAACTGGACAAACGATGGAATAGCTATGCCCAATTAGAAGAAAAGCAGCCTTACATTATTCATTTTACGGGAATGAAACCTATTTTTAAGGGCTATGAGGCAAATTTAGCCTATAAAAATCTATTTTTTCACTACTTAAATAAAACGGAGTGGAAAGGATTTAAGCAAAAGAGTAATATATTAAGATTTTTGCAAAAACTGTACAACAAGGCATTAAAGAGAATAAATTCTTCCCTCAGGAAATAATCAGATTAAGCCAAAATTTTGGATGTTTTTTTTGCGATTAATGATTTAACAGACGTATAAATTTCGCTGGGTTACCGGCTACAACAGCGTTCGACTCAATAGGTTTTACCACTACCGAACCTGCGCCAATGGCAACATAATCACCAATAACAAGGTCGCCAATAATAACTGTATTGCAGCCAATATCCACAAAATTGCCAATTTTCGGCGCATTACCGTATAGACCATTACCAATTTGCTTTACGCCAACCGTGGTGCATTGTCTAATGTTGCAATTGCTACCAATAGTTGTTTCTGGGTGGATTACCAAACCTGTGCCATGCCAAATGGCAAAATTTGGCCCAATCGCTGTATGCCAACTCAGCTCTACGCACATAAAATACTCTACCACAACCCGATAAAACAACAAGTACCAAAAAAATAAAATTTTAGTTATTTTACGTTTAACAATCAGTTGGGATATTCTAAACAACACAACTACATACTTTCCCTTGGTTGGGTTTGCGATGTTTGCCTGCTTATCTTGAAAAATGTAGTTAATTACGCCCATGGGATTATTTCTCCAAAAATAAAGAATAAAAATCTCGAAAACACATTCGTGTTCTATTAAAAAGGCAACTACACCTTAAACAAAGCAAAAGATTAGTATTTTTACGAAATTAATTATTTTCTCACAACAGTTACTTTATGATAAAAGAACCTTCTTGGATCAGAAAATATAATTTTGGCTTTCAGCGTTTCGAGGAAATTCCACAGCAAATTTTCGATTCGATTAATCTAAAGCTGAATAAAAACCAAGTTTCGAAACCCTTGGTAACGGTACTTATTGCTGCGTGGAATGAAGAAATCAACATTCTAAAGAACATTGCAAGTCTAGCAGACCAAGTAACAGACATTCCTTTTGAAATTATAGTGGTAGATAACAATTCCAAAGACAATACCGAGAAAACGTTGGGTAATCTAAATATCCGCACGTATTTTCAAGAAATACAAGGTTGTGGTCCAGCGAGACAAATGGGCATGGAACACGCTAAGGGAAAATACATTTTATTGGCTGATGCCGACTGTGTTTACCCAAGTTGCTGGTTGGAAGAAATGATGAAGCAACTGATTAAGCCTGGGGTAGTGTGTGTTTACGGCAGATATTCTTTTATTGCCGAACAAGGGTTTCCTAGATGGAAATTATGGGCATTGGAAAAAATGAAAGATGTTATTGCAGAATTGAGACATATCAAAAGACCTTATTTAAATGCATTTGGCATTAGTATGGGCTACGTAACAGACTTTGGCCTCAAAGTCGGCTACATCATGCATAATACTAGAGGAGACGATGGTCGCTTCTGTTTCGACCTAATGCAATATGGAAAAGTAAGGCAAGTCAAAACAGACAAGGCCAGACCTTGGACGGCACCAAGAACTTTGCAACGAGATGGAAGTTTTTCACAGGCTCTGGCTTCAAGATTATCGGTTGAAACTAAAAAACTATTTTCTCTATTTACTGCACATAAACCTCACAATACTAAAAAAAGCAAGAACGAATAAAGCGAAATTTACCATGACGAATAACCAACATATTTTCGACGACATAAGTTTGCTTATTACACACTACAACAGGAGTGAATCTCTAGAGAATTTACTGGCCTCATTTCGTCGCCTATATTGTACTTTCGGTGAAACTGTGGTATCTGACGATGGAAGTAAGCCAGAGCACTTGGAAAAGTTAAGGCAACTCCAAGGTCTTTACTCATTTAAACTGATTACCACGCCAAAGAACAAAGGTTTAGGGAACAACATTAATAAAGGCCAAGACGCCGTAAGCAAAAAATACACGCTTTATATCCAAGAAGATTTCGAACCAAGTAAAAAGTTTCCAGAAAAATTAGCAGAATCTTTAACACTAATGGAGCAACATGCAGACCTAGATATGGTAAAGTACTATGCCTATTACGCTTACCCCTACTTAAAACCGTTCAATTCAAATTTCGATCGGATGTTTTTACCTGCACTTGGTTGGGATTATAGTAAAATATATGCGTATACCGATCATCCACATTTACGTAGGTCTTCTTTCTTTCAAAAATTCGGTAGATATCCGGAAGGCATAAAAGGAGACATTACCGAGTACAAGATGTGTATTTCGTTTCTCCAAAACCAGGGTCAAGGCTTATTCTATAAAGATTTTGCTAACTTATTAACGCAAAAAAATTCCGACGACGAGCCAAGCACCATGACTAGAGAAAGTTGGAAAGCAAAGCAGAACGTATTTATGAATATAATTCGCGATACTTATCGGCAGATAAAGTACAATTACGACATACATTTTATGAAAAATTTGAAGAAATAGTAGTTAGCGGGAGATATTGTTGTCACGTTCAGCCCGTCGAAACGCTTCTTATCATTCTTCGACAGCCCTTCGACAGGCTCAGGAGGACAAACGATCTATTTTTGCCAAACACTTTTTTTTTCTGGCTGTCACGTTGAGCCTGTCGAAACGCCTAAAAGAGCCCTTCGACAAGCTCAGGGTGACATAACCGAGCTTGCTCATCCCTACGTGTGGATGACTCGGATTCCTAATCAAAAAATAGCAAAGCGCTTTAAGCTGCCTTTATCGGGATTGCAAATCCCATTTTAACTGAAGTTCGAGATAGTATTGGGGAACATGTGAAAGAGCAACGATTGTATTATTTGATAACTTTTCGTTTTAGGAATACTGACGCAATTTTGGGATATATTACAATTTCCACAATGTAAGAAAAGAAAAGACAGATAAACACACCGACTATTGGATGTATGAAGTCTGGATATATTATCAAAGAAAAATGTGAAATGTAGATAGTGTAAGAAATGGGTGCAATAAAAGTAAATAAGCCGATAGTGTTGTCAAATCCCCACCAATGTATCCTTTTCCAAATTATGGCAGCAAAAATTGCAATAATAGCGAATGCAATATGCCTAAATTCTATAAACGGATGAGTTACTGACTTAAATTCAGGCGTATAATGAACATACCAATTTATTCCCATGGTTACCAAGTAGATTAACATAACAAGAAGAATATGTTTTAAATTGAACAAGGTTATTTTTTTGTCGTTTATATAAAGTTCGGCTAGCTCTACGCCGCCCCACCAAATAATCATATACATAAGTATCCGATTGACAAAAAAAGGATAAAATATGTAAGTTAAAGCAGATATTATGGCAACTGTAGAAACGATGAAAAAAGCTTTGTCTTTAAAATACCTGTTAACAAAAAAATATAACATATAAAACCACCACTCGTATGATAAAGACCAAAGCGGACCGTTGTTTAGAAAAGGGGTAACAATTACATTTGGTTTGGTTATTGCACTATCTTGCAACATTAAAAGATTTCCCAAAAGCTGTGTCCCAATATCATGATAGGTTATTTTACTAAAGGCAATATATAGAATATAGCTTAAAATAAATACTAAAATCAGCGGAATGTAAATTCGCAGAAATCTCTTTTTAAAATAAGTTTTAAAGGTTTGATCTTTAGATTTTTGAAATGAATAATGAATTACAAAGCCAGACAAAATAAAAAAGACCATCACGGCTTCTTGTCCAAATTTCAAAATCCCTTCGAACCTACCAAGATTTAAATATTCAACATCTTGTAAATGGCTGACCAACACATATACTGCTGCAAATCCCCTCAGAGATTCTAATTTCCGTAATTTTCCTTTCATATTGTTGGCGGTACAAATATATATTTGATCCAGATAATATTTTTCTTCATTTATTTAACATTACTCAGTTATATTCGAAATTTCCTCGTTACCGATTGTGTCAAATTTTTAGCAAAAAAATCATCGGAGCGGTTAGAGCCCGACTCACTAGCTAAAAAATCCTAACATACCTAATACATACAAAAATTCTTGTTCTCACTTTAAACACACATCACTCTATCTTTTTAATTACGTGATGAGATTTTACTTTAGAGAATCGCATCTCAATGTTTTTATATGTCCAAGCAGATAAAAAATAAACTGCCAAATAGTTAACCGCAAACAAGTACCAATAAGCGGTAGGCGAAAGTTTAAAAATGCGAATAAAAATTACGTTAAAAAGACTGACAAGTAGTGTGTGCGTCATATAGATGGAGTAAGAATATTTTCCCATTTTTTTGAACACAGCTACGTTATTGAGTGCTTGCGAAATATAACCCTTCTCAAAAGCAAAAACAAAAATGGATATAAAAAATAGAAGCTCGTAAACAACTCCAATCTCTTTGTAAATAGTTCCATTTACCACAAAATATATAATCAATCCTACAACAATTGCTTCTAGCGACGTAAATAAAACTTTAGATATTTCCTTCAATCTGTGATAGCTAAAATCGAAAAAATAAAGACAGACGGTACCAGTAAAGAAACCAATCAAACCACGAAGAAAACCATAATCCCAAGTATAATCTAGTTTTGTGTTTTTTGTAAATTGAAGTAAAATGAAATACGAAACAATTGCCACTAGAAAATAGGGTATAACCTTCCATCTCCCAAGTTTCAGAGAAGTGAGACCGAAGCAAACAGTAGAAAACACAATATAACTGATCCATTCCGCGCTGATAGACCAACTTACCATATTCCATCCGATGTCGTGAACGCCGGGAAATTTTACCGAATTGACCAAAAACAATGATGTAAAAAATGTAGTTGTAGAATTATCTAAAGAGTTATTGATGTGGACATGGTTTTGTAACAAGAGCTTAATACCTTCTACCAACAAAAAGACAAGTAGCATGACGAGGTGTAAAGGATAAAGTCTATAAATTCTTTTCTTTAAGAAGGTTTTCCAATCAGAAGCAGTTGCTATTTCCCTGTAAGAATAACAAATTACAAAACCACTCAAGACGAAGAAAAAATCGACAAACATGTCTGCATTTTTTATAAAGTCATTATTGATAATTGGAGTATCAGAAAAAGCACTCATGTGGTAAAAAACTACTGCACTTGCAAAAAGCCCCCTAAAAATATCGAGTACACCAAATCTATGCTTCATTTAATCTTTTTTTTCTATGTGTCCAATTCTTATTTATGTTGAACTTCATCCAATTTCGTTAAAATTTCTTCATCCACACTCATATCGAATTTCCGAGCAAATAATTTTGTCGAATTGATCAAAGTTTCAAAGTCTCCATCCTTAAAAACTATCGGATTGGCGATGCCCTCTTGCCAAGAAATTAGCCTTAAATTGTCATTAATTACGCAGTCCTTGAATGGAGAATTCATCAAAATAGTCGCAATTAAAAATTCATCTGGTGCCCAAGTATATTTCATAAACTTAAACAACTTTACCTCCTTTTGTCTAAATTTTACTAGGTATTTTGCACTATCTTCGGTAATTGTCCACCAACTCGAATCGCTGCTCCCATACATTTTTATTGGCAATGGAAATTTCCTCTTTGGCGACATCTTGTTGAGAATTTTTTGCACAAAGTACCTCCCTTTAAACTTTAAATCCGTAAAATGATATAGTTCATAGCGCGTTACGGCATGTGCCCACCAATCTTTCTTGTCTTCTTCATCATACGAAACAAAATTTTTACCTAAATGATCAGAAAAAAAATCGGCAATATGTTGCATGGGTTTTATGGGATAATCCTGTCCGCTCATTAGGCTATAAAAATCAAATCTTTCGTTAGATTCCAAAATTTCTTCTAAGGCCGTTAAATAAGCGTTCACAAAGCTAAAACCTCCCCAATTGCAAAGCGTTCTATTTTTGATAAATGTTACTCTTGGCAAGTTTTCTAAATGGAAAAATAAACTGATGTCTATTTTTTTATCTATGTGGATAAAAAAGTAAAAATCAGGATGTTCCATGGCTTTGAGCATCCGTTCTAACTGCTGCGGAAGCTTAAAAGCCGTAATTAAGGTCGCTATTTTCATAATTTGTAAAGCGTCTCCTTTGCCGCTTTATACATTAGATTTACTGAGTTTTCCCAAGTGCGCGAGCGCGCAAAAGAAATTCTAGCCAATCGTTTGGCTGAGTCATCTGTTTTTAACAACTCGGTTATACCACGTAAATAACCCTCCAAATCTTCTGCCAAGCAAACATGTTCCGCAAAACTTAACATGGTTTCTGTTTTAGTGGCAATGGTTGGCTTACCCAAGGCCAGGTATTCATCTATTTTACGTGGATAGTTACCAACGGTTAGCTCATTTAATAGTTGGGGATTAAAACAAACGTTAAAAGAGTTGATGTACAATGGCAATTGTCCCGTGGGCTTTGCTCCCAAAAAATGAACATTTTGCAATTCATGCAGGGCGCTTTTTTTGAAATCATCATCTTCTGGACCAACCAGCACTATTTGCCAGGTTGGTTTCGCTTTTGCAATTTCTGTTATGAGTTGTATATCAAGCCTAGCACTTGTTAATGCGCCCACATAACCAATAATACTTCCTTTTATCCCTTTAATGTCGCTGGCAACTGCGGAGGTATCTAGCTGATCAAACAGCTCAAAATCACATCCCTGGCCTATATTGTGCGAGTTCTGATTGTATTGTTGACAATAATTAGCCAAGTAGGCTGAATTTGCAACGCATAAATCGCTTTTAGCTATTATCTTTGGTTCGAAAGTCTTGCCGTGCTTTTTAAAATAATCGGTTGCCAACATGTTGTCTCTAGAATAATAGATGCTAAGCTCGGGTTTTAACAATTCTTTTAAATAAAGACTTCGAAACATATCACTATCATTAAATAGAATGAACGTGTCAAAATCCAAGGTTTTTAACGCCTTTTTAATCGACCTAGAAAATCTAGTGTTATTAATCTTGTTGAAAACATCAAAGAGTCCATCTAGCGGCACCCAGTTAATTGACTCGATGAGTACGTTTGGATAAAGCTGGTGCAAATTATTTGAAACCTTAACTAAACCTGATATTTTGCCCTCAATTACCTGTATCCGTTTTTGAATTTTTGGATCAGATTTTGACCTCCACTTCGTAATTCGATCTAAAGGAGGATTTACGTAGAGCACGCGGTTATGTTTTGCAAACTCTAGGGCTATATTTTTACAATTGCTTCCTATTTCGGTATCCCAAGCCTGCTGTCCAACAATAACGATGTTCTGGTTTTTCAAATCAAAAAATTTAACTAAATATATTGCTCTAATCTTTTTTCTCCTCAGAAACGACTACATGTGTAGTGGCTACCGATTTTTTATTTGCACTGCGAACATGAAGCAAAGCCGCCAATTGTAAAAAAATAAATTTAGGAATATTAACCAATGATTTATAGATTTTTTTATCGGCATGGCCATCCCAAAGCGCTATGTAAAATCCCAAAACAAATAAGGCGAGTGCAACGAACCAACAACCAGCTAAAACAGGGTTAATTAAAAGGTTAATAAACAAACACAATACCGATAAGAGCAAAAACATAAATAATGGCGGCCGAAGGAGTACAAACCCGAAGATAAATTGATTTTTATCAGCACGCATAACTCCACGCCGAAGTATCTGAAAACCAAACCTAAAGTATTTAAACCAAGTATTTATCCATCTGGCCCGTTGATTAACCAATTGTACAGAATTGGCTGTTTTCTCATCGTACACTACGGCATCCTCTGCAAAGGCAATTTGTTTGTTGCGCAGCAAGAGTTGCGCCTGCAATACTTTATCAAAGCCAGCGCCTTCTAACACAACATTTTCAAAACATGATTTATATAACGGCACAGTAAAAGCCATTCCAGAGCCGGCTAAGGTAGCAGAAGAACCTAGCGCAAATAACACCTTTCCGTCATAGAAATGATAATAATAATCACGAGCAGCATCTAGTGCAGCTAGTGTTGTAGATAATTCTTTTGATTTCCTAACCCCTTGTACCGCCTCAAAACCATTATCGAAAAAAAGGTTAAGCCGTTGTAAATAATCTGGTTCAACTAAATTATCGCTATCTATAATGGTCAACAGTTCGTGATTTCCTTTAAAATGAGAAATGGCGTAAAAATGCGATTTTACATTATTGGCCAAGGTTTCCTCCGGTCTCAAGAGCACAACTCGATCGTCAGTAAACTCCAACTTACTAATGTCACAATGATCGGCCACAATGTAAATGAGGTAATTGCTATAGTCTAACGCTAAAAGCGAGGCTACTACAGATGGAAGTAGGTCTGTTTGTTGATAGGCGGTAACAATTATGGCGTAATCATATTGCTTGCCACTTTTGTTATGCAAGCGAGGTTTCGGCACAATCTTATAAAAACAGTACAGTACAATTGGAAAAACCAACTGGTAGCCTATTAAAATTTGAAGAAAGTACCATATATAATTTACCATTCTTCTTCGGTTGAGGTTTCGTCTCTTCTATAATACTGCTTAAATCCTTTATAAAAGGCAAAGATAAAGGCAATAATTCCGGGTAATATAAAAATTCCTACAGGCATTGTGGAAGGTTATGGGTTAGTGGGTATGGGTTATGGGTTATGGGTTAATTGGGTAAAGGTTAGGGGTTAATGGTTAGTGGTTAGTGGTTAAGGGTTAGTGGTTAAGGGTTAGTGGTTAAGGGTTAAGGGTTATGGGTTAGTAGTCTATCGCCAAATTATCTATTTCCTCTACCGGATTATCGTCTAAACTTGGACTTTTGTAAATAAACACCCAAGACAAGTATACAATAATAGAAGTTGGCATAATGTTAATCACTTCATTGCCATAACAACCGACCAATATGCCAGCAAACCCAGCAGTAAGGGCAATAATCTTTAGACGCAATTCACTATTTCTTATGCTCCACGCTATGCTACAACATTTGCCTAAAATAAACATCATAATGGTAAACCAAATGGTTAACCCAACTACGCCATACATTACCCAAACCTTTACAAAATAGCTATCTGGCTGAAAAGTAGAGAGATATTTGTCGCTGTTATATAGATTACCGTTATAGCCTAAAATCCCAAGTCCTCCCCCAAACGGAAGATCGTCCATTAAAATACTTAACTGCTGTTGAGTTTCAAACCTCACGTTTAAAGATGCATCTTCTGGGTTTAAGGCACTTCGCATCCGATAGACCTGATAATTTCCATCGCCAATATGTGTAAATTTTAATACACCCAAAGCAAGGACAGCAATACAGCCGCCAACAATCAATATCTTCCAGTTTTTACTCAATAGAATGGCCACAAATGCCGCTACGAAAAAAATGAACAGTGCACCTCGGGTTCCGGAGATAAGCATTCCATACAAATTTAAGCCCGCACAGCCAAGATACAGCAACTTCTTCCAAATTTTCATTGGCGCCAACGCTAAAACCAAGGCAATTAGCCCAACATGTGCCTGTGAAGCACCGAATTGACCAGCATCACTATAGAAAGAAAATACACGTAGCCTGCCCCAAAGCAAATGGGTACTCGCATTATCCCTTAAAAAAGCAGCCTCTCCAGGAAATAAACCAATGTATAATTGTTTTAACCCATTTATGGTGGCCAAGGTAGAAAAAGCCAACACAATGATTAAAAAAACATCGAGGTCTCTTTTTGTCTTAAATACCACCAATCCCAAAATTACCATAGTTAATGGGTAGAGTGCCGTAGTTCTAATTTCGTTCAGCCAACCCATAAATGCTGCACCGGGATTTAAGACTTCTAATAAACTGACTCCAAACCATACCAGCAGTAAATAAAATAGATCGGTGTTGGTCTTCTTCCAATCGCTGCCAGGGTTTTGAACTAAAGTCGCGATAAAGATTAGCACCAAGAAAACTTCAATAAATACCCCATAAGGCAATCCACCAACCTCGCGACCTAGAAAGCCGTATGTAAAGCAATAAATAATTAAAGAGAAAAAAAGAATTCTTTGCATATTGACTATTTGCCGAGTGTGTAGATTGTAAACACTAAGTTAGGCAGTTTTGCTGTGGTCGACTTTATTTAATACCCAACCTAAAAAGCCGGGTTGGTTTTTAATGTATTTAATGTGTGGGTATTCGTGCTCGGTAACACTAGTTCCATATTCAAAAACACCAATATTTTTTTCCGTAAACAGCAACCATTCTTTGGCTATGTTAACATCCGTTAGACTGTTAATATCAATGATAATGATATCGAATTCATTACGTAGTACATCAAAACCAGCCCTTAAACTTGCAATATTTTGCACTTCTAACAAAGAATTTCGCTCGGCACTTTTGTTCATTACCGTAATCAAATCATCTGTATGGAATTCTTTTTTTACCAAAAAAGACTGAAAGGAAGTAGAGGTACTTAGTGTTTTGTCTTTCGAAGCCTCAAATGGTTGGTCTTCTGCAATCAACAGAATCTTTTTTCCAGTCATAGCGAACGCATAAGCCAAACTATAACTTAAAAATGTTTTACCCGCGTTGTTGGCTAAACTTGTTACGCCTAAAATCTTACTATCATCAGCATCCATTTTGTTTAAAATATCAAATCTGATGGATCGCAAGTGATCTCTATACAAATCGTAACCTTTATTGTTGCTTTTATCAGTCCATATATTCCGTGGAATTCTTTCGTCGCCATCAATTAAGTTAATGCTCCCCAACGTAGGAGATTTGGTTGCCAACTCTAACATTCTGCCTGTTTTGATGGAGTGATCTGTTATAAATATGCCAAAAAATATAGCTATTGTAAGGAAGAATGACCCGAGACCTGCACCCGCTAAAAAGAGTATCTTTTTAGAAGGTAAGGGATTACCAACCAAACCCATCTCGGCAATTTGTAATTTTAGACCAGTTCTTTGCTCAGTAATGTTCTTATTATACCTATCTAAAGCACCAGTATAATCTTTTGTGGCCAACTCGGCATCGCGTTCGTAATTTTGTATGTCTGCATCATAAGGCACCATACTGCTGTATTTGCCACGAAGGCTAGCCAACTCGTTGTTTATGCTGCTCATGCTGCTTTTAGCTTGCTGAATTTCTATTTGCAAACTAGTTCTTTGTTGAACTAAGGCTTGCCTAGAAGTAGTTGGATCATAAGCATTGTTATCTACACTTTGATTGCTCTTTGCACTGATCAGCTTGGTTAAAGAATCAATAGATTTCTGGTCAGCAATTTTAAACCCATTGTCTATAAAGCGCTCATTGGCAGACTGCAATTTCTTTTTAAGTGCTACAATTTCGCGATTATCAGACCTTGTACTTCCATCTACATAAACATCTCCACCCTTAAGTTTTGCATTTATAACAGACAAGGCACCCAAACTAGACTGTATCTTTTTCAGTGTTTCTGCACGTTCACTTTCGTAATTTGTAATTTGAGCAAAAACCGTTGCAGACTGTTCAGAGAGATTTAGCACACCTTTGCTTCTTTTAAAGTCTGCCAGAGCATTGTTTTTCTCATTCATAACAACTTCCTTCTTCTTTACCATAGAATCTAGCAACGCCAAAGATGTATTTTGATTAGTTAACACATCTTCTCCATAATTTCCTATAAATTCGGTAGCTAAGTTATTTACCACAAAAACAGAAAGATTAGGATTTTCAGACTTATAGTCAATGTCGATGAAATCGCTGATGTCCTGATGGGTAATGCTCAAATTCTTTTGCAGCGACTCTTGGTCATAGCCCATAGATTGCACAATGTCAAACAACCTGTACTTTCCCTTATTATCTGTGGTGGTAAGAATGTCTTTTTTAAGCAACTTCTCTCTGAAAATCCCTGCCACTTCTGTCTTTTGCGCAGCTGATAAAGAATCTAACTGCTTGCTGGGCTTTTTAAAAGCGGTTTTAGGATTTTGAAGATCGTGTATAATAAGGTTGTAAGATAAGATGTCTATGGTTCTCTTCATTTGAAGTTTATCCATAATGTTCTTAAACTGCTGACTTACCTGAAAAAAATCTACGGTCTGATCTGAAATAATCTGTTTAGACGGGTCCAATAAACCAGTGGCGATACTTGCCTCAGAACTGTATTGGTTAGGCAGGTTTTGTACCGCAAAGTAGGTAATTACAACTGCTACAATTGGAATTAGCAGAACATACCATTTATACCTACCTAAAAATTTAAAAAAAGCTTTGATATCCATTTGAAAAGAGCCCTAAACTATTTGACATCAGTTAATTTTACCCCAATCAATTCTTCTAATTGGTCTTTCGCTTTAAGAAAGTTAACCTCTGCAGTAATTTTTGAAGTACTAGATTCGGTAAGCAAAGTCCTCGATTGATTATAAGTATCTAACGTAACTTCCCCTTTTTCAAACTTATAGCGTTGGCTTTCGGCAACCCCCTTGTTATCTTGCGCGGCCTGGGTAGCGATTTTAAGTTGCGCTAAAGATTGAATATAATCATAATATCTTGCCTTAACTTCTGTGGTAAGGATAGCATCATAATCTTGTTGCTGTAATTGCGCCACCTTATAATCTGCCTTAGCTTTTTTAACCGCGAAAGGCTTCTGCAAAAAAGCTCCCAAATTCAAATTAATGCCCAATTGAAAACCGTTTACACTATAAGGGTTAACTGGGTCAATTGCAACCTTACCTTGTGGTCTGTAAATATAAGATCCGTTAAAAAGATCTAAATAAGAAAGAGATGCCATCGGTATAGCCGTTTTAATACTACTGGCTTGCTCAGCCAATATTTTCCGCTTTGGTTCATTTTGTTTTGCCAACGCGATGTATTTCTCGAGGTCGTCATATTTAACTTCTGGTATGATGCTCTCTTGCGCAAAGCTCTTAACAGCAAAAAAAGTGAGGAGTATAAGCGAAAGTTTAAATATTTTTTTCATTTTTGGGATGCTTTTATGTTTAGATTATGTCTCGGTAAAGATATGAAAACTAGCTTTAACTAGAAGATATAATTTCAATCTACTTAATTGTAAAAAAAAGTCGCCATTTCAGACTACGTTCAATTTAAAAATACACTTTTTTGTCGTGTGTTCGGCAGTTGCTTCAACCTATCCTAGCTCTCTTAAAGAACCTCTACAAATATAGGTGTCTCAGAAACTTCTATGTTTAATTTACCATTTGATATGCTTACGGTTTTAGCAAGCATTTGGTTTTTACCTATTTGCAAGGAATAAATTGTGGCTTGTTTCGAATTTCCCATATCTAACTGATAATGAGTTAATATACCTGTTTGACCTGGTGTAACAAGTACAAATATCTTTTTGCTTCCTTGTTTGTACACATCAACAATCGGGTTGTTATTGATCGTCCCGCTATAGCTAAAATCTCCGATAAGTTTTTTGGTTTGCAGAAAATAATCTGCCGATGGCCGCCGAGACCCATCTGCATTTACAAAGCCAGAAGAAGAATATTGGCTGGTAGAATTTAAATCAACATCGTCTAACATGTAAAAGATAGATTTCTTGATGCCCAACCTAGCATACAGCAATGCTGTTCTTAAATTCCAGTCTGCCTGTGTTACCTCGCTACTTTTTTTACCGATCGGGATGGCACGCTGTGGAGTTGACTTGCCAACATCGTAACCACTTTCGGTTACCCAAACTGGCATATCATTAGCCTTTTCTTTTGCCATTTTTAAAAAATCTCTCGCCACAGCGGTTAGACTTGATAACTCTGGCGCAACGCCTTCGGTCGCTTTACCCCCATGCGCATCGGCGTCGTTGGCATATAAGTGATAATTTATTACGTCAAAACACAAATCTACCTTACCATCAGGCTTAATACCGCGATACTTCCTGCACCATTCAATCATTTTCTCTACAAACTTAGGATCAGCGGTACCAAGGCCGCCCATTACCACCAGCATGGTTGAGTCCGCAGTTTTTACCCCTACATTTTCACCCAATTTCCCTTTATCGCCATCGTAAAATGCAGACATATTTGCAGCGTATTCTTCTGGACTTTGCTGCGCCTTTGCTCCCTTCCACCATTTATCACGCTCGTTGTCGCATTCGATGTATTTAATGACATTCAACCCAATTTTAACGGTGTTTTGTTTATCCTCGTGCCACCTAATAGTTGTGTCTACCAAAAGTAGACTGCTATCTATATTTTTATTGGCCCCATATCTGGCAGCTAATTGAAAGGCAGCTTTTGCCTGTAAAATGTATGATTTTGCCTTACCTCTGTCTAAACCATAAGGCGCCGGCACGTTTTCCGCATCTCTCTGGTCTTTGGGATAGGTGTTCACCAACCATTTTGGACAAGTTTTTAGGTCTATCAAAACGTTTAGTCCCGCTTCCTTCATGCGGGTATAAATCAAATCGTAATCATAACCGCCCGCATGTGTAACGCTAAAAGTATATTTACCTTTTTGTGGCTCTATTCTTACCCAATCTAAATAATGCCTAATTCCACCAAAACATTTTATCACATCGAACTTAGACTCATCTATTTTATCTGGACTATTGGGTCCAACAAAATCCCATTCGAAAGCATTTACCTCTAAGTAATTTTTAAAAGGTACGCTAGAAAGATTTTTGGGAACTGTATCTCTTAAAAAATTAGGTAGAGCGGCTTGCTTGCGAAAGCTATTGATGCCGTTACAGGCAAACGCGGAAATGCAAATTAATAAAAACACTAGTGGGTTCTTCATTCCGTTTGGTTTTGCTTGATTTCTATACAAAGAAGCTGCTAAAATCTTGGAAAAACAAACTAGATAAAAGAAAATAACTTGAATTGATGGCTCACACGCGACATGCGTGCGCCAGCTTAGGGAAATCAGATGTCAGAAATCGGAAGACGATGCTCTGTGCTCCTATTCCAAATCTCCCCCGACCCCACCTTGAAGATAAGGAGGGGAGTTTGATTTACGAAACCCTGTAGCTGTTCCTAAGTAAATGTCTGATAACTGATTGCTGATTTACAATTCGTCTGAATTTAAAAGCCAGCATCTCAAACACTCCTCCTTCTGGCCTTGGCTACCGCTTTGCTCTTTATTTACGCCTTTAAGTAAAAAACAGACTGCTTTCCACCTTGACGACGGTCAGGGTAGCTTTAGTCTTTCAGCTTTGGTCTTCGTTCTTTAACCTTGCTCCCTCGCCTAATCCTTAATCTGCGCTTTAATCCTAGCCAACACATCGTTAATATCAAATGGTTTGCTAATATAATCGTCGGCCAAGGCCTCTACGGCTTTTTGTTCGCTGTTGTTTTGGGCAGACATCACAATAATTGGAATGTGCTTGGTAAACATATCCTCTTTTAAATCTTTGCAAATCTCTGCACCATTTCCGTCTGGCAACATTACATCAAGCAAAAATAAATCGGGCATCGCGTCTTGAATGTTCCTTTTTAGATCTGCAAATGAAGAGGAAAGTTGCATTTCATATCCCTCTTCCTCTAAAAAAATCTCTATTACGTTTCTTATATCTTGATCGTCTTCTAGGATGTGTATTCTTTTCTTTTCCATTGTCGGATTTAAATTTTCAAGCGGTAAATATAACTTTTATTTTATACAACGGTAACCTTAACGCCAGCTGTTTCCAAGTGTTTTACAATCTGCGTAGAAACACCGCCATCTGTAATGATGTGGTCTATCTCCTCTATGCCGCATATTCGGCCAAAACCTTTTCGTCCGAATTTGGTAGAATCTGCCAATACAATGGTTCGTTGCGCAGATTTGACCATCTTTTTGCTTAACTGGGCCTCGGTTGCATTTGTAGTGGTTAGCCCAAACTCTAAATCTATGCCATCTACGCTCAAAAAGAGTTTGTTGCAAAAGAAATCACCAAGCATCTGCTCGGCGTAACTGCCTGTAACACTAGAGGAACTTTGCCTTAAAGAGCCCCCAAGTTGGATGATTTCTATATTGGTATCTCTGGCCAATTCCAATGCTACATTCAATGCCGATGTTAATACCGTAAGCTTAGGAATAACGGGAATGTTCTTTGCAAAAAACAGCACGGTAGTGCCGCTGTTGATTACAATAGAATCATTTTCTTTTAAAAGAACTACAGCAGCTGCAGCAATTCGTTGCTTCTCGGCCAATTGTAGCTTTTCTTTTTCGCTGAAGTGTATATCAACAGTATAAGGGTTGTTTTGGGTAGCTCCGCCATGAGTCCTAAACAAAAGGCCCTTATTCTCTAGCAGCTGCAAATCTTTTCTAATGGTAACCTGCGATACCCTCAACTCCTCACACAAATCTACCACCTGTATAAACTGATCGGTTAATAAACGATCTAAAATGAACTGGTGTCGTTCGGTTAAATTTTTCATATATATTAATCGGTGTCTTATCCCTTCTTTAAACAGAAAATTAGAAATTTTATTTTCTGAAAAAAGCTTGTTGTAACAAAAAAGAGGCCTAAAACAAAGCCTCTTTTAAGTATATTTATATGCAGCTACTATTTTACAGCATCAACCACGGCCTTAAATGCCTCTGGATGGTTCATTGCCAAATCTGCCAACACCTTACGGTTTAAACCAATTTCTTTTGAGGTTAGCTTGCCAATGAATTGAGAGTAAGACAATCCGTGCTGGCGTGCACCTGCATTGATACGCTGAATCCATAAACTACGAAATTCTCTCTTTTTAACTTTTCTATCGCGGTATGCATATTGCAAACCTTTTTCTACCGTATTTTTAGCTACAGTATAAACCTTACTTCTAGCTCCCCAATAGCCTTTGGCCATTTTAAGGATTTTCTTTCTTCTTCTTCTCGAAGCGACTGCGTTTACCGAACGTGGCATGTTTTTGTTGTTTTTTGGTAAGCGGCGTTCCTATTTTTAAAGGAAACTTTAATGCCTGATACCTGGTTAAATTAATTAATTACTTTCCGATGCAAAGCATGCGTTTCACATTTCCCAAATCGGCGTCAGATACCAGACTGGTTTGGCCTAAAGCGCGTTTACGCTTAGTGCTCATTTTGGTTAAAATGTGGCTTTTGTATGCATTCTTTCTTTTGACTTTACCTGTTCCAGTAAGCGAAAATCGCTTTTTTGAACTAGAATTGGTTTTCATTTTTGGCATAACCTGTTTTTATTATATTTATTATATGTGTATTTATTTCTTTGATACCTTAGGCGCAACGGTTAAAAACATTCGCTTGCCTTCTAATTTCGGCAAAAGCTCTACCTTGCCTATGTCTTCTAAAGCCTGTGCAAATTTTAAAAGCAATATCTCACCCTGTTCTTTGTAGACAATGGCCCTACCTTTAAAATGTACGTAAGCCCTAACTTTCTCACCGTTTTCTAAAAAGCTCATTGCATGCTTTAGCTTAAACTGAAAATCGTGTTCGTTGGTGTTAGGCCCAAAGCGAATCTCCTTAATTACAGTTTGTTTTGCATTAGATTTTATCTCCTTCTGCTTTTTCTTTTGCTCGTAAATAAACTTGCTGTAATCTATAATTCTACAAACAGGCGGCGCTGCATTCGGCGAAATTTCCACCAAATCTAACTCCTGTTCATCGGCCATGGCCAAAGCTTGTGCAAGTGGGTAAATTCCGGGTTCTACATTATCTCCAGACAAACGCACATCTGGTGCTTTTACATACTGGTTGATGCGATGCTCTGCTTCTTTCTTCTTAAAAGGTGGACGCGGCCCCCTATTAAATCCTGGTCTTCCTAATGCCAAATTTGTACTGTTTTTAGATATTACTAAATTGTTATTTCATTCATAATCATGAGGTTAAAATCGGCCAGACTCATACTCCCCAAATCTCCCACACCGTGCTTTCTAACCGAAACCTTACCCTCTTCCATCTCTTTCTCACCAATAACGAGCATATATGGAATTTTTTTTACCTCTGCGTCGCGGATTTTTCTGCCTATTTTTTCGTCACGAAAATCAATCAACCCGCGAATATCGGAATTATTTAGCTCATCCAAAACTTTTTTGGCATATTCTTCAAATTTTTCTGATATCGGCAGTATGGTAAATTGTTCAGGACTTAACCATAACGGGAAATTGCCGGCACAATGTTCTATTAGCACAGCAACAAATCTTTCCAAAGATCCAAAAGGAGCTCTGTGAATCATTACCGGTCTGTGTTTTAAATTATCGCTACCCGTATATTCTAGCTCAAAACGCTCTGGCAAGTTATAATCTACCTGAATAGTACCTAATTGCCACTTTCTTCCAAGTGCATCTTTTACCATAAAATCTAGCTTGGGACCATAAAAAGCCGCCTCACCGTACTCTATAGTGGTGTTTAAGCCTTTCTCTGCAACTGCTTCTATAATGGCATTTTCAGATAGTCGCCAATTTTCATCAGAGCCAATGTACTTATCACTTTTTGCCTTGTCTCGAAGTGAAATCTGTGCAGTATAATTATCAAAGCCCAAAGATTTAAATACGTAAAGCACCAAATCTATCACTTTCTTAAACTCTTCTTTTACTTGGCTCGGCATGCAGAACAGATGGGCATCATCTTGTGTAAACCCTCTAACGCGTGTTAAGCCATGTAATTCTCCACTTTGCTCGTAGCGATAAACGGTTCCAAATTCTGCAAATCTTACGGGTAAATCTTTGTAAGATCGTGGCTTGGTTTTATAAATTTCGCAATGGTGCGGGCAGTTCATCGGCTTTAAAAAGAACTCCTCTCCTTCTTGCGGAGTTTTTATCGGTTGGAAAGAGTCAGCGCCATATTTATCCCAATGGCCAGAAGTTACATATAAATTCTTATGCCCAATATGTGGTGTAATAACTTGCTCATAACCTGCTTTAGCTTGTGCTTTGGTTAAAAAATTAACCAAACGTTCTCTTAAAGCAGTTCCTTTTGGCAACCATAACGGCAAACCCATTCCCACTTTTTCCGAGAAAGCAAAAAGTTCTAATTCCTTGCCTAACTTTCTATGGTCGCGCTTTTTGGCTTCCTCTAACATAGCAAGATATTCTGTTAGCTCACTAGCTTTGGGAAAAGTTATCCCATAAATTCTGGTAAGTTGCTTTTTTGTTTCATCGCCGCGCCAGTAAGCACCTGCAACATTCATCAATTTTATGGCTTTGATAAAACCAGTGTTTGGAATGTGCGGGCCACGACATAAATCGGTAAAATTTCCTTGTGTGTAAAAAGTAATTTTTCCGTCCTCTAAACCATCAATTAGGTCTAACTTATACTCATCGCCTTTTTCTTCGAAATATTTAATTGCATCGGCTTTACTAACTTTTTCACGCTCAAATACCTGCTTTTGCTTTGCAAACTCGAGCATTTTGTTTTCAATGGCTTTAAAATCTTCTGAAGAAAATTCCCTTTCGCCAAAATCTACATCGTAATAAAAACCTGTTTCTATAGCAGGGCCGATACCGAATTTTGTTCCCGGATAGAGTACTTCCAATGCTTCGGCCATCAAATGCGCAGAAGAATGCCAAAAAGTAGATTTCCCCTCTGTATCGTTCCATGTTAGTAGCTTAACGGCCGCATCATTTTCGATGGCTCGAGATGAATCCCAAACTTCGCCGTTCACTTCGGCGGCAAGCACATTTCTAGCAAGACCTTCAGAAATCGATAAGGCGATACCGTGGGCAGAAACACCCTTTTCATACTGACGGACGGAGCCATCAGGTAACGTAATATTAATCATCTACAACTATGATTTGTTCTTAGTAAAAACTTCAAACGGTTAAAAAATTTTAATGTCCGCCTACAATGCGAATGATTCAAAGGTAAGGAAAATATGAGGGTTTTAAAAGCAACCTAAACGAATAAGGTGAATTATGGAAGTTTTCTTTCTGTATTTTAAAAGTATTACATTTTAAACTAAAAATTGCTAATGAAATAAATAACGCAAACCACCAATATAGAAACGAGTATAAGCACCGACCAACTTAGCACGGATTTTGTATTTTTCATTAATGCAATAAACGCAGTAACATAAGCGAAAGCCACCAGCGCAAAAAACAAGTCGATGGTTGGAATGCCGACAAAAGAATATCCGCCAGAAACGAACACTAGCAATGCAAGAAGTAAAAAGCCAAGTGCTATAAAACTGTATATTTTTGATGGTTTCATTGTTATTTGAATTTATTTTTCCTTTCGGAGCAAAATATATGTTTGACCAAGTTTATAAACGAAATATCATCCTAAAACAGCTTTCCAGTTTGGTTTGGATAGTTTTTCTTTAAATGTTTATACGCCGCCTCGGTTACTTCTCTTCCTCTAGAAGTGCGCATAATGTAACCTTCTTGAATTAAAAATGGCTCATAAACTTCTTCAATTGTGCCCTCATCTTCTCCAACGGCAGTAGCAATCGTCTTCAACCCCACCGGCCCGCCTTTAAACTTATCTATAATGGTAACGAGTATTCTATTGTCCATTTCATCTAAGCCGTGTTCATCTACATTAAGCGCGTTTAGGGCATATTTAGCAATTTCTGTATCTATTTTACCATTGCCTTTAATTTGGGCAAAATCTCTGGTTCTACGCAACAATGCATTTGCAATTCTGGGGGTTCCCCTGCTCCTGCGGGCAATTTCATAAGCACCTTCATCGCTAATCTCTGTTTTTAAAATGGTAGAAGACCGTAATACAATGGTGGTTAATAACTTAGAATCGTAATAGGCCAATCGGCAATTGATACCAAAACGGGCACGAAGCGGTGCAGTTAAAAGCCCCGATCGCGTGGTGGCACCCACCAAGGTAAACGGATTTAAAGAAATCTGTACAGAACGGGCATTTGGCCCAGTCTCTAACATAATGTCGATTTTAAAATCCTCCATGGCAGAATACAAATATTCTTCTACCAACGGCGATAAGCGGTGGATTTCATCAATAAATAAAATGTCGCCCGTATCTAAACCCGTAAGCAATCCGGCCAGATCGCCTGGCTTATCCAACACTGGCCCAGAGGTAACTTTTATGCCCGTAGCCATTTCATTGGCTATAATATGCGATAAGGTTGTTTTTCCCAAACCTGGGGGGCCGTGCAACAATACATGGTCTAAAGATTCGCCACGAAGTTTCGCCGCTTGAACGAAAATCTTCAGGTTTTCCATTACCTTCTCTTGGCCCGTAAAATCTTCAAACTCTTGCGGCCGCAGTACCCGTTCGATTTCTCTATCGGTTTGGTTTAGGTTTTCTGAGGATGGATCTAGGTTGTCGTTCATTGGTTTTATTTCTATAGTTGAAATTAGGCAGTCACCGCAAAAATTTCTGTTTTTATATTTTTTACATCGATTATTGTTAGGTTTTTATGGAAGCAATCTCAGTCTGGCAATTCATTAAAATTGCTTCGTACCTACCATTGACGTGATTACATAAGTTATTTACTATCAGTTAATTAAATCACACCTCATTTTTATTACTTCTTCCTTCAGTCTTATAAAAAATGGCTACCAACTGTTCCCTACGTTCTCCTAGCCGGAGGGGCGTCTCTCTTTTTCTTGATAAAAAGAGACAAAAATCAAGGCTGGCACCTCTTTGGGCAAAAACTCGCCAAGCTGTTTTACATCGATGCTTCGAGGCCTCCCCTCGCCCATAACCTCGCGCGGCTGCGAACCCTCTTCGTAGCTGCAAAGTGTCCGGTTTCTGCAAGCAGCTTCCAGCGTTTTTTCCTCCAAACTGCTGCTAGGCCGGTATTAGCGAGATGGCTTTAGCGCGTTAAAAAACGTCATTTTTATGAAATATATTAAACCTCACATTGACAATTTTCGTTAGAAAAGTTGAATTCTTTCTTACATATCGACTTTAGATCTGCTGATGTTTGTGGAACTTTAAAAATCCAAGATTAAACTAGGTTTACATTGTTTCAGGATACTTAAACTTTTCTGCCACAACAAGTGCTTTACTGCCCGTTGTATAACGGTAAAATCCTTCACCAGTCTTCGCGCCAAGCTTACCAGCAGCGACCATATTTACCAACAACGGGCAAGGTGCATATTTTTGATTTCCAAAACCATCATACAATACTTTTAAGATGGCCAAACAAACATCTAGCCCAATAAAATCTGCCAGCTGCAAAGGACCCATTGGATGTGCCATCCCCAATTTCATCACAGTATCTATTTCGGTAACGCCAGCAACGCCTTCGTAAAGCGTGTAAACGGCTTCATTAATCATGGGCATTAATATTCTGTTGGCCACAAAACCTGGATAATCATTTACCATAACTGGGTTTTTTTGTAATGTTGTCGCCAAATCCATAACCATTTTCGTGGTTTCTTTACTCGTAGCGTATCCTCTAATTACCTCAACCAATCTCATTACCGGCACTGGATTCATAAAGTGCATACCAATCACTTTTTCTCCTCTATTGGTAACAGAAGCTATTTTAGTGATGGAAATAGAGGAAGTATTCGATGCTAAAATTGCTGCTTTGGGTGCAAACTTATCTAACTCTTTAAAAATATTTAATTTTAGCCCTGTATTTTCTGTTGCAGCTTCAATTACAAAATCGGCATTTGCCACGCCTTTTTCCAAGTCATCAATACAAATAATATTGGCTAGCGTTTGTTCTTTTTGCTTTTCGCTGATAATTTCTTTTGCAACCTGCCTATCTAGGTTTTTATGTATGGTTGTTAAGGCTTTTGATAAAGCAGCCTGGTTGATGTCTATCAAATTTACTTGGTAGCCGAACTGCGCAAAGGTGTGTGCAATTCCATTCCCCATGGTGCCAGAACCTAAAACAGCTATATTTCTAATCAAGTGATCCATGTATACAAAAATTTTAAGGAGCCAACCTTGTCTTCACCCATTTGTTGGCGACAAGTTCATAGTTAATTCGATCATGCAGGCGGCTTCTTCTACCCTGCCAAAACTCTATGCGGGTTGGTTTTACAAGGAAACCGCCCCAATGTGCTGGTTTAACTATTTCTTTTCCCTCGTTTTGAGTCTCCAGCTCGTTAAATTTATCTTCAAGCATAACTCTACTTTCGATCACCTGACTTTGTGGAGAAGCAATGGCGCCAATTTGACTTTTACGAGGTCTAGATTTAAAATAAGCTTCAGATGTTTCCTTATCCAGCTTTGTTACCGTTCCTTCAATGCGCACCTGACGTTCTAGGTCGTGCCAAAAAAACACCAAGCTGGCATAAGGGTTTTTTTTCAATTCTTTTCCTTTTGCACTTAGGTAGTTGGTGTAAAATTGAAAGCCGTTCTCATCGATACCTTTAAGTAACACAATGCGAGCATCTGGTTTTCCTGTCTTGGTTACCGTAGCTAAAGTCATGGCATTTGGCTCGGTTACCTTACTTTCTATCGCATGCTCGAACCATTTTTTAAACTGAACAATAGGATTTTCATCTACATCTGCCTCATTTAAGGTAGCGTTAATGTAATTTTGGCGCATATTTTGTAGCGCTTCACTGGTAATTTGCATACCAACAAATTTACGCCAAATTAAACGGCTTACAAAGAAAATTTATGCTCAACACTATAAAACCCGCCCAAGGCAGATTATTGATTTCAGAGCCATTTATGTCGGATCCAAACTTTAAACGATCGGTAGTGCTGCTTACTGCGCACGATGAAGAAGGAACCATTGGTTTTATATTAAATCAACCAGAGCAAATAAAGCTTAAAGACGTATTGGACGATACATTCGAGGCGGAAAATAAGATTTATTTTGGCGGCCCGGTACAAACAGATAGTATTTTTTTTATCCATAGATGTTATGATAAAATGCTTAGTGGAGAGGCTATTGGCGATGATATTTATTGGGGCGGCAACTTCGAAACTTTGAAAATATTAATCAATAATAATGCTATTGCCGCGTCTGAAATTAAGTTTTTTATTGGTTACTCTGGTTGGGGAAAGGAACAACTTCAGCAAGAATTGGAGCAGAATGCTTGGATGGTGAGCGATATTCCAAATCCGGATACTATTTTTAGCAAAGATGAGGAAAAACTTTGGCGCGACGTGGTGGTGAATTTAGGCCCAAAATATGCGCACATTGGCAATTTTCCGACAGATCCGAGTTTGAATTGAGGTTAGGGGTTAGAGGTTATAGGTTAGGGGGTTAGGAGGTTAGAGGTTAGTCGCTTGTTCGCTTGTTCGTTTAGGCGGTTTGAGGTTTAGTTTGTAGAATGTTAGTAGTTCTCAAATCTAACGTCTCATACCTCAAGCCCTTACTCTTTTTCCCCTTTTCGCAACACTTTATTTTTCACAGCCCAATCTTTCCACATTTGGGTCAGCTCGGCTACCTTATCAGGATATTTAGCGGCCAGATCATGCGTTTCCGTTTGGTCTACAGCGATATGATACAGGTGCCATACAGATTTTTTATCGCGATCTCTGCTACCGGTCACCAGTTTCCATCCGTTATAGCGCACATACTTAGAGCCAGTATGTTCGTTAAACAGCACCTTATGGCCTTGCCTTGTTTTGCCCTTAAAGATTGGTAATAGGCTAATGCCTTGCATTGGTGTTATGGTATTCCCCTGATAATTAGTTGGATAAGATGTTTTCGCTAACTCAATAAAGGTCGCCATAAAATCCATTACATGCCCAATTTGTTGGGTCTTGCTACCGCCTTTAAGTTTAATTCCCTTCGGCCAAAAAGCAATCATCGGGGTATGGATACCGCCTTCGTAACTCTCTTGTTTCCAATAGCGGTATGGTGTATTTGCAACGTTTGCCCATCTTTGCCCGATAGAAGAATACGTGGTTTCGGGACCAGACAAAACTTTTTTATCCGTTCTAAAAGTAATAGCTCTACCATCTCGCGTTTCACTCGGCCTGTCGAATCCGGGCCCATAGGCTGCTGCATTTTCTGCACTCGCGCCATTATCGCTCAAGAAAACAATCAGTGTATTCTCTAATTGACCACTTTCTTTCAAAGCTTTAATAATTCGGCCAACGCCTTGATCCATCCGATCAACCATAGCTGCATGCACGGCCATGGCATGTGCATCCCAAGCACTATCTGGGTTGTCTTTCCAATCTAAACCATCTTTCCAGCGTTCAGAAAGCATGGCTTTTGTCGAATCGATCAATCCCATACTAACCATTCGTTTGTACCTTGCCTCGCGAACAGCCTCCCATCCCACCTTATATGTATCTTTATATTTTGCAATATCTTCGGGCAATGCCATCAACGGCCAATGTGGCGCGGTTTCTGCAACGTAGAGGAAAAACGGCTTGTTTTCTTTACTTAACTGTTTGATGTAAGTAACAGCGGTATCATTTATAGCGTCTGTGTGATAATAATTTTTTGGAACGCTTTCTATCGGCATGGTGCCGCTCACCAAGCTAAATGGATCGAAATAATCTACCACCCCCCAAATGTTGCCAAAGTATTTTTCAAAACCTCTATTTGTTGGGTATTGATCTATTGGCGAAAACAACGGATGGCTCGTTTGATGGTTTAACCATTTGAGTTGTTCTTTTGGATTTTGCTGTACAACTGTATTTGACACATGCCATTTGCCCGACATAGCGGTATGATAACCCGCTGCCTTTAAAACCTCTGCAATGGTTACTGCATTTTTTGTGATGTGCCCCCTGTAGCCAGGAAAATGTTCATCTGTAGTCATTTCGCCAATTCCCGCATTGTGATTGTAAAGTCCAGTAAGCAATGATGTACGGCTTGGACAACAACGCGATGTGTTGTAAAAATTGGTAAATCGTACACCTTTTGATGCGAGGTAATCTAAATTTGGAGTTTGTATTTCGCCACCGTAGCAACCAAGATCAGAAAAACCCAAATCGTCGGCCAAAATAACAACTATATTTGGGCGCTTTTGAACAACATTAATCTTTTTATGCTGATTTTTAAACGCAAAAACAGTAACGAAAATAACTCCAAAAACTAATGACGCAACCGCCATTTTTGTTTTTGACCCATTTTTTTTGCCCATGGTTTTAATTTTTATTGAATATTTCCTTTTCAAATATCCATAAATCGATTTAATGTAGCTAATATCTAAAAAAATTTGATAAAATGCTAAGAGAGCAAGGAATAGAGAGCAGGTTGTAATCAGAGGTCAGAGGTCAGAAATCAGACATTCACAAAACATTAAAGTGGATAAAAAACCTAATTAGCAGAGCGAAGACTTGAGATGCGAGAGTTAGGTATGAGATTTGAGACATGAGAACTACTAATCTTTTGACGAACTAAACCTAAAGCCACCTAACCGACTAAACGCCCGACAACTAACCTAAATAACCGCCTCACCGACTAAACTCTAACCGCCTAACCCCTACACGACTAGTCGCATAACTCTGAACCCGCAACTCAAAATCTCTACCCCAAACTCTCGGCACTTTTCTCCACAGCTTCTCGCATTTCGTTTTTGTACGCCTGCATTTTTTCTCGCAAAGAATCATCGGCGGTAGCCAAAATTTGAACGGCTAATAAACCTGCGTTTTTTGCTGCATTTAGCGCCACAGTTGCCACGGGAACTCCGTTTGGCATTTGTAAAATAGAGAGAATGCTGTCCCAGCCATCAATAGAGTTCGAAGATTTTACTGGAACGCCAATAACAGGCAATGTTGTAATGGAAGCAACCATGCCCGGCAAATGTGCAGCACCGCCTGCGCCAGCAATAATTACTTTTAAACCTCTGGATGCAGCTTCTTTAGCATAATCGAACATCCGCTGTGGCGTGCGATGTGCAGAAACTACCGTAAGTTCAAAATCCACTTCGAATTTTTTTAGCACATCTGCGGCATCTTGCATCACACCAAGATCAGATTTGCTACCCATAATAATGCCCACTACCCCAACCCCTGAAGGGGCTTTTTCCTTTATTTCGTTCATATTATTACTAATACTTTTATCATCATTTATTTTTTTCAACCTATTGTTAACACTCTTCTTTATCTTCCCCTTAGGGGCAATGCCATAAAGTTAAGCTAAATTACTGTCAGTCAGAGCCTGTCGAAGACCTTAAATAAATCTAAAAAACTAATAAAATGGCTGTCCTTCGACTACTTGTCCCGACCATTCTTGAAGCTACCATTGACGTTTTAACATAAGTTATTTACTATCAGTTAATTAAATTATGTCTCATTTTTATTACTCGTTCCTTCAGTCTTATAAAAAATGGCTACCAACTCTTCCCTACGTTCTCCTAGCCGGAGGGGCGTCTCTCTTTTTCTTGATAAAAAGAGACAAACCGAGCATTTCTGCGAGCTCATGAATGCAAATAAAACAATAAACACTGATGAATAAAATCAAGGCTGGCACCTCTTTGGGTAAAAATTCGCCAAGCTGTTTAGTATCGATGCTTCGAGGCCTTTCCCTAAGCTTATTCCCTCGCAAGGCTGCGAATCCTCTTCGTAGCTGCAAAGTGCCCGGCTTCCGCAAGCAGCTTCTGGCATTTTTCCCTCCAAACTGCTGCTAGGCCGGGAGTAGCGAGATGGCTATAGCGCGTTAAAAAACATCATTTATGTTGATTTATGTGAAATATATTAAACCTCTGAATGATGCCATTGCGTAGGTTTTTCCTTAACTTTATGACATTACCGTTAAGGCCTAGGGGACTTAAGCAATAACCTTCAGTGTTTTTTGGATAAACCTGGCTTTTTCTATGGCTTTCTCTCGGTCTATATCTACCACGGTAACATGCCCCATTTTACGAAAGTGTTTGGTGTATTTTTTTCCGTAAAGGTGCACATAAGCGCCATCTATCGATAATACTTTGTCTAAATTTTCGTATTTCGCCACGCCATCAAATCCTTTTTCGCCCAGTAAGTTAATCATAACCGCATTGGTTAAACTGCGGGTATCGCCCAAAGGCAAATTAAAAATAGCCCGAATTAATTGGTCATATTGCGAAACGTAATTGCCTTCTATGGTATGATGCCCGCTATTATGCGGACGCGGCGCCACTTCATTTACCAATATTTCACCTTCTTTGGTAACAAACATCTCTACAGCCAAAATACCGGTAATGTTCATAGCCCCAGCAATATTCTTGGCAATGTTCTCGGCACGTTGTTGAACCGTTTCTGCATAAGTAGATGGCGAGATTAAAAACTCAACCAAGTTTGCCTCGGAATTGAATTCCATTTCTACCATTGGAAAAGTGCTCACATCACCTTTAGAATTTCTAGCTACAATTACAGCTATTTCCTTCTCAAATTCGACATATTGTTCTATAATCGAAGGTGCTTCAAATGCATTTTCTACATCTTTGTCGCTGTTAATTACCATTACCCCTTTGCCATCGTACCCATCTTTTCTAAGTTTTAATACATAAGGATAAGAAAATGAACTTTGGCGAATATCGTCTAGCCCGGTAACCACTTGAAACGGAGCTGTAGGAATGTCATTCTCCTTAAAAAACTGCTTTTGCACGCCTTTATCTTGTATCAGCCTAATTACGCGCGATTGCGGAAAGACTTTTTTCCCTTCTTTTTCTAACTGTTCTAAAGCGTCAATGTTTACTTTTTCTATTTCTATGGTAATGATGTCTGCTTTTTTTCCAAAATTGTACACCGTATCGAAATCGGTAATTGAGCCGTTTTCAAACACCTTACAAAGGTCTTTGCACGGCGCATCTGGGTCGGGATCTAACACAAACGTGGTTAAATTGTAGTTGATAGCCTGTTGTATAAGCATTCTGCCAAGCTGGCCTCCGCCTAAAATCCCTAATTTTAAATCGCTTATCTGTTTTGCCATGACGTTGAAAAAGTATACTACTTTTGTACAAAAGTATAAATTTTTATTGATGGATACAGATGCAATTATAATTGGAGGCGGCGCTTGTGGACTGATGTGTGCCGTGCAGGCAGGTTATTTGGGCAAAAAAGTACTTGTTTTGGAGAAAAATGAAAAAGCCGGAGCAAAAATCCTTATCTCTGGCGGCGGCCGATGTAATTACACTAATTTGCACACTACAGAAGAGCAATTTATCTCCAACAATCCACATTTTATTAAATCGGCTTTAGCCCAATGGACTGTTGAAGATAGCGTTAACTTTTTCGAAATGAACGGCATCAACGGCGCTGAAAAAACCTTGGGACAACTTTTTCCGAAAGAAAAAAATGCCAAAGATGTGGTAGAGATTTTCTCGTCGTTATGTGCAGATTTCGACCAAAACATTGTCTGCAATGCAAACGTGGTAGATATATGCCTCAAACCCGAGGGTTTTGAGGTGGTGTTTGAAAGAAATGGAAAAACAAATAAGGTTAACGCCCCAAGCTTGGTTATTGCAACAGGCGGTTTACCCATCCCGAAAATGGGCGCCACCGATTTTGCCTTGCGGTTTGCGCGAGAACTTGGCTTAAGCATTATAGAAACTGCCCCAGCGCTTGTGCCGCTTACCATTACCGGAAAAGATGAAGAATGGTTTGCAAGCTTATCTGGAAACAGCATTTTTTGCGAGGTAAGCAACAATAAGATCTCTTTTGAAGAAAACATATTGTTTACCCATTGGGGATTGAGCGGGCCGGCAATTTTGCAGCTTTCTTCTTATTGGAGACGGGGCGAAGAGATTAATTTAAACCTATTGCCACATCAAAATATTGCCGGCTTGTTAGAAAAAGAACGCGGATTAAATGGAAAGATACAACTCTCTAATTTTTTAAATAGGTTTTATGCCAAACGCGTAACCGATGCATTCGCAAAATTCTTGCCATTAGAAAAACCGATTGCTTCTTTGAGCAAAGAAGAGTTGGCAATGATTGCTAAAACCATCCACCAGTTTAAGGTTAAGCCTGCCGGCGATAAAGGTTATCAAAAAGCCGAAGTGATGCGTGGCGGGATAGACACCAAAGAAATAAACTCCAAAACATTGATGTGCAAAAAAGTGCCCAACCTATTTTTTGGCGGCGAATGTGTAGATGTTACCGGCTGGTTGGGCGGCTACAATTTTCAATGGGCCTGGGCAAGCGGTTTTGTGATTGCGCAGGGTTTGTGAGGGTTTCCCAAAGGTTTTCACACTTGGGCAAGATAAAGTTCACCTAATTATGAATTGCGGTTATTTTTTAAACCAATATCTTCAATCTAGCGGCCGCTAAAAGCAAACCTGCCCGAATCGCGACTTTTGACCTCAAGGCGAAAATCATAAACATAAAATATGTAAATTCGCAGACAGATATTTCAATTAAATTTTGAGTAAGCGAAAACGAGTTGGCGAAGGAATAAAAAATGTAGTTTCAACTATGATGGAAAGGGTATTGAACAATGTGCTCATAAAAGATCCATTCATTAAAGAAAAACATCATTCTTTAAAACCTCTTTACGCTGCATTAGTACCTGACGAAATATTTAAAGGTTCTCATTTTGAAAGGCGATTTGTAACACCTTTCGGTGGTGTTTGGGAAAAGTTAGCACAAGTTGTAGCCACCGAAAATCATGGACATTGCGCAATGGGGCATAATGTTAGTGGAATTGTTGGAAGTGAAAGCTTGCGTAGAATTCAAGAAGTGCTTAACAATCTTGAACATAATCAAAAAGGTAAAGCGAAAATAAAACCAGACTGGGCTAAAGAACTTGAATACATTAAACAGGGCGGTGGCGAACCAATTCCTGTGAGTGTAACTTGCGACATCTTTATCTATAATGAAGAAACAAACACAAAATATGCTTTTGAGCTAAAAGGGCCATTGCCTAATAGCGACCAGACAAAAGTAAGCAAAGAGAAAATACTGAAACTACTTGCAATGGAACCAAAGCAAGTAGATTATGCTTTTTATGCACTCGTCTATAATCCTTACGGCAAAAAATCAGATTACAAATGGACTTTCCCAATGCGTTGGTTCAATATGCACGAAGACGCATCTGTATTAATTGGCAACGAATTTTGGGATTTAATTGGTGGCCAGGGAACTTACAAAACTTTCATAACTGAAGTAAACAAACTTGGCACAACATACAGAGAACGGATTTATCGTGAGTTTTTAGAAATTGAGCCGCCTCAAAGCTTTGACAAAAATCCACTAAAATAAAAACTATGGAAACGAATAAATTCACTTTCATAGACTTGTTTTCTGGTATTGGTGGTTTCAGAATGGCACTTGAAAACAATGGCGGAGAGTGTTTGCATTTTAGCGAAATAAGCAAAGATGCAATTGACACCTATTGCAAAAATTCAAACGAGCCAATTGAGAAAAATTTAGGAGACATTACTAAAATAAAAGAGTTGCCAAAACATAATTTTTTGACAGCAGGTGTTCCTTGCCAAAGTTGGTCAATTGCTGGACGCAATTTAGGTTTTGATGATGATCGTGGACAGTTGTGGAATGACACTATATTTTTGCTAAATCAATCACGGCCTGACGCATTTATTTTTGAAAATGTAAAAGGTTTAGTTGATCCAAGAAACAAGAAAGCGTTAGACTATATTTTAGAAAGAATATCCGAAGCAGGATATTTTGCAAATTATTATGTTTTAAATTCTTTTGATTATGGTGTACCACAAAACAGAATTAGGATTTACATTATTGGTTTTCGAGATAAAAAATTTGCTGATAAATTTAGATTGCCGAAACCAATCGACAAAAAAATTAAATTAGCAGACATTTTATCTGACTTCAATGAAAAAATCATTGAAAAAGAAAATGAACAACCAAGAGATTTATTTGGAGAAATCATTACACAAAGAAGTATGAGTTTATCAACCAGTAATGGATTAAACGATTATTTTTTATTTAATGATTTGCGAAACGGACACTCAACAATTCATTCTTGGGATATTTTAGATACAACAGAAAGACAAAAAAGAATTTGTTATTTGTTACTTAAAAACAGGCGAAAAAGTAACTATGGAAATTTGGACGGAAATCCTTTATCATTAAAACACTTTCAAGATATAGACAATTCAATTGATGAAGGTGAATTGGATGAATTGGTTGAAATGAAAATTTTGAAAAAAGTTAGTTATTCATTCAACATCAACCGAGCCAAAGCAATTTGTTTATCTGAAGATGAAAATATTATCATCAACAATTGTGAAAATGATTTATTAGTGGTTGATGTTTTAAAAATCAACAGGGAACTTAAATTGAAGAAGATTTCTCTTTCTAAAATATTACCATTATTGATTGAAAAGGAAATCCTTATTCCAACTGAAACAAGATATGATTTTAAGAATACTAAAATCAGCACAGGGCTTTACGGCGTAAACCGAATTTTCCTTCCAACTTCAAATATCTTTCCTACGCTTGTTGCAAGCGATACAAACGACTATGTAACGACAAGAGTTATTAATGCGAAAAACGAAGAAGAGCATAGAAATTCTTTTATTAACAAAGTATATAAAAAAGAAAACTACCGAAGAGTTACCAAAGAAGAAGCCTGTTTAATTCAAGGTTTTCCGAAAGATTATATTTTGCCAGAAAACCGAGCAAGATGGATGAAGTTAGTTGGTAACAGCGTTTCTGTTCCTGTGATAGAAATATTAGCGAAAGCAATCATTGAGACAGGTGTTTTTGATAATGTTTCGACATCTACAAAAAGCCCGAGCGTTGCCGACAAATTTATATACCGAACAATTGCTGAGCAACCAAAGGAAAAAAGCTCGCTTGTAACAACTAAGCCTTCGATGGATTCACAGAGTCAACAATTAAGACCTTGTTAGAACAAGGCCGCTTGTCGGAATTTTGCCCTTGCGCATCCCGAAGTTCTGATAATGTGGTATTCCTAATCTGATATATTAAAAATCAATTCCAAACAAAACGACCAGATTTACCTACGGGAAATATCGAAAGCCGTTTTGCTTATTGAAAGCAACTCCAATATTTTAGAAGCTTTTTTTATGCCTTGAAACATTTAGAGGAATTTTCGCCACATCGCAACTGCGGCTAATGCTGTTGGTAAAACATTACGGTAAAATAAGTAACTTGCATAAAAAAACAAAAAATGGGAAGTTTAGCTATATCAAATAAAATATTGGACAAATATTTCGGTTATTTGAAATACTTGGATAATAATGCCAAAAAGGATTTGATAGTAAAATTAACCAACTCTATAGAAACTGAACCAAAAAAGGCATTTGATATCAAATCGATTTTTGGAGTTTGGGAAGATGATAGAACATCTGACGGGATAATAAGCGAAATTAAGTCTTCGAGGGTTGAAAAGCAAAATACCGAAAACTTATAATGAAGTACTTACTGGATACAAATATCTGCATTCATCTTTTTCGTGGTAAATTTAATCTGATAGAAAAATTTAGGGAAATAAATTTAGATGATTGTGCAATTTCAGAAATCACTTTAGCTGAATTGATTTTTGGGGCAGAAAACAGTCCAAATCCTAAAAAGAATTATAAAATTATTGATGCTTTTTCTGAACAAGTAAAAATTCTGCCGATTTTCAGCTCAATCTTCATTTACGCAAAAGAAAAAGTTTGTTTAAGAAGAAAAGGGTTAATGATTAGTGATTTTGACCTTTTGATTGGTTCAACGGCAATTGCAAATAACTTGATAATGATTACAGAAAACGTTAGGGAATTTGAGCGGATTTCTAGTATCGAAATAGAAAACTGGGTAAAACGATGACGTTTTGCTCTTCGGAATGTTGCCCTTGCGGATCCCGAAGTTCTGATAATGTGGTATTCCTAATCTGAGATATTAAAAACTGTGCGAGAGTCGTAACTATCAATTAAGTTAGTGCTGTGGCTTATTAAAATAAGTAAAATTAAAAATCGGAAAACCCACCAAAGCGTTACGCATATTACTACCGAAAATCCTGCAAATAGCCATCAGACAAAAATAACAAATGAATGAGAACGATACAAAACGGCTTTCGAGACTGACTGCAATTCTGACCCAATTGCAAACAAAACGACTTTTAACAGCTTCGGAATTGGCCAACAAATTTTCTGTAAGCGTTCGGACTATTTACCGGGACATAAAAGCATTGGAGCAAGCAGGTGTTCCGATCCTTACAGAAGAAGGGAAAGGCTACACCCTAATGGAAGGTTACAGGATTCCTCCTGTAATGTTTACCGAAAGTGAAGCCAACGCACTTATAACAGCCGAACAACTGATACTAAAAAACAAAGATGCCTCATTCGTAAGGGAGTATTCAGAAGCCATCAGCAAAATAAAATCTGTACTTAAATATAACACCAAAAACAAAGCAAACTTGCTTTCCGACCGAATTGTATTTAGACAAAATGCAGACAATGACCGAACAAGCAATTATCTATCAACATTGCAATTAGCCTTAACAAATTTTAAGCTTGTCAAAATAAAATATCATTCACCCGATAATGACCAAACTACTGAAAGAACAATTGAACCTTTTGCCATTTACAGCACGCAAGACAACTGGTTACTTATTGCTTTTTGCCTACTACGGAAGGATTTTAGGGCATTTCGCCTTGATAGAATCCAAAACCTTATGACACTAAACGAGTCGTTTGAACCTCACAAAATGACTTTGCAGGAATATTTCGAAATTTGCAAAGAGAAATATTCGTCGCAACCCTTGACATAGGGTTGTCAAAACACCGTTTTAATTTTGTGACTTAACAAAAATCAATAACAAATGAAAAAAGTAAAAATCGAGTCCTTTCAAGTAATCGGTATTTCGATAAGAACCACAAATGAAGATAATCAGGCTGCAAAAGATATTCCTGCGTTATGGTCTAAATTCATGTCAGAGCAAGTGCTTAAAAAAATCCCTAACAAAGTAAGTGATGCTATTTATTGTATGTACACTGATTATGAAAAAGACCATACCATGCCCTATACCGTAATTTTAGGATGTAAAGTTTCTACGCTAGATACTCTTCCAGATGGGCTAATAAGCAAAAATATTCCCGAAGCATCTTATTCAAGCTTTATAGCAAAAGGAAATTTGCAACAAAATATCGTCTATAATAAATGGATAGAAATTTGGAACACCGAATTACCGAGACTATTCTCTACCGATTTTGAAATTTATGGCGAAAAGGCACAAAACTCAAATGATGCGGAAGTGGAGATTCTAATTGCAATAAACTAAACCAATACTATGTTTGCAATTAAAATCGTTAACAACAATTGCACGAAATGGCACAGGAACTTCAAAACTTTTATCTAGACAAAAACGAGCCAAACAAAAGTTGTTTGCTCGCCTTACGCGGCATTATTCTTAATCAGGATACAAACATTACTGAAACGCAGAAGTGGGGAATGCCTTGATTCTGCTATAAGAAAAAAATGTTTTGCTATTTATGGACTGATAAAAAGACGGACGAACCTTACATTCTTATGGTAGAAGGAAAAAATATTAACCATCCCGAATTGGAAGAAGGCGACCGTTCCAGAATGAAGATTTTTAGAGTTAACCCAAACAAAGATTTGCCCATAAAGAAAATTGAGCGCATTTTACAAAAAGCGTTGGACTTGTACAAAACAGGTATCGCACACCTAAAAAGCTGACTTACAGGAAAATACATAAATCTAAAAAATAAGGCTTTGTTGAGCTGGTCGCATCAAAAATAATTGGCGCACAAACGACTACAAATAAACATCGGGCATAATTTCCCAAGCCCAAGGTTTCTTAAAGGTATCGAATGTTCGCATTTTACCAAACAAGAGGATCTCGCTGGTTTTTCGGTTTGCCAAATCACGTTGATAGAGATTACCCAAATTGGTAAACAATTGGCGGTTAATAAAATCAAAAATTCGTTCGGTAAAAGCACCGGTATTGTTGTTGTAATAGGAACTAATGGCATTTGTAAGCGTCCAACTGTTGTTTAAAAACTTAAACGTATAACCCATTTCCCAACGCCAAACACTTCCGCCTTTAAAGCGCAGATAAAGCTGTTCGTCTTTTATGGCCATTTGCTCAAAAGGTTCGCCCACCACGCCGCCTTCTTTTGCCCTTAGAATAAAATTATTATTCTGGACAGATAGTTGATATTGATTTGAATTCTTATCCCGAAAGAACATGGCCAAAATTCTGGGTTTCTGTTTTTCTCGAATGATTGCGGTATGGTTGTCGCCATAAACCCGTGTTTCATTTATTTCTTGGTTGGCCTCTAAAATAACGGTCAAATCATCTGTTCCGTCGTTGTTTAAATCGCCATAGGTTTTAGAGAAAAGATGCCATCCTGCTGGTACTGCCTGTTCAACAGCGCTTATCGCCGATGGGATTTTGGGGAAATGAAATGATTTTTGTGCAGTGGCAACATTTGTTAAAAACAAGAAAACTACCAAATATTTTAAACGCATAGGCAATAAAGGGGGTGCAGGATTATTTAACGGTTGTTTTGGCAATTAATTACAATTAATGCTTAGCCAATCTTATAAAAGACAAGTTAGAATGGCTTTTCTACCTTGGTTGTTATACATTTTATCAGAAACGACTGCGCTTTCCACTTAAATCCTTTAAAATATTTACTTTTGCTTATTCAACCTTAGCCTTTGAAATCAGACATTTTTGTAATCACGCCACCGTTTACCCAACTAAATACTCCGTATCCGGCTTCGGCATACATCAAAGGTTTTTTAAATACCAAAAAAATATCGTGCTACCAGGCAGATTTGGGAATAGAGGTTATTACAAAACTTTTCTCCAAAAATGGATTACGCGACATCTTCGTTGAAGCTGCGGAAAAAGTTACACCTGAATTGCCTAACATCTCTCGAATTTTTTCACTCAAAGAAGAGTATTTAAGAACAATAGATGGGGTGATAGCTTTTTTACAAGGTAAAAATCCAACATTGGCTATGCAGATCAGCAGTGGCGATTACTTGCCCGAAGCTTCGCGATTTGATCAGTTAGAAGAATTAGATTGGGCTTTTGGCAGCATGGGTGTTCAAGATAAAGCCAAACACTTAGCAACGCTTTATTTAGAAGACCTATCTGATTTTATGGTGGCTTGTGTAGACGAAAATTTTGGTTTTAGCAGGTATGCAGAACGACTAGGCCGCAGCGCCAATTCTTTTGATGAACTTTATGAAACGCTAGCTAAAAAACCCAGCTACATCGATGCCATTTCGCTCGATTTGATGGCAGAAAAAATCGAGAATACAACACCAAAATTGCTACTTATCTCTGTTCCCTTTCCTGGAAATCTGTACAGCGCTTTTCGCATTGCCAAATTTGTAAAGAAAAATTATCCGACTATTAAAATTTCCATGGGTGGCGGATTTCCAAATACAGAGTTACGCTCGTTGAGCGATACGCGTGTGTTTGAGTTTTTCGATTACATTACTTTGGATGATGGGGAGGTACCCATAGAACTTTTGCATAAAAATATTTGCAGCGACATACCCAAAGAAGCACAACTTTTTAAAAGAACATTTTTGTTAGAAAATGGCGAAGTAGTCTATCGAAATGATGCCTTTCAGGCTGATTACAAACATGCTGAGGTCGGTACGCCAGATTATAGCGATTTGCTGCTAGATGATTATATCTCTGTAATAGAAATGGTAAACCCCATGCACCGGATGTGGAGTGATGGGCGATGGAATAAGTTGACCATGGCGCATGGCTGTTACTGGGGAAAATGTACTTTTTGCGACATCTCGCTCGACTACATCAAAAATTACCAGCCAGTAGCGGCAAGCATGATTGTGGATAGAATGGAAGAGCTGGCTACAAATACTGGGCAAAATGGCTTCCATTTTGTAGATGAAGCTGCGCCGCCAGCATTGATGCGAGAAGTAGCACTAGAAATATTAAGAAGAAAAACTTCTGTAACCTGGTGGGCTAACATCAGGTTTGAGAAAAGCTTTACTGCAGACCTTTGTTTTCTGCTAAAATCGGCAGGTTGCATTGCCGTTTCTGGCGGTTTAGAAGTGGCCTCAGATAGACTGCTTAAGTTGATAGATAAGGGAGTAACTGTAGCACAAGTAGCCCAAGTAACTAGAAATTTTACCGAAGCTGGCATCATGGTACATGCTTATTTAATGTACGGTTATCCAAGCCAAACCATTCAAGAAACGGTAGATAGCTTAGAAATGGTGCGGCAAATGTTTGAAACCGGTGTATTGCAATCCGGGTTTTGGCACCAATTTGCCATGACCGCGCATAGCCCAGTTGGCATGTATCCAGAAAAATTTGGGGTGGTTAAAGAGACAGAAACTGTTGGAACTTTCGCCAATAACGACATAAATTATGTAGATAAAACGGGTATCGACCATAATAAGTTTAGTCATGGTTTAAAAAAATCCTTGTTTAACTATATGCATGGAATTTGTTTCGATTTCGAGTTGCAAGAATGGTTCGACTTTAAAATTCCGAAAACAAAAATCCAATCAAACTTTATAGAAGATGCCTTGGTAGATGAGCACCTCTTTAACATCAAGGCAAGTGCAAAGGTTGTTTGGATTTCGGCGAAGGCCGCTCTAACATTTTCTCAAAAATCGAAGAAGGGAAAAACCTGGGAAATGTCCTCGCTTACTTTTCACACCAAAAAAGAAACCATCAGCATCCAAACGAATCGCAACCAAGGGATTTGGTTGGCGCAAATGCTAAATCGCGTATCCGTAGGAAATGAGAAAATATATACTTTCGGAGAATTAAAACAAAATTTCGAAGAACAGCTTGAAAATTTTGAGCTTTTCTGGTTTTCAAAGCCGATTAATATCTTAAGAAAAAACGGTTTGTTGGTACTTTAAAAAGTCCTAAAATTTTAAAACGGCTATTCATCAAAAGAGAAAGCTCAACAATAAGATTAAGTGTACTGATGTCTTATTTGCTTTGATATGTATTGAGCATGCACCGACTTTATTGATGAAAAAAAAAGACTAGTCCAATTACATATTTAATCATTAATGATGTCTAGCGGGTTAAGATGAATGTATATCCCTTAATAAAGGGAAACCATCTTGAAGTTTTTTGAGGTTTAAGAGGCTTTTAATAATTTTTCGATTCTAAGCAACCTATCTTCTAAGCTTTCGAGATGCTTTACACGGTCTTCAAGCAATGACATCTTTTCCATCCATTTTTCGATATTTCCTAATTTCTCAAAGAATTTCTCGTTGAATCTTTGTTGTTGGTCCCATCGCTTAACGGAAACAGCCATAAACTCACGTAATATTTCGTTGGTTTCATTAATCTTTTCGGCAGTTCCTTTGATCCTCTCGTTGGTTTCTTTTATTCCCGCCGTAGTTTCATCCTGCTTAATCAGCATCTCAGCGATTACCTCTATAATGTCCTTGTCCATTTTGGTAAGTTATAATTATTTGAATAAATTAATGTGGAGCAGAACCGTTTCCATAATTCAAATTTAATAAACATTCACTTACTGAGTGAATGTTTTGACTGAAATTAAAAATCAACATAAACGTTTATCTTGATTTGTATAAGGTTATACCATAGAATAGTATAATTACGATTAAAAGAAAAGACCTTGAAATGAGTTCAGGGTGATTTCTAGCATACTGGTTGTAACGAACACACCTGGGTACAACTAAACTACCAAAACCTATACGAGCCAATAGCCGTTAATTCCCCCTTCTGCCCTGCCCGCCACCAAATCTGTTTCTATAGCCCGCCATTACTGCCTTCTGCTTAGTTTCGTAATCTTGCTGGGTAATTAAGGTAGCTCTTTTGGGTGCGGTAACATCAGAAGATGCAACATGTCTGTAATCTATACTCTTCGCAATAGTAGTGGAGCCTTTACCTATAATGGCAAGTACAGCGCCTTGTGTCCACATAGAAGGGTTTGGAGAAAAATCGAAGCCTAAATCATCTGTGTACCAAATCTGGGTTTCTTCTACTATTTCTCGCTCTCTCCCCAAAATATCCATTTTTCTGGTAAATTTCACAAGCACTTGCTTACACTTAAAACCAATAATTTCTTTAGTAGAATCGGTTTTAATCACCTCTATTTTTGGTGCGACAGGAGTTTTGACCGCTCCAGTATCTTTTTGGTTTCTACCGCTCGTTCTTCCTCCAAAAAGCATGGGCGATAAATTTAACTTGCTTTGCATGTAGTAGGTGGTATCACTTAAATCGAAAACTTCGGTTAGTTTTTTATCAGGGAAAGTATAATAATATTCTCTGCTACCTGCGCCACCACCAAATCTGCTCATCATTCGGGCAAAACCGCCGCCACCGCCTCCCCCATTACTGTCTTCGGTTTCTTGCACGCCCATATAACTTGCCTGTGTCGGGGTAAAAAGCAACTCGAATGGAGACGTACTTTTAGATGGGATTCTTGCCATCATCTCTGGCGATAGCTGGATACCGTTGCCAGTCATCACCGCAGAAGGATCAATAGTTGTTTCAAATTCTATAGCTCCAGAAGTTTTTTTCTTTTGGGCATTTGCATCTACATTAAGCAAAGCGATGGCAAAAAATGCCAAAATGATTTTTTTCATTTTATTAATATTTCCTCTTAGATAACAAAATGGGGTATTGGTTTAATTTGTTTTTACCAACTAGCAAATTTTCTTTTTATTCGCAAGCTTTAGGTTATCGATTACAAAGTTCAAGAAAAACAGATGGAACTAATATTCTGTACTTTCTAACCAGCCATTTGTAAGTACATCTGCAATGTGCATGGTTTTTATCTGAATATGATTTTTATCGATATAACTTTGCAAATGCATTAAGCAAGATATATCTGCAGAAATGATGTAATCTGCTTTTTGATCCAGTGCATTATTTATTTTTTGCTCGGCCATAGCCGATGATATGGCATCGAATTTTACAGCAAAAGTACCGCCGAAACCACAGCAAGTATCGGTATCTGCCATTTCTAACATTTCAAGTCCGTGCACTTTAGACAGCAGTTGGCGGGGTTCGTCTTTAATTTTACATTCTCTTAAAGCGCTACAGGCATCGTGGTAAACGGCCTTTCCCTCCAGTTCTGCGCCAAAATAATCTCGCTTAGCAATGTGGATGAGAAATTCAGAAAGTTCGAAAATATTTCCCTGTAAAGTTCTACAGGTATTATGGTCCATCGTGTTGGTAAACAAATCGTTAAAACCACTTTTTACCATGCCAACGCATGATGAAGATGGAGCAACGACATACCCTGATTCTTTAAAATCATTTAAAAATTTTGCACCAACTTCTTTTGCATCTTCCCAAAAACCTGCATTATAGGCCGGTTGCCCACAACAAGTTTGTTTTGGATTGTATTGAACACTGCAGCCAGCTTTCTCCAACAACTTTATAGTGTTAAATGCGGTATCTGGATACAATTGATCTACAAAACAAGGAATAAATAAAGTTACATTCATCAACAAATTCTTAAAGCCGCTAAATTAGGCATTCGCTATTGCTTTCTTTTCAATTTTATGTAAGATGAATAAAAAAATCATACCTATGATAAAAAATCCTGCCAAAGCAAAGATAGAATAGCGAATATTTCCGGTTACTTCTTCTATATACGCAAAACTGAATAAGCCGATAACGATTGCTAATTTCTCGGTCACATCATAAAAACTAAAAAAGGAAGTGGTATCGTTGCTATCACTTGGCAAAAACTTTGAGTAAGTTGATCGAGAGAGCGATTGAATTCCGCCCATCACCAATCCAACAACCGCAGCAAGTGCATAGAATTGATATTCGTTTTGGATGTAATATCCTCCAACACAAACCCCAATCCAAATAATTACTACAAAAATCAACACTTTAACATTCCCCATTTTAGTAGATAAGCGAGACATTAACATAGAACCTGGAATGGCAACCAACTGAATAATTAAAATAATGGCAATCAGTTTTGCGGTACCTAATTTTAGCGTTTTTTCTGCAAAACCAGCCGCGGCCAACATAATGGTTTGCACGCCCATAGAATAGAAAAAAAACGAGGTTAAAAAATATTTCAACCTCGGCATCTGCTTCAATTTAAGCCAAACTTTTTTCAATTCCCTAAACCCTTCCTCGATGATATTTTTATCGCTTACGTACGTTTTTTTCTCTGAGGGAAGGTTGGCGAATGGAATTTGAGCAAAACCAATCCACCAGATTCCCACCAGCAAAAACGATATGCGTGCAGGTAAAGAGGCATCGGAAATGCCAAACCACTCTGGCTTAAGCACAAATAAAAAGCAAATGAGCTGTAAAAGCACAGACCCAACATAACCGTACGAAAACCCTTGCGCGCTAACCCTATCTTGTTGATCTTCTGTAGCTATTTGTGGTAAATAAGAATTGTTAAAAAGCACGCCGCCAATGTAACCCATTGCTGCAAGCATAAAACAAATAATTCCAGTTTCTAGCGTCTCTAGTTTAAAGAAAAACAATCCGGCACATGCAATACCGCCCATATAGGTAAAAAATTTCATAAAGAATTTTTTGTTCCCACGATTATCTGCAATTGAACTTAACACGGGCAGCGCTATTACCATTACCAAGTATGCAAAACTGAGTGCATAATTACTTAGCGCTGTATTTGTAAAAGTATGACCGAAAAAAGAAACCTTATCGCCAAATTCTTTAGTAGTGGTAATAATGGTATAGTAGGCGGGGAAAATGGTAGAAGTAATAACCAAATTGTAGGCAGAGTTTGCCCAATCGAAAAAGGCCCAAGAGCGGATTGTTTTCTTATTGTTTTTTTCTATCATGTAATGCTTTGGTTGGTCTGCTTAGTTTGGTACTATAAATTATTGGCGAAGAAGCTTGGTCGCAAACTTATTTCAGTCGTTAAATGTAATATTTTTTACCGTCGCTTTTAATTTTGCCAGCATCCATAAGTTCACGTAAAATTTTAAGTTTGTCTTTTTCGGTCCCTACTTTAATGCTCAATAAAAGATCTGGTAAGGTTAGGCTGTTGGTTTGTAAAAGCTGCATCAATTCAAAAATTATAGTGTCGCTTGTTTCCGCCTCAAATGCTGCACGTTTTTCTGCAAGGCAAACATCGCAAACGCCGCATTTCTTTGCAGATTGATCATCAAAATAGCTAAGCAATTGCATGTTTCTACAAATGTTGGTGCTAGCGTAATTAACCACTGCCTCAATTTGCTTATGTATGATTTCTTTTCTCAGCCCGAGGTATTTTACATCGAGATCAAAATGTTGCACATCTCGCCTAGGTATTAGAAATTGTAACTGCGGCTGATCTGTTTGCGGCAGGTAAGACAGCACTTCTTGTTGCTGCAGGTTGGTTAACATATTTACCACATCGTTAAAAGAAAGTTTTGTACGTTGCGCCAAATCACTTTCTTTAATCTTTATGTAACCATCAAAAGAACCGCCATAAGACCTTAAAATGGTTTTTATCAACGTATCATAGCCCCTATTTTCAATTTGAAAACGATAAACTTCCTCGTGTGCAATGGTAAACATCACCCTCGATGGTAAAAAAACACTTTCAGACAGTGTAATGTAGCCATCGTGTTCTAAAAATTTTAAAGCAGTAATTGTTTTTAAAACACTGAGGTTAAACTTTTTACAGAAATCTGCTAGATCGAATAACAAACTGAGCATTTCGCCAGCGCCAACGGCCAATTGAAAATAATTTCCCAAATACTGGTAAGTTTGTCGCACTTCATCAGCCGACGGAAAATTGTTTAGATAACGGGCGTTCAGATTTAAAATATCGCTACGATTTGCCAACAAAACCGCATAAGCTTTTCGTTCATCTCGGCCTGCTCTACCTGCTTCTTGATAGTAGGCTTCTAAACTCTCGGGCAAATCTAAATGCACCACAAACCTAACATTTGCCTTGTCTATGCCCATGCCAAAAGCATTGGTTGCCACCATAATTCTGCACCTGTTGCTTTTCCAATCTTCTTGTTTCTTAAACCTCAAATCTCGTTCTAAACCGGCATTGTAAAAATCGGCCTTGATATGGTTTCGATTTAAAAAATTAGCTACTTCTGCTGTTTCCCTCCTATTACGCACATAAACCAAACCAGTACCTGCCACATTTTTGCAAACCTCTAATAGCTTTTGATACTTGTCTTCCTGATCGAACACAGAATAGCTTAAATTCTCTCTAGCGAAACTTTTTACAAAAATCTTTGGATTTTTCAGCGTTAACTTTTCACAAATATCCGTGCGAACCCTATTGGTTGCGGTTGCGGTTAAGGCTAAAATGGGCACTTCGGGATGGATTTCTCTCAATTTTGACAGCATCAAATAGGGTGGCCGAAAATCATAGCCCCATTGAGAGATGCAATGTGCTTCGTCTATGGCGAACAGGTTTACCGTCATATAAGAAATCCGCGTTTGAACCAGCTCAGAAAGTAGCCGCTCTGGCGAGAGGTAGAGAAATTTTATATCTCCGTAAATACAGTTATCCAACAAAATATCTATTTCTCTTTTGCCCATGCCTGCGTAGATCGCGATGGCATTAATGCCTTTTGAAGTTAAGTTTTCTACCTGATCCTTCATTAGGGCAATAAGCGGCGAAACGACAATACAAATGCCCTTCATGGCCATTGCAGGAACTTGGAAACAAATTGATTTTCCGCCACCTGTAGGCAGCAGCGCAAGGGCATCATCTCCGGCCATTACAGCAGAAATAATCTCCTCTTGCAGCGGCCTAAATGATGAGTGCCCCCAATACTTTTGTAAAATATCTACTGTTGTCATAAATCAACGATACCAAAACTATAAAAAAACGCTTTGATATTGTTAAATTGCGCGTTAATTTTTAAAATCCGAGAATGAAAAAAATCTACTTTCTTTTGTTTCTGGTCTCCTTTTCATTGTGTGTTAATGCACAAGATAAAAAATGGGATGTAGAAAAATACATGGGCCCAACCAAAAATTTCAGTATTTCTACGGATGAAGGTACTTGGATGGATTTGGATGTAAGCCCTGATGGCAAGGAAATTGCATTTGATTTGCTCGGCGATATTTATGTGATGCCAATTACTGGCGGCCCTGCTAAAGCAATCAGCAGCGGTATCGCTTGGGATGTTCAACCTCGTTTTAGCCCCGATGGCAAGTTTATTTCTTACACAAGCGATAAGGCAGGAGGTGACAACATTTGGATTATGAACCGAGATGGTTCTGGAAAAAAACAAATTACCAAAGAAACTTTTAGGTTGCTAAACAATGCCACTTGGATGCCCAACAGCGAGTACTTGGTGGCGCGTAAACATTATACCGGCACCAGAAGTTTGGGCGCCGGCGAGATGTGGATGTATAGCCTAAATGGTGGCGACGGTATTCAGTTAACAAAAAGAAAAAACGACCAGCAAGACGCGGGCGAACCTAACGTATCGCCAGATGGGAAATACCTTTATTTTAGTAAGGATGTTTCGCAGGGGCCAAGTTTTGAATATAATAAAGACCCCAATAAAACCATTTATGCCATTCGCCAATTGGATTTGAAAACCGGCGAACTTAAAAACTTTATAGATGAGCAAGGTGGTTCTGCAAGGCCGCAAGTATCGCCAGACGGAACTTTAATTGCTTTTGTAAAGCGCGTAAGGCTAAAATCTGTGCTATTTGTGCAGAATGTAAAAACCGGCGAGGAATGGCCTGTTTACGACGAACTATCTCACGACCAACAAGAAACTTGGGCCATTTTTGGTGTATACCCAAATTTTGCTTGGATGCCAGATAGCAAGTCTATTGTATTCTATGCAAAAGGAAAAATTAGAAAAGCAGACGTAAACACCTTGCAAAACGAAGAAATTCCTTTTCAAGTTACCAGCAACCAGACCGTGCAACAGTCGTTACATTTTGATCAAAAAGTATTTAGCAAAGATGTGCAGGCAAAAATGCTTCGTCAGCTTACTACCTCGCCAGATGGTAAATTGATAGTATTTAATGCCATGGGCTACCTCTATAAACAAGTGATGCCCGATGGTAAGCCAGAAAGGTTAACAACTGGTTTAGACTGGGAATTTGAACCTAGTTTTAGTGCCGATGGAAATTTTGTGGTTTTTACCACTTGGAATGATGAGTTACGAGGAGCTGTTAAGAAAATAGAGTTAAAGACTGGTACTGTAACTGCCCTAAGCGACGAAAAAGGATTTTACTACTCCCCTAAATTTTCTAACAAGGGCGATAAAGTAGTGTTTAGGAAAGGAAGTGGCAACGAGGTATTGGGATATAATTTTGGCAGGGGAACAGGAATTTACATGGTTTCTGCAAACGGCGGTACTAAAACATTAATTACCGAGAATGGCATTAGGCCTCAATTTAACCAAGACGATAGCCGGATATTTTTCCAAAGTTATCAAGATGGCAAAAAGGCATTAAAAAGCATAGATCTTTCTGGCGCAAATGAGCGCACATTGTTCACCTCAAAATATGCCAATCAGTTTGTGATTAGTCCCGACAATAAATGGCTTGCTTTTAATGAACTGTTTAACGTGTACATCACCCCGATGGTAATTACTGGAACTGCACAAGATGCTTCGGCAGACAATAAGTCTATCCCAGTGGCAAAGGTAACCACTGATGGAGGAACTTATATCCACTGGAGTTCAGACAGCAAAAACTTACATTGGACGTTAGGATCCAGGTATTTTACCATAGATGCAAAAAGTGCTTTCAATTTTGATGGAGGCGGCCAAAAATCAGAGGCGATTTCTACAGAAATAAGCCTAACGGTACCCGCCGACGTGCCAGTAGGAAAAATAGCATTGAAAGGCGCTCGAATCATCACAATGAAAGGTGATGAAGTGATAGAAAATGGAACAATCCTTGTCGATGCCAATAAAATTGTAGCTATTGGAAAGGCGGATGCAGTAACCATTCCAGAAGATGCCAAGGTTATTGATGTAAGCGGAAAAACCATTATGCCTGGCATAGTTGATGTACATGCACATTTAAAAACCAGTCCAGATGGCATAACCCCACAAACTGATTGGAGCTACTTGGCCAATCTTGCTTTTGGGGTCACCACTTCGCACGATCCATCTAGCAACACAGAAATGGTTTTCAGTCAGAGCGAAATGCTTAAAGCGGGTCGTTTATTAGGGCCTAGAGTGTATTCCACGGGTTCTATTTTATATGGTGCCGATGGCGATTTTAAAGTTGTGATTAATAGTTTAGATGATGCTTTGGCAAATCTCAAAAGGCTTAAAGCAGTTGGCGCATTTTCGGTAAAATCTTACAACCAACCACGACGAGAACAGCGGCAACAAATTTTAGAAGCTGCACGGCAGTTAAAAATGGAAGTAGTGCCAGAGGGAGGATCTACGTTTTTCACCAACATGAATATGATTGCAGATGGACATACAGGTATTGAGCACGCTATACCAGTAACACCCATTTACAAAGATGTGGTAAGTTTTTGGAACAATACCAAGGTTGCCTACACGCCAACATTAATTGTAGCGTATGGCGGGCAATGGGGCGAAAATTATTGGTACGATAGAACCAATGTGTGGGAAAACGAAAGATTACTTTCTTTTACGCCCCGATCTATTGTAGATGCTCGATCTAGACGCAGAACCACCTCAGAGTATGGAGATTATCACCACATAGACGTGTCTAAGGCGGTAAAGAAAATTGCCGATGGCGGAACAAAAATAAATTTGGGTGCCCATGGTCAGCTGCAAGGACTTGGCGCACATTGGGAGCTTTGGATGTTGGTACAAGGAGGAATGAGTTCGTTGGAAGCCATAAGGTCTGCTACTATAAATGGTGCAAGTTATTTGGGGATGGATAAAGAGATTGGCTCATTAGAAACAGGCAAGCTTGCAGACTTGGTTGTTATGGACGCAAACCCGTTGAGCGACATCAGAAATTCTGAAAAGATAAAATATGTAATGATCAACGGCCGCCTTTATGATAGCCTTACCATGAATGAAGTTGCTCCTGTCGAGAAACTACGTGGAAAACTATGGTTCGAGAATGCAAGGGGAAGCGGTTTTGTTATTCCTGGAACCAACTCAGAAACTTGGACATATACCGTCCCAGAATGTGATTAACAATAAAAAGAGCTCGTTTAATTTTATAAAGACCTGGATTTTAGTAACAGTAAAAAAAATATGAATATAGAGATAAGAAAGTTAACACTAGATGACTACGGCGATTTAAGAGAATCGATGCTACAAGCTTATGATACCCTTGGTGGCCAAGTTTGGAGTAAGAATAACATAGCAAAATTATTAAAGATCTTTCCAGAGGGGCAGCTTTGCATCGCAGTTGATGATAAAGTTGTTGCTTGTGCACTTACCATCATTGTAGATTATGATGAGTATGGAGATAGACACACCTATAAACTGATTACGGGAGATTTTTCTTTTTCTACCCACGATGCGACCGGCGATACGCTTTATGGAATAGAGGTTTTTGTACACCCTGATTTTCGCGGATTAAGACTTGGCAGAAGGTTGTATGAAGCCAGAAAAGAACTTTGCGAAACTTTAAATTTGAAAAGTATTATTGCTGGGGGCAGAATTCCAGGTTATCATGAACATGCCGAAACATTAACCCCAAGGCAATACATTGATAAGGTTAAGGCGAAAGAAATTTACGACCCAACGCTAACTTTCCAAATTTCGAACGATTTTCATGTACGTAAGGTGCTTAAAAACTACCTTCCGGGCGATCATGAATCAAAGGACTTCGCCACACTTATAGAATGGAACAACATTTATTATCAAGGAATTGATGCATCTGCACGTTCTGCAATGAACATTAGGTTGGGTTTGGTGCAGTGGCAAATGCGTTTGTTTCCAGACATGGAAACTTTTTACGAACAAGTAGAGTTTTTTGTGGATGCGGTAAGCGGATATCAGTCAGACTTTATCCTCTTTCCCGAGTTGTTTAATACTCCACTCCTACAACCCTATAATCATTTGCCAGAAATTGAGGCCATGCGTAAGCTTGCCGAAAAAACGCAAGAGATTGTAGATAAGATGCACGAATATGCATTAAGTTATAATGTAAACATTATTTCTGGCAGCATGCCGCTGTTGCGCGATGGAAAATTGTATAATGCAACCTATTTATGCCATAGAACGGGAAAAATAGATGAATTTTGCAAGATCCACATTACCCCGAACGAGCAAAAATATTACGGCATGGTGGGCGGCGATAAAGTTAAGGTTTTTGATACCGATTGCGGCAAAGTAGGCATATTGATTTGTTATGATGTAGAATTCCCAGAGCTGAGTAGAATTTACGCAGAGCAAGGCATGCAAATTCTATTTGTTCCATTTTTAACCGACACGCAAAATGGCTACACCAGGGTAAGGCATTGTGCCCAAGCTAGAGCGATAGAAAATGAATGCTATGTGGCTATTGCAGGATGCGTAGGTAACCTACCCAAAGTAAACAACATGGACATCCAGTTTGCACAATCGGCGGTTTTCACACCGTCTGATTTTGCTTTTCCAACAAATGCGGTAAAAGCAGAAACTACACCGAACACAGAAATGATGCTTGTGGTAGATGTCGACCTCCATTTGTTGGACGAATTACACCACTACGGCACAGTAAGGATTTTAAAGGACAGAAGAACAGACCTTTATGAAGTAAAATTATTAAAGTAGTTTTTTTAACCACAAAGACCACGGAGCTTTTCACAAAGCACACGAAGAATTGTTTATCTTTCTCTTTGTGTCCTCTGTGCCTTTTCCTTGTGCTCTTTGTGGTTTTTTTGGTTTTTTTATAAAAAAATATTCTATTTTCTCATCAAAAACCAATATACCAGCAGCGCAATTACAAGTATTGGAATAACCCACATCATTGCTTTGCTAGCCCCGTTTTTATCTTTCTCGGTTATCGCTGGTTTTCCAGGCCCGGGATCTGCTTTATGATCTTCGTAGCTGGTTTCAATTGGTTTCGAAGGTTCTTGCCCCTCTATGTGTTCAGGATTTATATTTTCCATTTGATTAAGTTTTAGAAAAAATATGTTTAAAATGTTGTTTTAAACAAGGTTTGTAAAAGTTTGTTTTGAAATAGTTAACAACAAATGGCTTAGAAATGTTTTACAATTTAAGCGCTATCTTTGCATCAAATGCACAGCCTTTTAAAAAAACACAGCGATTTTATTAAGGAAGAAGCCACAAAATTGGGCTTTATGCAATGTGGTATTGCAAAGGCTGGCTTTTTAGAGGAAGAAGCTCCGCGATTGGAAAAGTGGCTTTCAAATGGTCGTCATGGGCAAATGAGCTATATGGAAAACTATTTCGATAAGCGATTAGATCCGCGTTTGTTGGTAGATGGAGCCAAATCTGTAATATCGCTATCCCTAAACTATTTTCCCGAAAAGCAACAACAAGATCCTAGCGCAGCAAAAATTTCTAAATATGCCTACGGCGAAGATTATCATTATGTCATTAAGGAAAAACTAAAACTATTGCTGCAAGCTATACAAGAAAACATTGGCGAAGTCGGTGGTAGAGCTTTTGTAGATTCGGCTCCAGTTTTAGATCGGGCATGGGCAAAAAAGGCTGGTTTAGGCTGGGTGGGGAAAAATGCAAATATCATCAGCAAACAAAGCGGCTCTTTTTTCTTTTTAGCAGAGCTGATTGTAGATTTAGAACTAGATTATGATGTTCCTTTCGCTACAGATTACTGCGGCACCTGCACTAAATGTATAGACGCCTGCCCGACCGAGGCGATTATCGCACCTCAAACCATAGACAGCAGCAAATGTATATCGTATTTAACGATAGAACTTAAAAATCAAATCCCCACACAGTTTAAAGGACAAATGGAAAACTGGGCATTTGGATGTGATATTTGTCAGGATGTTTGCCCATGGAATAGATTTTCTAAACCACATACCGAAGATAGATTTAATGCGCAGCACGGTTTGTTAGAATTATCTGCGCAAGACCTTACAGAGATAACCGAAGATGTTTTTAAAAAGGTTTTTAAAGATTCGCCAGTTAAACGCACCAAGTTTGCAGGTTTAAAACGGAATGTAGATTTTTTAAAGGAGGAATAGTTTTTTTACACGATCCGTCACGATAGGAGACATCTCACATTTTAGGAAAAGGCAACATGCATAACATTGCTTGTGAGATGTTTCGCGGCGCTCAACATGACGACCGTACGAGAGCCCGGCGCTACCCCTAATGTCATTAACTTAAGGATAAACCAATAAAATGGTGTCATCCAGAGCTTCCCGAATGGTCGGGACAGGTAGTCGAAGGACAACCATTTTATTGGTTTTTGGATTTTTTTAAGGTCTTCGACAGGCTCTGACGGACAAACGATTTCTTTAAGTTAATGACATTGCCCCAACCCCTCCACCACGCACGTCCTGCTGACAAAGGAAGCATCTCACATACTATGTCCAACACGTGATAAAAACCGATTTGTGAGATGTTTTCCCGAAGTGCAAATCGGGACAGGCGCGCGCTCAACATAACGATTCCTTAGCGGATTCTATTTTTCCAATTTTCTAATTTAACATTCAAAAATGATTAGTTTTGCAAAAAACTACCATTCAACATGAGTACAGGATTATCAGAACAAGAAATTTTACGTAGAGATTCTTTAAAGCAACTTCGCGAACTAGGCATTAACCCCTACCCTGCAGAACTTTTTGATGTAGATACCTTTGCAGCAGATATACATACCAATTACGAGAAAGATAAAACTGCCTATAAAACGGTAAAAATGGCTGGCAGAATTATGTCGCGCCGAATTATGGGTAATGCCTCTTTTGCAGAAATTCAAGATTCTTCTGGCAGAATTCAACTCTATATAAAACGTGATGACCTTTGTCCTGATGAAGATAAGACCTTATACAACACCGTATTTAAAAAACTTTTAGATCTTGGCGACTTCATCGGAATAACCGGTTATGTATTTACCACCCAAACCGGCGAAATATCTGTCCATGTAACATCCTTAACTATCTTGGCAAAAGCCTTAAAACCTTTGCCAGTTGTAAAACGCGATGAAGATGGAAACATTTACGATGGCTTTACAGACCCAGAAATGCGCTATAGAATGCGCTATGTAGATCTGACTGTAAATCCTGATTTTAAAGATATTTTCATCAAGCGTAGCAAGGTAATTAATACCATGCGCAACTATTTTGATAGCCAAGGTTGGATGGAAGTAGAAACGCCAATATTGCAACCTATACACGGTGGCGCGGCCGCCCGACCATTCGCTACGCATCACAATACGTTAGATATGCCGTTATTTTTACGCATAGCCAACGAATTATACCTAAAAAGACTCATTGTAGCAGGCTTTGATGGAGTCTATGAGTTTGGCAAAATGTTCCGCAATGAAGGCATGGACAGAACACATAATCCAGAATATACGGCCATGGAAATTTATGTGGCCTACAAAGACTATATCTGGATGATGGCCATGGTTGAGGAATGCTTGGAGAAAGTGGCGATTGCTACAAATGGCTCGGCTGTAGTTAAAGTGGGCAAAAACGAAATCAATTTCGAAGGGCCTTATGAAAAGTTGACCATGTACCAATCTATCGAGAAATACACTGGCATTAATGTTTCGAAAATGACGGAAGAGGAATTGCTAAAAACTTGCAAAGACTTAGCTATCGAAACAAATACTACAATGGGTCGTGGGAAATTGATTGATGAGATTTTTAGTGAAAAGGTAGAAGCAAACCTCATACAACCCACCTACATTACAGATTATCCTGTAGAAATGACGCCTTTGGCAAAAATGCATCGTACCGAAGAAGGATTGGTAGAACGTTTCGAACTTTTTGTAAATGGAAAAGAAATTGCCAATGCTTACTCAGAGTTAAACGATCCGATCGACCAAAAAGAAAGGCTGGTAGGACAATTAAAACTAGCAGACAGAGGCGATGATGAAGCCATGGCGATGGATGAAGATTTTTTAAGAGCTTTAGAATATGGAATGCCCCCAACATCTGGACTTGGAGTAGGAATTGACAGATTGGTGATGCTGATGACCAACCAAAGCACCATACAAGAAGTTTTGTTCTTCCCACAAATGCGGCCAGAGAAAAAAATAAAAGTAACTACCGACGAAGATTTTATAAAAGTTGGCGTTGCTGCAGAATGGGTGCAAGTGTTGCGTAAAATGAACATCAACACCATTGAAGAATTGAAAGCAGCAAATCCCAATAAAGTATTTAACGACTTGGGCGGAATGCGCAAAAAATTAAAACTAGAGCTTACCATGCCATCGAAAGAAGAAGTGATGAATTGGTTCTCTTAACATAAGCATAACAAAAACTTAAAAGGCTTGGCGATAATTATTGCCAAGCCTTTTTTTATTTCTATTAAAAAAAAAACCAATTGTAGCTAAAACCTTCTGATTAGCTTACTATTACGCTAAAGAAAAAAGACGCATTCGAGCAAAAAACCTTAGGAGAAACACTAAATTTTCATTAACTTAGTTTTTAGTCTTCTGTAGATGAGATTGGGCTGACGCTGATTTGAAAACGTTGCCGGCGAAGGCTTCGATAAAAACAACTTTAGCTTCCTTGGCTAATAAGCAATAAAACAACCAAGGCAATAATGAGCAATCTTTGTTTTTAAATCAATTAAAACAATACTTAACTAAGTTTTCTACAATGAACAGCATCCTTAAAAATTTACTGGTTTTACTCTTATTTCCATCAGTTGTTTTAGCCCAAAACTCAATTGTAATCAAAGTTACCGACCACACGAAAAATAGATTCAAATTAAACTTTACTATAACACCAAAATTATTTCAATCAGAAGTACAAACCAATATCAAAGTTTCTAAGATTGAGATTTTAAATGACAGCATCTATAGAGTCGTTATTGATAGCTTAGATAAACAAATTTTAGCAATCTTAAACGTACCAGAAGGCAGGAGCCGGCAGGTCTTATTAACTACAGGAGATAGATTAAGCGTTAACATAAAGAGCACTAAAAATGTTGACTATGAGCAAATAAAATTTTACGGCAAACACGCAGAAAATTACAACTATATTTTAAAACTTCATCAAAGAGAGAATTTAAAAAACATGCTGGCTGTTGTTGGAACCTCAATTAGCCAAGATCAATTAATTAAAAATATTGAGGACAATTATACTGCCGAGGCAAATAAGATATATAATTATTGCAAAAACTTTAAAAACCCCCTACTAAACGAGATTTTAATAGAAGAGGAGAAAAGCCAGCAATATTTTCTTCTCAATAGTGGTTTAAATGCACTGATCAAAAAAAAGATAAGTATCAGTAAAACAGATATTTTAAATCACTATTTCAGAAAATCTTTCAAAAACACACATTCGCTTTTAATGCGTTCAAGGAGATACACCTATGGTATGATTCAGGCAGTTAATGCTTTATATAAATTGTATCAAGCTAATGAAAGTGACTATTTTAAAGATAAGACCTTTTTGATAAATAACTATTTTAGAGGAGTTCTCAGAGAATACTTGCTGAGCAATATGTTCTACATCAAAGTAACGAATAGTTTAGCCGTAAATGAGGAAAACGAAAACCATGTTAAGAATTGGATAAATAGCATTGGGACAACTTTAAAAGATCCTGAATATTACTTTTTTGCTAGCGTTGCGTATGATAATTTCACTAAACTGAACAAGCCTTTCCCAAAAGAGATTCTAAACAATGTGCTGCAAGCGGCTGATGGCACTAAAACGACATTGGGCGAACTCCTTAGTAAATACAAGGGAAAAAAAATTGTTATAGACAATTGGGCAAGTTGGTGCGGCCCATGCAAAGATGCAATGAGGGAGAGTAAAACCGAAGTTGAAAATTTCGAGAAAAATGGCGTCCAATTTATTTACCTAGCTTTGGATAGAGAGAAGGCTTATGACGCAATGAAGTCTGTAGCTCAGGAATATGGAATTATGGATGACGCCTACCGCGTAGATGGTGATTTCTCATCGCTATATGCCAAATATTTAAGGATCAACTCCATTCCTAGATATTTGATATTGAACAAAGAGGGAGCTATCAAAAGCTTTAACGCTCCACGGCCAGTTAATCCACTCATGATTAAAGAAATAGAGTCTGTAAAATAATGTGGCCAAAATATTGAATAACTGGACAACCAATCTACAATGATGGAGGTATTGAGTAGCACTTTTTTTAACCAAAACATAATACTATATGAAAAATCTTTTTAAGACCTTATCCTTGCTGCTTTTGACTGGCTTCAATTCGTCAGTTAATGCCCAACAAATTGATGTCGGTCTATCTGTCAATGGAAATTTAGAAGAATTTTCAGCAACCAAGAAGATTATTGACACCACCATTTACGAGGATATCCCCTTTCATAAATTTAATAAATGGTCCCTTAGAATAACCTCTTATAATGCCATGCAAGCAATCTATGAACATGTACTCGAGGGGAAATCGACGATGGCAGGTTATAAAGCATTCGTTGCGAGGTACAGGGCAGATACGAGTTTTGTGCTCAAAAAAAAAATACCTCGGAACAACATTTATATATTAACTGGAATTGATGCGGAGGGAAAGAAGCATGTCATTGTAGATGCGAACAATAACCGAAATTTCGATGATGATAAGGAATACTTGTTTGATCTGAATTCAGACGAAAAACTATATCCAATCATACCAATCAGGATAGATTATTTTGATGGGCAGCAGCTTCGAGGGACTACGGTAGAGATGAAGCTCGACCCATATAGGGCCTTTTTTGTTGACGCTGAATATTCCGTGGATAATCCCAAGATACTTGATGTATGCTTAATTAAGCTCTTACCAGTGTTAAAGGGTGAAATCCAACTCGGCAACAAAACCTATTCACTTGCAGTATTAGGATATGACTCTCTCTACAAGGGATCGAAGTATAATGTTCAGGTAACCGTGAGCGGAAGTTCCTATCGGTACAGTTCGACAGATACCATTGATCTGGGAGCCCGCCGTTATAAAATCGGGAAGTTTGGTGCTAATCACCTAGAAATGAAATTTGTGGGAGTTAAGGCTTCGTCTGGTGCGGAGGTAAATACGATAGCCCCAAGTTTTGACGGATTTGATCTATTGAGCGGTAAAGAAATTAAGTTGGACAATTTCAAGGGTAAGTACACCCTCATTGATTTTTGGGGATCATGGTGCGCTCCGTGTATAGCATTAATCCCCGAGTTAAAAAAAGCATACGCAGAATATAAATCAAAGGTGAACTTTATTAGTATTGCCTTTGATAAAGAATCAGACAAAGCAAAACTTATATCCATTATAAAGGAAAACAAAATGACATGGAACCATCTTTTTGACCGCAGAGATGGCAAGGAAAAAAGCTTGGCTGAATTATATAAAGTACAAGAATTTCCTACAACATTATTGATTGATCCTAGTGGAAAGGTAGTTGCCCGATCGGTTGCTGCAAAAGGGTTGAAAGAAATACTTACTTATTTGAGTGAACACAATGGTAAGATGAATCAATAGAATTAATAGTCAATCCTCCTTCGGGATAGTGAGCTTGGATTTAAATTAACATAACCATAACAAAAACTTAAAAGGCTTGGCGATAATTATTGCCAAGCCTTTTTTACTTTTACTGAAAATAAATTTTGTTGATATGGAAACTTCCTATTTAGAAATAACCGATAAAGAATATTGCATCAAACTGAACAAAGAAACCTTCGACCTTTCTCTTGTACGAAATCTTATAAAAAGAATACAAGCCGAAAGTTTCTTTTTTGACAAAAAGCTCACGTTCGACGACGATTCATTTAAAAGCAATAGAAGAGAAGATGTAGAAGGCTACGATTACCTAGAAGATAAATAGCTAAATTTTTCTCGAACAACTTTTTACAAACCTAAATTGCCTTCTACGCTATCATCCATGGTTTTACCAATAACTGCCGATGCAGCCATTTTTAAAAATGCAATTGTGTTACCATGTTTGTTGTCCCAGTAATATCCTTCTGAGGGAACTACTTTAATAAGCGAAATATTTGGATCATCTTTTCCGCCCTGAAACCAGGTTTTGATCAAGGGATTCCAAATCTTATCAATTTTTGCCTGATCTCTGCTTATTTCTGCAATTCCATAAATATTTACGAAGCCAGCATGTGCAGATGCCTGAAACATGAGGTTTGTAAAAGGATCTGCCTCAATTTCTTTATTTTTATTGCTATCCTTCATACTCATAAACCAAATGTTGCCCTCATCATCTATTTGCTGAATGGCCATAGGACGAACAGAAATTGGTATTCCTGTTTTAATGTTGGTGCAGAAAAAACAAGTTTCGGCTTCCTCTGCTAAATCTCGTAATTTTTCAACAGCCACCTTGCCACTTAAATCTTTAATGTTTTCTTCTTGAGAATTGTTGGTACTTCCCTCTTGCGATGTTTTCATTTGCTAATTTCTTTTAATCAATAGAAATACACCTCGAACTAATTTTAGTTTTAGACTAACTAGAAAAGAAAGATATAACAGAAAGAAATTACTCGAAAACCCTGAGCCTCATGCGCCGCATATAGTGCCGAATATCTAGTACAACTGCAGCTAAAAAATAGAACAAGATCGGAAATCCCACAGCTAAAAAGGAAGAATAGATAAAAAACAACCGAACCTTTGCCGTACTCATGTCAAACTTGTTTGCCAGATAAGTAGAGACGCCAAAACTTTGTTTTTCGAAATAAGTGACTATCTTTTGAAACATGCTATGTTTGCTTTAAAATTTTAATCCCGATACCACAAAGTAAGCATTTTTTTTCCTCGCAGTATGTTTTTTTTAATTGAATGGCGCCTTGCGACGCAAAAGCGTGCTCTAATTGCACTCCTGCATTTATAAACGAAGTAGTGATCGCATTATTTTCTGCCGGCAATTGTTCTAATAATTTAATTGCCCTATGCACATAAGCACCTGTATCAGTATACTTTCCGTAAGCAAACAAAAAAAGTGCCACGGTATTTAACAAAACATTATCTATCGATGAACGACCAATTTGTGTGCTAACGGCAACAGCTTCTTTCTTAAAATGGTAATGGGTTTTCCAATAAGGATTTACAGGCAGACCCTCAAATAACGTGCGCAATGCTGTTGGGTCTTTAATGTTTAATATCTTAGAAAAAAGGTGGTTCGTCTTTAAAATAAGGGCTGCAAATTGTGCAAGCCTAATGGTTGGGAAATTTTGTGGCCGCATGCGCATAAACTTCCAAATGCCTGGCTGCAGGGGCGCCAAATTGTATTTCTTTTTTAAAAATTCAAATTCTCTTTTCAGCTTTTGTGGATATTCTTCTGTAAAGATGTCGTTTAAGAAACCGGCAGTGCCAAAAACCAACGCTTCAATCTGCAGCGGATTTTCTTTGTGCTTGGCATAAATTTGTTGAGGCAGCGATTTAGCAAAGAGTTCGAACGGAAGTGCATTTACTTTAAAGCCAAAATTCCCCGCAAGAGAATGATAAAATGCTTCGTCCCAATTGCCGTTTAATTGTGCAAGAGATTTGCTTAACAGTTCTGCTTTTTGTTCGAACCGTTCTATTACCGTGCGCGATAAAAAGGCATCTACAATGAATTTATCAATCGATCCTATTTGCGCTGAACATGGAAAAGAGTTTAGATTTAAACACAAATCGGCATAACGCTCTATCAAACTTGGCGCAATGCGGCCTTTCAGCTCCAAAACGGGCAACAATGTTCCGTCTTTTCGTTCTATTTCTGCATCGTGCTCAAAAACTACATGCAGAATAACATTGTCATAAGCTGGGTCAATCTGATGGTTATGCCTCAACCAATCTGAAGATTTAAGGTGAATTTCTATATTTCCTACCCAAATGGTATCTGCAATCTGAATTTTCCCCTGACTAAAATCGGGCCCAGAATGTTGGTTCAATAAGCCAACATTTAAAATAGAAAGCGGGGTTTCGTCGGTACAACGCAAGTTGCTAAAATCAAAAGACTTAAAGCGCCAAACGTAATGTAAAAATTCTTCTGGAAAACCCATACCTTGAAGGTAGTATTTTTTTATGAGATGCGAGATTAAGAAAGGTAAAAGGTTGAGGGCGGAAGGTGTAAGGTCGTGATGGCAACGCTTTTCGCATAACTTCATCCATAGTTTAAGTGAAAGTTTTCAGCTACCCATGACTTTCTCTCACAGAATGTTAAGTGATTGCCTTCTTTTTATAATTGGTAATCATCACTCCTGCAACAATAAGAATGGTGGCGAAAACAAGGTCTAAATTCACCTTTTCATTCAATACCAGCCATCCCAAAAAAATAGCGATAACCGTATTAAAATAAGTTAGGATAGAAACTTCTGAGGCCGAAACGTGCTTTAGGGCATAGTGATAACAAAAACATTTACAGTCGCCTTCATTATAATTTAGATTAAGCTATTGGCAGGACAAACATTTGTGTTGGTTAACCAACGAGCCCTCGTTTTATTAAAATTTGCTCCATCTCCAGTTGAATTTCAAGTGCAGCTTCTCTTGCTTTCTCGGCAAAATCTTCGCCTTTACTGGCGTAAATTATTCCGCGAGATGAATTTACCAACAACCCACATTGGTCGTTTAGGCCGTATTTACAAACGTCTTGCAAACTACCTCCCTGCGCGCCAACGCCTGGCACAAGTAAAAAATGCTTGGGAATAATCTTTCTTACCTCTTCAAAAAGCTTTCCTCTGGTAGCGCCAACTACGTACATCAATTGCTCATCACTTCCCCAAGCAAGAGAACTTTTAAGCACCATCTCGAAAAGTTTTTCTTCTCCAATTTGTTGTAATTGAAAGTCTTTATGTCCTTCGTTAGAGGTTAGCGCAAGGAGTATTACCCATTTGTTTTTAAAGTTTAAAAAAGGCAAAACAGAATCACTTCCCATATATGGCGCAACAGTTACCGCGTCGAAATCCATCGGCGAAGCACCTCCATTAAAAAAAGTCTGGGCATATTTTGTCGAGGTATTGCCAATATCGCCGCGCTTTGCATCTGCTATGGTAAAAATTTCATCCGGAATAAGCTTACATGTTTCGATCAGGGCTTCCCAACCGGGCAAGCCACAACACTCATAAAAAGCCGTATTTGGCTTATAGGCAATGCAAACATCGGCTGTGGCTGCTATAATCTGCTTGTTAAATTCTAAAATTGGATTGTTATAACGAAGCAGGTGTTTTGGTATTTTATCTAGATCAGGATCCAAGCCAACGCAAAGAAAGCTGCGTTTTAATTTGATTTGGGCGAAAAGCTGTTGTTTGGTCATTTGCTAGGTATTAGCTGCAAATATCAAAAATTTTAACAGAAAATTGGACTGATTTAAGACTTGGATTTAAAATAAAAATTAAATTAAATTAAATTTCTCTTGCAGATTACAATGTAAATACATAAAATTGCAGCATAATTCTCGGTAGAGTATCTGAATATCCCATAAAAACTTATCAAAACTATTTTTGTTATTCTTTTTTACGCATTAATTAATGCAGTTATTCAATATTAAAACCGTGCTAAATCTCTCGTAGTGCTGTTTGCCAAAAAGAATTTTAAATTTTTTTTTCCTTTAAATTTATCAGAAATCACCAAAATATCTAAAGTTAAATTCAGAACCAAAAAGAGTTCTAGGCTTACTTTATTGAAATAATTAGCACAAAAATTTCCTGAAATACACAACTTATAATGTTTAGCAAAACAGAACTAAATGATAAGCTTACCGCAGACTTACGGACGCTTGCAGAAAACTACGGCTTAGAAGGAGCCGATACTTTGAGAAAAATAGATCTTGTGGAAGCCTTGTTGCATCAACAAGAGTTAGCAAAAGGCTTATCCGACGGAGATGGTTCCGACAACCAGGCTGAAGCATTCACTGCGGTCGCTGCGAAACCGAAAACCACCAAAGTAACCAAAGCTAAAAAAATGGCTCAAGCCGCTGAAATAGCAGAAACTCCAGAAATAACTGATAGTGTAGGAAGCGTTGAAACCGCTGAAATAGCAGAAACCGACGGAGACAGAACCGTTAAGAAACGCGCAAGGGTTAAAAAAGACGCAGTTCCCAACAATGTAAATCCTAAAAAAGAATCTGTTACATTGTTCGACGAACCAAACACTCGCACAGCACCGGCTGAGCCAGAAACTCCTGCAAAAACTGAAGGTTTAAAACCTATTTCCGAGCTCATTGAAGAGAGTAAAGAAGTTCCTCAACCTAGGAACAAGCCGATTCAGAAAAATCCAAAAGAAAAAGCTCCTCGCGATGAAAATCGCCAAAAACACAACAGCAGCGACCATCATCAAAAAAATGAGAACAGCTATTCTAATTTAGATTTCGAAAACGTGATCACCAATGAAGGTGTGTTAGAAATTATGCCTGATGGCTATGGTTTTTTACGCTCTGCCGATTACAATTACCTCACTTCTCCAGATGATATTTACGTATCGCAATCGCAAATTAAATTGTTTGGTTTAAAAACAGGAGATACGGTTAACGGTAGCATCAGACCACCAAAAGAAGGAGAAAAATATTTTCCGTTGGTTAGGGTTGAAACCATTAATGGAAAATTACCGGCAGAGGTTAGAGACCGTGTTCCTTTCGATTACCTTACCCCTCTTTTTCCTACAGAACGCTTAAATCTATTTACCGACACCAATAATTTTTCTACTCGGATAATGGATTTATTTACCCCGATTGGTAAAGGACAACGTGGATTGATTGTTGCGCAGCCAAAAACTGGTAAAACCAATTTGTTAAAAGAAGTTGCGAATGCAATCGCCAAGAACCATCCAGAAGTTTATTTAATTATCCTTTTAATTGATGAGCGCCCAGAAGAGGTTACAGATATGGCCCGCAGTGTACGTGCAGAAGTAGTTGCATCTACCTTCGACGAACCTGCAGAACGCCATGTAAAAATTGCAAACATTGTATTAGAAAAAGCAAAACGCTTGGTAGAAAGCGGCCACGATGTGGTTATCTTGCTTGATTCTATCACCCGCTTGGCTCGTGCGTACAACACAACAGCGCCTGCCAGTGGTAAAATTCTATCTGGTGGTGTAGATGCCAACGCGTTACACAAACCAAAACGCTTTTTTGGTGCGGCCAGAAACATAGAAAACGGTGGATCGCTTACCATTTTAGCTACTGCATTAACAGATACAGGCTCTAAAATGGATGAGGTGATTTTCGAAGAGTTTAAAGGAACAGGAAATATGGAGCTGCAGTTAGATCGTAAATTATCAAACAAACGCATCTTCCCTGCCATAGACATTACCGCTTCTAGCACACGTAGAGATGATTTATTGCACGACAGAGATACGCTGCAAAGAGTTTGGATACTGCGCAACCACTTGGCAGATATGAATAGCCAAGAAGCTATGGAGTTTGTACAACGACAAATTAAGGGTACAAAAACCAACGAGGAGTTTTTGATTTCGATGAATAGTTAATTTAAGGCAAAAAGGTAAAAGGTTTGAGGCTAAAGGTTTCTGGTAGATTTTATAATCAACTGAACTTCAAAACCTCTAACCTCTAACCTCCAACCTCCAACCTTATGAAAAAACACATTCCAAATGCAATTACCTGTGCCAACCTTTTTTCTGGCTGTATAGGAATTGCTTTTGCATTTAAAGGAGAGTTGGGAGCGTTGCAAACGGCGGCCTATTTTGTTATCCTATCGGGGATATTCGATTTTTTTGATGGCATGACGGCTAGGTTATTAAAATCTAATTCCCTAATTGGCAAAGATTTAGATTCTTTGGCCGATGTGGTAAGTTTTGGCGTATTGCCCGGAGTTATCATGTTTCAGTTGTTAAAGCAAAGCGATTATAGTTCTGCATTCCTCCCCTATTTGGGCTTTTTGATTACCGTTTTCTCAGCCTTGCGATTGGCGAAATTTAACAACGACGAGCGACAAACAGAAGATTTCATTGGGTTAAACACGCCGATGAACACCTTTTTTATATGTTCGCTTCCTTTTATTGCCGTTGATTACCCATCTGTTATAGAGTCATCGTTATTGCTTATTGGCATTATTGCGGTAACATCTTACCTACTTGTTAGTGAGTTTAAGCTGTTTTCCCTTAAATTTAAGAGCTTGGCATGGTCTGCAAACAGTTTAAAATACATTTTCTTAATCTGCTCTATTGCGCTAATTGTTGCATTACAATTTGTAGCAATACCATTTGTACTGCTACTTTATCTAATTTTTTCGAGTATTTATTTTAGAAGAAAGCCTGCAGTTTCATAGCTTACGCATTTAGAATTAGAAATGACATTCCCATTAACTCTCGAAAATATTCTGCCTTATATATATTCCCTGCCTCGGGAAAGATTTAACCGTCTTTTTTCTATAATTAAAGAAATTGAAAAGGAGAGAAATTTTGGAGATATGCTTTTGGGCAAGATTGACAATATAACAATTTATGGTGGCTTCTCGGCATCTTCGGTGGTCACTAATTTTAGAGATTACTGCTACGATTTAAACTTAGTTATAAAATTTGACGATTGTTCCTCATGGAAGGAAGGTTCTGAATTTCTGAATAATGGTTGTCCCGATGTAGACGAGAAAGACATCCTCTATATTATTAAACTGCTAACATACGCAATTAGGCAAGATAAATCTGTCGATGGATCGCTAATAACCTTATTTAAAAATGGGTCAATCTTAGCTTTGTTGACAAGATTAAAAGATTTGGTCGAAACACAATCTCCTATGAAAAAAAACAATTGGAATAATTTAAAAAGCTCTCAATTAGGAAGATATGCAGAATATTTTGCTAAGATGGAATTTACTCAATATGGCTTTGACGTTTACACATCGGAAGTGGATGACAAGGGGATCGATTTCGTAATTGTAAAAAACGGTAAATATTATGAAATTCAGGTAAAGTCAGTATTGAAGTCACAATATGTTTTTATGCCAAAAAGTAAATTCGAATTGAAGCCAAATTTGTGTTTAGTTCTTGTCTTATTTGTTCAAGATGAATTGCCTGAAATTTATTTGATACCATCTCAAACTTGGTTAGCCCCAAATACCCTTTTTGTAGATCGTGACTATTTACCATCACAAAAGAGTAAACCGGAGTATGGTGTGCAGCTTTCAGCTAAAAATCGCACACTTTTGACTGAATACACATTTGAGCGAGTCTTGAATAACCTAACTTAACTCTTTCTAAAATTGCAGAAGCTTTTTCTACCGCAGTTGGATATAGATCGTTATCGTCGAAAGTTGCAAATGGTCTCGCCAATGCTGATTCTAGTAATCCAATATCCCGAACGCTCCTACTACCCAATGCCATAAAGTTAAGCTAAATTACTGTCAGTCTGAGGTTTAATATATTTCATATAAATCGATATAAATGACGTTTTTGGCTAAGCTTAAATGGCCAGCCCGGTGGAATCGGCCTAGCAGCAGTTTGGAGGAAAAAACGCCTGAAGCTGCTTGCAGAAGCCGGACATCTTTCAGCTACGAAGAGGATTCGCAGCCTTGCGAGGGAATAAGCCTAGGGAAAGGCCTCGAAGCATCGGTGTAAAACAGCTTGGCGAGTTTTTACCCAAAGATGTGCCAGCCTTGAGTTTTTGCTACTTTTTTTTCAAGAAAAAAGTAGGGCGCCCCTCCGGCTAGGAGAGCGTAAGGAAGAGTTGGCGGCCATTTTTTACAAGATTGAAGGAAGGAGTAATAAAAATGAGATATGATTTAATTAACTGATAATAAATAACTTATGTAATATCGTCAATGGTAGCTTGTCGAAGACCTCTTAATAGATCAAAAACCTAAAAAATAGTTGTCCTTCGACTACTTGTCCCGACCATTCGGGAAGCTCTGGATGACACCATTTCGTAAGCTTTTCTTTAACTTTATGACATTGTCCTGCTACCTCCAAATTTATCAATCAAAATATTGTGAATTACCTCAACTTCTCTAATGGAAATCATTGAGCCAGTTTATGAAGCAATTCGCTAAATTCAAACAGAATTTTTTTTGAAATTTGCAGACAAAGTAACGTTTAAAGACCTTTCTGACTGAACCTTTTTTATCAAATCTAAAATATCTACCAGTAGTTCTTCTGGAACTTGCTCCAAAGCCTTGCTAATTTCTTTTTTTGATTTCTACAGATGTCATGTTATCAAAGATAACGAATTTTCCCTAATGTGCTAATTTCTAAAAGGCTCATAACTTGTAAGCAGGTAGCGGATCTTTGCATTGCTTCCGCAAATCATCAATTGATAATTTTAACACGGGATGAATTACACCGCCGGCAATTTCGCTTAGCGGAACGAGCACAAAATTTCTAAACTGCATTTGTGGATGGGGTACTTGAAGTTTTATGCCTTCGTCGATAATTTCATCTCCGAAAAGCAAAAGATCAATATCTATCAACCGCTGTCCCCAATGCTCTTTTCTTACTCGACCCATCAATTTTTCTATAGCTAAAGCATCTTCCAACACTTCTAAAGGCGATAAGCTTGTCCTAATTTTTATCGCCATATTTAAAAATGCAGGTTGGTCTTCTTTACCCCAAGCAGCAGTTTGGTAAATAGATGATAGAGCAGAAATCTCCCCCACTCTTTCAGCCAAGAGCGCCATTGCTTCTTGCAAATGCGCTATCTTATTCCCTAGGTTACTGCCAAGTAACAAATAAACAGTATGGCACTCTAAATCCATATTAACTGCGTGTATTTTTATATCTTCGCAAGATAAAAAAAACAATAGATGAAAGAATTTTTTAAGTTTATGTTCGCCTCCATTTTGGGATTTTTTATCTCGCTCATACTGGTTGGAGTTGTTGTTTTTGCCATCGCCGCAGTAGCTATTTCATCTATAGACTCTGATAAAAAAGTAGAGGTTGGCAAAAATTCTGTGCTATATTTAAACTTAGACCAAGCCATTACAGAGCGTACGCCAAAAAATCCTTTCGAAGGGTTGCCTATTCTTGGTGGCGAAGGAAAAAGCGGCATCGGTTTAGGTGATTTTATCAAAGCGGTTGAAAGAGCAAAGACAGATGAAAACATTAAATGCATTTACTTGAATGTGAGCAGTCCAAATGCTGGAATGGCCACCTTAAGAGAAGTGAGAAATGCCTTAATCGACTTTAAAAAATCTGGTAAAAAAATATTGGCTTATAGCGAGGTTTACAGCCAAGGTGCTTATTATCTTGCCTCTGTGGCCGATAAAGTTTATCTAAACCCAGAGGGAGATTTAGAATTTAAAGGTTTTAATAGCCAACTTACCTTTTTTAAAGGCACGCTAGAAAAGCTAGGAATTGAAGCGCAAGTAATTAGGGTTGGAAATTATAAGAGTGCCGTAGAGCCTTTTATTTTGGATAAAATGAGTGACTATAACCGCAAACAAGTTACCGCTTATCTAAACGGATTGTACAACACTTTCTTGGGCGACATTTCTGCCTCGCGCCATGTTCAAAAAGATTCTTTATATAATATAGCCGACAAATTTAAAATTCGGGCACCGCAAGACGCCGTAAACTATAAATTGGTTGACGGTTTAGAATACAAAGACCAAGTGTTAGAAGAGTTGAAAAAATTATCTGGCAGAACCAAAGAAGAAAACGTTAAAAGCATCACTATCAACGATTACGCGAAGAACAATACTTCTAAAGGATCAGAAAAAAACGAAGTTGCAATCATTTACGCCAATGGCGATATTGTTGGCGGAGAAGGTTCTGACCAACAAATTGGGTCAGAACGGATTTCTAGAGCCATCCGTAAAGCAAGGTTAGATGACGATATTAAAGCAATAGTATTACGGGTTAATTCTGGAGGCGGAAGTGTTTTGGCATCTGATGTAATTTGGAGAGAAGTTGTGCTTGCTAAAAAAGAAAAACCCGTTGTCGCCTCTTTTGGAGACGTTGCCGCTTCCGGCGGATATTACATAGCCTGCGCTGCAGATAGTATCTTCGTTCAACCAAATACCATTACCGGGTCGATAGGCGTTTTTGGGATTATTCCAAATTTCCAAAATTTGTTGACCAACAAATTAGGTGTAACCTTTGATGGCGTAAAAACTGGCGAATATGCCGACATTATGTCGGTTAACAGACCAATGACCGCCGGCGAACACTTCATTATCCAAAGCCAACTAAATAGGGTTTACGCGGGCTTTGTGAAGCGAGTGGCCGATGGCCGCAAGAAAAGCAAAGGATATATAGACAGCATTGGTGGCGGCCATGTTTGGATTGGTACAGACGCCGTGCAAATTGGCCTAGCAGATAGAATAGGTAGTTTTAACGACGCGATTGTTGCCGCTGCTAAAAAAGCAAAAACAAAAGACTATAAAGTGGTAGAGTATCCAGAAGTGATAGACCCACTAAAATCTCTTATTTCAGAAGGTACAGACCGGATTAAAACCTATTACACCAAACAAGAATTGGGAGAAAATTATTCCATGTATAAGGAAATGAAAAAGGTATTGGGCATGACTGGCATACAAGCTAGAATGCCTTTTGCGGTAGAGGTTAAGTGATTTACAGTTTCATTCGGCCTTATCAAAAAAAGACCTCCGCTCTGTCTCACACTGTGCTAGCCGCACGGGCTTCAAACTTTTTTCTTGATAAAAAAGTTTACAAAAAATCAAGGCTGGCATCTCTTTGGGTAAAAATCCGCCAAGCTGTTTAATGTCGATGATTCGAGGCCCTTTCCCTCGCTCTTAACCCCGCCCACGGCTGCAAATCATTTTCGGAGCTGCAAAGTGTCCGGCTTCTGAGAGCAGCTTCAGGCATTTTTTCCTCCAAACTGCTGCTAGGCCTGAAGTAGCGAGATGGCTAAGCAAAGCGGCTATAGCGAGATAAATTTAGTTTTGGATGATAACTGGCTTCAATTCAATCTTCTTCCATTTTGGATTTGGACTTAAATAATCACTTTGGATTGGTTTGTTTGGCTGATGCACAGATATAGCGGTACTCCTCCCCCTCACAAATTCAAATCCAATACCAAGTGATGCATCATCATAAATGGTAATGGTATCTTGTTTTTCGTTTAAATATTTTGAAACTTTTTTCAAGCCTCCAAATTTTGCCTTTGTATCATCGAAAGTTCTATCCACACCAAAACCATCTTGTGTTTTAAATAAAATAGAGGTTGCGCGTATTTGCTTCACATCCTTACTGCTCATGGTGCTATCTTTATAAGAAGAAAAAATACAATACTCGCTTGTTTGAGTGGTTGTTGGGTCTTTAGTGTACCAAATTGCCCAAGCCTTTCCCATGGCTGCGTCGCCAGCATCGGCATTACCCAAAATGCGGTTAACCTTTTGTAAACTGTCGCCAACAGAAATTTGCCCAATCGACTTACCCGCTACCACAAGATATTTTTCGTCCAAAATTTTCCCAGGCCCATCGGCAACGGCTTTAATAGAGTCTTTACTGGTGTTTTCGTGTTTAGCAGAGTTGCAGGCACCAAGCGCTATCGCAGCAATAACGCATATATATTTTGAAACGTTCATACACGAATAACAAACGTATTCTCCTTTTGTGTGATACAAAATATTATCTCAGTAAAACTATTATTGTTAATTTTATCGCCATGGAGAACAAAACAATTGCCCGCTCGCTAAAACTACTTGCTCAACTTTTAGAGTTACACGGCGAAAATCCCTTCAAAATAAAGTCTATAGCAAATGCTTATTTCAAAATAGATAAACTGCCCTTTGCACTCGAAAATAAAACGTCAGAAGAAATAGAAGCCATACCTGGCATTGGAAAAAGTTTATCGGCGAAAATAACAGAACTCTTAAGCACCGGTCACCTACAAGAACTAGAAAATTTGCTTGCGCTAACACCCGAAGGCGTGATGGAAATGCTACAGATAAAAGGCATTGGACCAAAAAAAATAGCCATTATTTGGCATGTTTTGGGCATAGAAAACCTTGGCGAATTGTATTATGCCTGTAACGAAAATAGACTGATCGAAGCCAAGGGATTTGGATTAAAAACCCAAGAGGAAATTAAAAAGGCCATTGAATTTAAAATCGCCGCAAATGGCAAATTTCTATACGCACAGGTTAGCCACATCGTTGTCGATTTGCGCGCAAGCCTATCAGATTGGTTGGTTGGCGTTGATAAAAATGCACAATTGGGCGTTGTTGGGGAATATCGGCGCTGTTGCGAAATTGTTGATGAATTAGAAATTATAATTGGTGCCGAGCATTCAGAAAACTTAGCGCATTTGCTGCCAAATTTCGAGCAAATTTCATTTGTTCCCGATAATGATTTTTTTACAGCTACATCTCCAGCTGGATTAAAGATTAAGTTATACGTTGTAGAAAAAGCTGCTTTTTATTTAAACTATTTTAAATATACCGGCAATGCAGAACATGTTGAGCAAGTTTTAAAAATGGCCGGCGAGCAAAATTTCAACAGCGAAGAAGAAATTTATGAGCTTGCTAAGCTAGATTTTATTGTACCCGAATTACGAGAAAATTTGGACGAAATTGAACTTGCAAAAACTCAAAAACTTCCAAAATTAATTGAATATAAAGATTTAAGGGGAAGCCTGCACAATCACTCTACTTGGAGCGATGGCGTTCACACCTTAGAAGAAATGGCTGTGTTTTGCAAAGACAACCTAAAAATGGATTACTTCGGCATCTGCGACCACTCTAAAGTAGCCGTTTATGCAAAAGGTTTAAGCATAGAGCTGGTACTTGCACAACAAAAAGAGATAGATGAACTGAATAAAAAACTTTTGCCATTTAAAATTTTTAAAGGAATTGAAAGCGATATTTTAAATGACGGTTCATTAGATTATCCCGAAGAAATTTTGAAAACATTTGATTTTGTAGTGGCATCTGTACACAGCAACTGGCGCATGGACGAAGAAAAAGCTACAGCACGGCTAATTAAGGCCATAGAAAACCCTTACACCACCATTTTGGGCCACCCAACTGGTAGATTGTTGTTAAGCAGACCAGGTTATCCCATCGATTTTAAAAAAGTAATAGATGCCTGTGCAGCCAATAAAGTGGTGATAGAAATAAATGCCAATCCTTTAAGGTTAGATTTAGATTGGAGGTGGCACCGTTACGCATTAGAGAAAGGCGTTTTACTTTCCATCAATCCAGATGCACATCGTACCGAAGGTTTTTACGACATGAATTACGGTATACTCGCTGCAAGAAAAGGTGGGCTTAGTGCAGATAAGTGCTTAAATACTTTTTCGTCGGATGAGATTTCGAGCTACTTTCTAACTAAGAAAAACAATAATTAATCTTATAAAACCATTAACTGTATATTTGTTAAATAAATGAATAGGCTAGCAGAAAAGTTATTTAAAGCGAGTGCTAATGAACCTACACCGCAAGTATTAGTGATCGGTGATTTAATGCTTGATCATTACATATTTGGTAGCGCAAATAGACTATCTCCAGAAGCACCCGTTCCAATTGTAAATACAAGCAAGGAAACAAAAATTGTTGGCGGTGCGGCGAATGTTGCATGCAACCTTATTGCACTTAAAGCAAAAGTTTATTTAGCTGGAGTAGTTGGAAATGATATTTATGGAGCTGAAATAAAGACCATTTTAACTAAAAACCAGATAGACACTTCGCTAATAATTAAAGATGAAACCAGACAAACTACTGTTAAAACGCGTGTAGTTGCAGGCAACCATCAAATAGTTAGAATAGATCGAGAAGATACGCACCCAATAAGCGCGTTAACAGAAGAAAATTTTTTTTCTAACTTACTGCCATATATTAAACTTGTAGACATTGTAGTGCTTTCAGATTACAATAAAGGATTATTAATCCCCACCCTTTGCTTAAAAATAATTGAACACTGTAAGGAATTAGGGAAAAAAGTAATTGTAGATCCAAAAGGATTTGACTACACAAAATATAGTGGCGCTTTTATAATAAAACCAAATCGAAAAGAATTGGCAGAAGCGGCTAAAACAGAAAAAATAAATAATGATGCTGAGTTAGTTAATGTCGCAAATAAGGTCTTGGCACATACCAATGCAAACTATTTAATAGTTACACTTTCTGAAAGCGGAATTGCTATTGTTGCCGAAAACTATCATAAAATTATACCAATAGTAGCTAGAGAAGTTTTTGATGTTACGGGGGCGGGAGATACTGTAATTGCAACATTAGCTTATTGTATAGCAATAAACATGACTGTTGAAGAGGCTGCTAGAATTTCGAATTATGCAGCTTCTGTTGTGATTAAACATATAGGTAGCGCCACAACTACAGTAGAAGAAATTATTTCCGCCATAAAAGAAAATTAACCAATATGGTATTAGAAGAATTAAATCATCATAAAGAAACAATAAATAAGGTTATTGCAACACTTGTTCCTGTTATAGAAGATGCTTGTGTTATGATAACCGAAACCTTAATGGCTGGCGGTAAAATTTTATTGGCTGGTAATGGAGGAAGTGCTGCTGATGCACAACATATAGCTGCAGAACTAACCGGTAGATATGTAAAAGAACGTAAAGCCTTACCTGCTATTGCGTTAACCGTAGATACATCTGCATTAACTGCAATTAGCAATGATTACGGTTACGATAGGGTTTTTGAAAGACAAGTAGAGGCATTGGCACATCCCTCTGACTTATTTATAGGAATTTCTACCAGCGGAAATAGCACTAACATTTTAAAAGCGTTAATAAGCGCTAAAGCTATAGGATGCAAAACAATTGGCCTATCGGGAAAAGATGGTGGACAAATGAACGACCTGTGCGACATTAATATTGTAGTACCAGATGATGTTACGGCCAGAATTCAAGAAATGCACATCGTTATTGGCCATATTTTTTGTAAGGCGGTAGACGAGTTATATTAAAAACATGACAGATAAAAAAGCATCCATAGCGCTGAAGGTTTTCTCAAAAGAAAGTTTACTTGACCAAGTAAAAATCTGGAAAAAAGAAGGCAAAAAGATTGTTTTTACCAATGGCTGTTTTGACCTTATCCACCCCGGTCATGTGGCTTATTTACATGAAGCTGCAACTTTAGGCGATGTACTAGTTGTGGGTTTAAATAACGATTCTTCTGTTAAAAAAATAAAAGGAGAAGAAAGGCCTATTAACAATGAATTTAGTCGATTGCAGCTTTTGGCTGCAATGTTTTTTATAGATGCAGTTGTATTATTTAATGAAGAAACACCATTTGAGCTCATTGAACTTGTTAAGCCAGACGTACTTGTTAAAGGGGGTGATTATACTATAGAAAATATTGTTGGCGCTGCTGAAACCATAAAACGAGGTGGCGAAGTGAAAGTACTAGATTTTTTACCTGGCTATTCTTCTACCAAGATCATAGAAAAAATTAAAAAGCTGTAAACAATTCCTATTATTTTGAAAGAACCATCAAAAATACTTGTTATCAGATTCAGCTCCATTGGCGATATCATTTACACAACACCAGTTGTACGCTGTTTAAAGAATAGATTTCCTGATGCTGAAATTCATTTTCTAACCAAATCAGCATTTAAGTACATATACCAAAATAATCCATACTTAACCAAACTTCATCTATTAGAGCCAAAACTTAGGGATACTATAAAAGCTATAAAGGCCGAGGATTTTGACCTTATTGTAGATCTTCATAACAACCTACGCACTTCAATAATCAAGTTTGCGCTCCAAATTCCGGCGTTAACCTATAAAAAAGAAAGAATAAAAAAGTGGTTGGCATTAAAATTTAAGTGGACTAAACTAATCCCTAACAAACACCTTGTAGATAGATACTTAGAGGCTGTTAAACCTATTGGGGTTGTAAATGATGGGAAACCTGTAGATTATTTTTTTGCAGAATCGTACCAACTAGATCAATACTTGCCTCTGTCTCATCAATCGGGATTTGTGGCCTTTATTATTGGTGCAACACACAATACAAAACGACTACCAAATCATAAAATAATCGAAATTTGTAAAGGAATTCTGCAACCGATTGTTTTAATTGGCGGAAGTGACGTAAAAGTAAATGGGGATTTAATTAAAGATGCCATTGGCGAGAAAATTGTAAATTTGTGCGGTACAATTAACCTAGATAAATCTATTTTTATCTTATCAAAATCTCTTAAAGTAATAGGTTTTGATACAGGATTAACACATATTTCTGGCGCATTTAATAAACCTTTAGTTTCTATTTGGGGAGGCACAACGCCAGAATTGCTAGGTGTACAACCTTATCATATTTCAAATTCATATATGGTTGGCGTCGATTTACCTTGTAGACCTTGTTCTAAATTTGGGCTCGAAAAGTGTCCATTGGGGCATTTTAAGTGTATGGAAAACATTCCGTCTGATTTGGTTGTTAATTATATCAATTCTTAAGCGATATGAAGCAACTCCTTATGGTTCGACATGGAAAATCTGATTGGGGAAATGTAGATTTGGCAGATTTCGATAGACCTCTAAACAGTAGAGGTAAAAAAAATGCCTCAGAGATGGCAGCGCGACTTTTAAAGCAAGGGTTCAACTTCGATTTAATGGTAAGCAGCCCAGCTAAAAGGGCAAAATCTACTGCAAAACGTTTCGCAAAAGTTTTTAAATATGGCGATATTACTTACGAACCTTCTATTTATGAAGCTGGAACAAGTAATTTGTTGCTAGTAGTAAATAAACTAGACAATCAATTTCAGAAAGTGATTCTGTTCGGTCATAACCCAGGTTTTACAGATTTTGCCAACCAATTAACCAACGCAGATATTTACAACCTGCCAACTGCGGGCATCGTGGTGATTACCTTCCCTTTCGATAATTGGAAGATGGTTAGCATGGGCACTGGAGAACTCGCGCTTTTCGATTACCCTAAAAATGAGGGAGATGGAGATTAGTACTTTTAACTAGAACCACTACATAGTTAATTGCAAAGCTCCAGCTTATCGTAGTGCTTGGTCAGCAATGCTTTTCTTAAAGTTAACTATTTCTTTGTAATTGCTTCTCAAAACCGAGTCTGTCGATTTGAATCCAATACTCTACAATTTTGGAGTTTTCTAATCTATAAACTGCACTTGCTATCTCTGTTAATTCTGCTCCGGTTGGTTTAAAACCCTCAATTACAGCAAGATGTTTCCCCTTCTGGATCCAGCGTGCGTATACTTTGTCTTCTTCTGCAATAAGCGCTGTAATTTCAAAGGAAAACTTACCAAACATTTCCAAAAATTCTTGCACATGCTCCTTATAATCTTGGGGTGTTCTTTTTACTTCACTTTGGTTCTCCGAATTCATTTGATGCGCAACTACTACGTCTGATAGATAATAGCTAACATTCTCGAGAACTCTACCAGAGCGCACCGTCTCTAAAAACAGTTTTACTATTTCCTTGTTATTTTGGGTTAAATTATCTTTTTCCATGTACTGTTAATGTTTTGGGTAAATAAATACTGCGTTAAATCAATCTGCTATTAGCTAGACTTTATCTTTAAACTCGCAATCATATTTTCGTGTAAAAATAAGATTACAGTGCCTGACATTACCGCTAATCTTAATAAAGAGCGCCAGCTCAAATTTAACAAAAAATATTTCTGTAAAGAACGTCACCTCTAATCGTCTAACCCTTTGCCCTCAAGTATTTTTTGCAGGTACTTTTCTATTCTTTCGTTCCTTGTTTTTGATTGCTTGGCTGATGAGAAATATAGTAAATAGCCTCTTTGCCTACCAGGTGTTAATTTTTTGAACGCTGTTGTTAATCCACTTATTTCATCTAAAGCTGTCTGAAATTCTTCTGGAATTTTATATTCAGTCGTTTTTTTCATTTCAATTTTAGCTCCTGACTTCTCCACTTCGATGGCATTTTCTATGTAGGATTTTATAACCGCCCTTTGTTCTATAATTTCATCAAGGTTGGTAAATCTAATCTGTCTTGCCGATTGTACATTTTCTGTTTGTTGCACCAAAATATTTTTTGGGTCATTCATAATTGCACCTTTCATAAATAACAAAGCACAATAATCTTTAAAGCCGTGAATTAAAACCGCATTATTTTTGTTATAAGTATAACAAGGACAACCCCATTTTAATTCTTCTGCCAAATTGCAGGAAAGCACAATAGCTCTTAACTCTTGGTAGGCATCTTGCCATTTTGTCGATTTCTCGAAAAACCAATTTACTGTCGGATTCATGTTGTTAGCTTTTTAATTTAAAGAAATTAGTCTTCCATTTGCAGGTCGTAAATACCAAGAAACAATTGCTAAACTTGCAATCATTAGTGGCACAATAATATGGAATGCAGCATCATTAACAGCAATACGGGAAATAGAGACACCTGTCATCGTAAAAAACATATCTGCATAAGCCCACTCTTTCAATAAGGCAAATTTGCGCATGAGTATGGCGATGATTGCAAAATCCATCCCAATTTAGAAAGTTCTGATTGCTAATTTATTTTTCTTCCTCTCTAGAAAAATAAACTCTTTCTTCGGTTTCTTTAGGTTCTGGCACATCTTCTTCGGTGAGTGCTTTTAAAACCTCGGGAGTAATTCTCTTTAATTTGATTATCCTATTTGCTTGGTTTTGAACACATTTTTCAAAGAGGTTTCTAACAACCCTCGCATTGCCAAAGCCTTCATCTCTTTTTGCATATAGCATTTCAAAAGTGTCTACAAGTTTTTCTTGCGCAGTTTGGGAAATGATAAAATCAGAATCTTTACAAAACTTTTCGAAAATTTGAAATAATTCATCTGGGCTGAAATGCTTAAAAGAAAAATAGCGATTGAACCTCGAATTTAATCCTGGATTGGATTCTATAAAAATTTTCATTGGTTCAGTATAGCCAGCAACAACAACCGCCAAATCGTCTCTTTGATCCTCCATTCTTTTAAGCAATATGCTTACCGCTTCTGCGCCATAATCATTCCCAAAAGAATTTTGTGTAAGCGCATAAGCCTCATCAATAAACAACACACCGCCAATACTTTGGGCTATTATTTTATCCACTTTTGCGGCGGTCTGACCAACATATCCGGCTATGAGGCCTTCCCTATCGGTTTCGCAAAGTTGGCCTTTGGAGAGAAATCCCAAATGTTTAAAAATTCTGCTCAATAACCTAGCAACGGTGGTTTTTCCAGTTCCTGGAGGTCCTAAAAAAACGGTATGTAAAGATATTTCGATATTCTTTAACCCCTTCTTACTTCTTTTCTTCTGTACTTCTAATAAGTTTATAAGCTCGGCTATATCTTTTTTTACGTTCTCCAAGCCAATGAGTTCGTTAAGTTCCTTCATTACCTTTTCTAAGGTATCGTTATCTGGGAGCACACTACGATTTTTATTCTCGACTTTTTTTGGATCAAACTCTAAAAAACGATCCAATGCTATTGCGTCTGAAAAATCTAAGTTAAAGGCAAACTTTAAAAATGTTTGAATATGATTTGAAGCAATGCTAAGTCTTTTATCCTCTTTGTTCACCAAAGTAGACAAAGTAAAATAGTGGCTTTTGCTATTGTTTATCGACGAGTAAATATTTTCCTTTTTAATTTTATTTAAATGAGCGAAAAACTCTTCGCTAGAAATTAAGTTATTTAAAGCAACAATGCCCTTTGCATCTGCAAATTGATTGTTTCTAAGTGCATCATAATAATACGCTAAAACAAACCTCGATAATGCAGTTTCTTTATTCTCGTTTTTCTGATAAGCAGTTATTAGATCAGAAATAAAAAAATGTTCCGCTTTTAAAAGCAAACTATTGGCGCTATTAGTGTTCAGCTCGGCATTTATACTGCGAACAAAATCATCATCTCGATTTAATATGGCGCAGAGTGACAACATGTTTTTGGTTTCTTGCTCAAGAACATGAATAAACTCAGCAGTAATGACCATTTTATCAGCCGTAGTTTCTACAGGTGTTAAGTAATCTTTTATAGATACGAACGAGTTTTCTATGAATGAAATCGGGTCTTGTTTTTTCAACTTTTCTAATTTTAAGAAATCATCATTTGATGGATAATTTCTTTAGATAACTTAATCTGTTCCGCGCCATAGGTTTGCCAAGCAACACCCAAATCTCTTAAATCATACTTGGCCACAATTGTACCATAGTTTTGAAGAACTCCATCTATTGTTGGATATCCAATTACATAAATGGTTTGAGCGAGTTCGATGGCCAACTCTATATCATGAGTTGAAAAAATAACCGTATTAAATTCTGATGTGCTACTCAATAAGTCGAAAGACTTCTTTACCTCTTCAATATTCCCTACATCTAATCCAGAGAATGGCTCATCCATTACAATAAACTGGTCTGACGAAAAGAGCTGTTCTATAATGGCTGTTCTTTGTCTTTGTCCACCAGAAAGTTCATTTGGATATTTATCACCACAATTGTCTAAACCCCATTTGGTAATATAGTCTGCTATTTTAGCTTGCTTCTCTACTTCTGAAAGCTCTGTTTTTCTGAGCGCAAATTTTAAAGTTTCACGAACCGTTTTGTGCCTAAACAACGTGTATTTCTGATCTACGAACCCGATGTTTCCTTCCTTAACCACCTTTGCAACGTTTGCATCAGGTGAATCAAAATCTTTAATAAGAATTTTACCGGTTTTTGCAGTTACCAAACCCGTAATTGCCTTAAAGAACGTAGATTTCCCTCTACCTGATCGGCCAACAAAAGCAACCACTTGCCCTGTGTTTTCAAAACCTTCGCGCACCACATCCTTTTCTGTTAGTGTAATATCCTTAATAATGATATGGTCATCATAAGCTACGCTAAGATTCTCAACGTATAAAAGGGTTTCTTTGTAATGATGTTTCATGCCTTAAATTTTTGAGTATCTAAACAGGGCCTTTCTTAAAAAATTTATTCCGGCATCTAATGCAAGCCCAATAAATAAAATAATTATTTGTAGCGCGATAATACGGCCATAATTCATAAACTTATCAGAATTTTTTATTAAAAATCCCAATCCTCCAGATGCCACCACGATAGATTCTACTGTTACCAGCATCATCCAAGCAATCGCAAGGTTTTGCCTAATTACATCAATAACATAATCTATCCTACCGAGTACGATAACCTGCCACAACACTTCCCATCTGCTACATTTAAGGGTTTTCGCATGGTCAAATTCTTCCTCTGGTATGTCTCTAATTACAGAGATAAGAGAGGTGGTTAGAAAAGTAGTTAAGAAGATAATCAAAATCCATATCTGCATATTTCTTGCATCCTTAATCAGCATCGCCACATAAAATGATAGACCAGTAAAAGGTAGAAACCGAAATTTGGTTATGGTAACCGATAAAGGTTTAAGCAACGGAATTGGCCAAGAATATGCTAAAAGCATAGAAATAATAATTGCCGAGGAAATGGAGATGAAGCACAAAATTAGGGAGTTGAGTATATGAACTACCAAACCCTCACGATAAAGTGCTTGAAAACCATCTAGTACTTGTGCTGGCGACGGAAACAAATGTTTAGTTCCAGATGTGCCAATAAACCAAATCGCAACTATAAATACAATCCACGAAAGTAGGATTATGGTTTTATTGGTTTCTGAAATCCTCTCAAAAGGAGTTAAAATTTTTATCATAATATTAAAAAAGGCTATCGGTCAGATAGCCTTTAGATTTATTTTAGTAGAGAAATAACCACTCGTCTGTTTAACGCTCGACCCGCTGCTGTGGCATTTGTAGCAACAGGTTCGCTTTGTCCCTTACCATCAATCAATTGGAAACGGTTAGCCGGAATACCTTTGTTTTTTAAATAATCTACCACAGCTTGTGCCCTACTTTTAGAAAGTGCCAGATTGCTATTTGCATTACCGGCATTATCTGTATGACCCACAACAGTTAGTTTAGTATTTTCTGCTTGAACCAATAAATTATAGATTTTTTCTACCTCTCTACTAGAAGAGTTAGAAATTTCTGCACTACCGGTGTTAAAATTGATTTTCCACTCTGCAGATGCGATAACTTGTGTTGCCTCATTAGAATAATCTGCCTTATCTGCAGATGAAGACTCAATATCATTAATATTCTTCAAGTAGAACAGATTAACAGCTTGATCATACGGAACTACCGCACCGACATTTTCATTAAAGCCAAAAGGGTTTAAGTCTTTTAAGTAGCCAGAAACTTGATTGTAAACAGATTTGTATCTATTTACACCATCAGACAAACCAAAATACTGCATTGCATCTGCGTAATTAAATACTTTAGAACCACCTACGTGATAGGTCAAACCATCTTTGGTTTCAGTTTGTCCCTTAAACATTTTATACCAATAATCTGGAGTTTCTATTTTATAGGTATCTGCTACCGCTCCTGATGCTCTAACCTTCCAGTCTTCATAATTTTTCATTTGGTTAGATGCCTGTAACGCAGATTTTAAAATATTAGATACAATTTCTGGATTCTTAGCAGCCCATTCCTTAACACCAATAATTGCGGTAGGCATTTGATTATTAAATTCTTTGGTAGAAACAATATCCGTAAAACCAGATAATTTATCGAATACCAACTTATCTCCGGGAGTCCAAGTTGCGCAACCATCTATTTTTCTACTTACAGACTTACCTGTCAACTTCCCATTTATCACTTCTTTTAAAGAAACTGTAAAACCGGCTGTCTGAGATTTAATAAGCTCTTCTGCAGATTTGATGTAATCGTCATTTTCTGACGGATAGATATTTACTGCATCAGCATCGTAAGTTGTAGGGTCTGGATTTACTTTTAAACCGTTTGCAAAACAATAGTTAACAGTCGTAACCCAATCCCCATCTCCTAATACCGCAGAAATTACAGCGCCTTTCATAGATTTTGGATCAGATTTCCAGCTCGGTGGGCCAATTAATTTATCTTCACCGTTACTTATTCCTATTGCACCCATTACCTGTAAATGGTATTTGTCTTTCCCGTATTTCTCGTCTAAAGATTTTTGCACAGAGCTAATGTAAAACGGCGCACCATCACCCATTATCATTACTGCAAATATGCTTTTATCAGAACTCGGAAAAGCTTCCCCTTTATCAAACTCTTCTATAAACTTCATTTGCATGTTGCGCAATTCCGATAACCAATCTTGGCGAATAATTTCTAAATGCACTCCGTTTTTTTCCATTAAAGAGCCTTTAGTAGTCATCGGGCCACCATTGGCCACTATTATTCCCGATTGAGAGTTCCACGCATATCCGCCAATTCTTACAAGTGGTTTATCACTTACAACGCTAGAGACCGTTTTAGAAGGCAGTGGAACTTTTGCTGCATTGGTAACGTTATTTACATCAGTGCTGCTTACATCCATGCCTGCCAACTGCTTAGAAACAGATGTTCTTATCCCGGGCGATATATAATATATTCCTGCTAGAATAGCTGCAATTACACCTACAACGATTAGTAGTTCTGAAAAAGTCGTTAACTTTTGTGTTCTTAATATTTTTCCCATGTTAATATGTTTGCGTTAAAAAATTTTTGTACTTAATATATGTGTTTAGAAAATTTCTCCAAATCCTCCATTATTTAATTTTTCTTCTTTTGTGAGTTTATAGTTTGGATTGCTATATTTTGTTGAATCTGGTATTACGCTTTCGCCAGTTTTAATCTTATCTGCTAATGAATCTAATCTAGAATATAATTCATCATTGTCTACAGAGTACTTAGAGGTTAATGCATCAATATCAATCAAATTTTCTGATGTTTTTGCTATATCTAGCGCAATAGTTGAGGTTACTACTTCAAGCGCATATTCCAACTCCCAATCCTTGGTAAACATCATGGCACTTTTTGCACTTTCTGTAGCTTCTTTTGCATTTTTAGCAAATTCATACTCTTTCTGAAGCATTTTTATGGTCACATCGAAATCATCGATTTTTATATCGATAGCAGTTCCAGCTAGTGTAAGTTTCCTATCCATCTTGCCTAAAATATTAGCTCTTACGCCATATTTTTGAATAAAGTTTTTACTCTGCTCATACTGTGTAGATATTCTTTGCGAATCGCTAAGTTTCCTAGCCAATTGACTTTGCAAGGTTACATAATCGTCTGTATCTTTCGCCGCAACACCACCTTGCCGAACCATTTCATCCATCGCCGATTTTAATTTTTCCGCTTGTCTTCTAAGGCTTAAAACATCTTCCTCGAAAACCTTGGCTTCCTTCTCCGACTTATTAGCCTCAATTTCCATTTCATTTTTTAGGCCTTTTAATTTTGCTTTAGTGTTTTTAAAAACCTCCCGGTTTTTAATCATCTTCTCTTTTTGTTCATTCAGTTCATTAAATGGATTGCTCTGAATTAATGCCTTATGAATATTTCTGGTGGCAAAACGCAGCGCTTTCATAATAACCGGAAGCATCATTACCAAAAAAACCAAAAATACACCTGTTGCAGAAATAGCAATGGCTTGGCCCAGCATGGTAAAAAGCGGCGGTATAATGTACGTCCAAAGCAGGTATCCACCCGCTCCTAAAAGACCGAGCGCTAATGCCCAATACAATCCTTTTTCACCTTTTTTTAAAGCTCCTGCTTTTAAGGCTATCTCTCCTTTAGACTCATCAAAGTGTTTTAAAATTGGAAGCGATAGCAGCGTACTTTTTTCTTGATCGTATTTGTCCATTATAAATATTGATTTACCCCAGTTACAACTGTGTTTATAGATTCTAGAATTTTAGTTTTCGCCGTATTATTAGCTTCTATTTTTAATTGAATTTCAGAATACTGCTCTCTTGTTCCTTCGTCAACCTGAGCTAACTGGTCCTTTTTATCTGCTAATTCTTTTTGAAGCTGCTGCATTTTAACTTCTAAATCTGCTACCGACTTAGAAAGCTCTTTCTTTTGGCCCGATAAGTTAGCATCTAAAGTTGATTTTTTTGATTTCCCACTAGCATCAAAATTGGCATGTACTTTCTCTATTTCAGAAATGTAATACTTTGCTTTTTCTAATATGGCCTCTTTAGTTATGTTTGGGCTTATTGTTTTGCCCATTGTAAAAGCCATTTTGTAGCTCTGGGGGTTTGTTACACCAACCGCCATTACAGATTTGTATAGTTCAAAAAAATCAAATCCCTGTGCATTAAGCGATTCAAATCCTTTTTCATAAACAGCGATAACGTCGGTAAGGAAAGGATTTACTAAAGATGGCTCTGTAAAATACTCTTGCTGTTGGTCTGGGAATTTATTCTCTAAATCTTTAACAACAGGCACCGGAGCTTCGTTTTTTTTATCTGTAAGCTCTTCGTTAACGAAAAGACCTTTCCAATTAAATGATTCTTTTGCCATAGTTTTTATATAATCTCTAGTTGAGATTTAATTATAGTTTTACCGTGCGATAAAATTAAAAAAAAAGATGACATTTTTCTAATAAAACCATTAAGCATCGTCTATAATATTTGATAATTAATCTAACTAGCAACTTCTGGAGAAGAAAATGAATGGTCAAATTTGAGTTTTTGAAGGTTATCTATCTATAAATCGAATTATCGGAGGTCTTATTCATACCGATACTTTCTAGATAAGGGCTGCGTTCTTTTTTGTAGCTGTTCAGCATATTTAAATTCAGACCCAAATACCATGGATTTTTAGTGGGTCAGAAGTTTTTGTCCGCCAGTCTTGAGGGCCAATTTTACGTTCCTCTTGTCGCCGCAGGGTATTGTCTAAGTAGACCCCAAAAAAGGGATAATTCGTCCAAACATTTTTAGGAGTCGAATTGCTCAATGAGGGATTCTCCGCACCTGTTTAACACATGTATTGAAAGCTTCATAAGAGGTAAATTGCTGATGAATAGCAGCAGTTCTAGATTTTGCAAATAAATCTAAATAAATGACGCCGAAGCAGATCTACCGGCGCATTGGTGGCGGAGAGTCTATTTTTAGCCTTATGGAAACACTTTGTTTTCAAACTTTCCGCTCTGACCCCAAAAGTAGAGCTTCGGGGGTATTCCTTGAATAAAATAACTGCTCCCTTCCGTAGAAACCATGTTTTAAACATTTCAAAACGTTAGGGACGCCAAAAGAATTCCACATAAAAATCCAAAATAGTTGTTCTAAAAAATTATTTATAATCGGGCGGCAAAAACGATAACTTTACTGCGAAAAACATTGCTTACCAGAAGCTTATTCATTATGAAGTTCTTTACGTTATTTATCGCCTGTTTCGCAGCGTTATCGCTGTTGCCCTTATTTTGGACTCACTTTCAATTTACAGAACTCGGCTATCCGTTTTCGTTTACTCAAAAAAATTCAATGATAGGAGAATCTGGTAGCGGACTTACCATTTCGTTTATTCCCATAAATTTATTCTACGATTTACTAGTAGCTTTTTTGGTATGCTCTGTAATTGTTTTCGCGAAGCACTACATTAACAAGGCACGCAGAAATTAAGATTTCTTTATTTTGCTTTCTGCATAAAGTATGGGTGTTCGTTTCGAGGCAACGGAAATATTATGCTGTCTATCAAGCATTTTAAAAATCTCTGCAAGTTTTAATTTTCTTTTATTGCAGTAAACCCAAGTAACCTAAACCCGGGCGTAGCGATAGCCCGCAGCCCGCTTTTTTGCGGGCTTGCGGCTTTAGCGAAGCACGGGACTGGCTTTACAAAAGAACTTCTGCCAAACCTTTTCTAAAAATAGCCACTATAACTCCAGCTTGCGAAACTGATATGAATCACTTTTCTTAATGACCGCAGGTATTAGAATAAACGAACCCACTACCTACTTTTGGTATTTAATTTGGACAACAAACTTATAGCGTTAAAATTTTTATGAAAGCGATAGTTTACAGCACACAACTTTTTGAAAAAGAATACTTGGCAAAAGCCAACGGTAAAAAACATGACATTACATTAATATCCAATCCATTGAGCCTAGATACTGCAAGTTTTGCAGAAGGTAAAGATGCTGTTGTTGTATTTACAAACGACGATGTCTCTGCATCTGTTATCGAAAAATTAAAGCGTTATTCTGTTCGTTATATCGCCACGCGTTCTGTAGGCACAGATCATATTGATAAAGTTGCGGCTGAAGCGGCCAAAATTAAAGTGGCAAATATTCCGGCCTACTCCCCAGAAAGTATTGCCGAGCATGCCGTGGGCTTAATTTTAGCTTTAAATAGAAATTTACTGCACGCAGCCGCACATGCAAAAAACTTCGATTTTAGGTTAGATGGCTTATTGGGTTTTACACTTAAAGGTAAAGTTGTTGGCCTGGTTGGACTAGGAAATATTGCGCTAGCATTGGCAACTATATTAAAGGGTTTTGGTTGCAAACTTATTGCATACGATCCTTTCCAAAAGCATTTTCCTGAAGATATTAATAAGGTAAGTTTAACAGAATTATATCGCGAAGCAGATATCATTTCGCTACATGCCCCTTTAACAGAAAAGACAAAACATATGATCAATACCAAAAGTTTGAGCTTGATGAAAAGTACGGCAATGCTCATAAATACAGCTCGTGGAGCGCTGATAGATACAAATGCTTTGTTACATGCTCTTGAAAACCATACGTTGGGTTATTATGGAGCAGACGTTTTTGAATATGAGAAAGGATTGTTTTTCGAAGATCATCATAAAGATAAAGTGAAAGATGCGCTTTTGACTCGCTTGCTCGCTCAGCCGAATGTGCTTATTACTCCGCATCAAGGTTTTCTTACACAAGAAGCCTTGCAAGAAATTGCATCAGAAACCATCCACAATCTAGACCAATGGCAAGCCGCCGACCAGCTTATTAATGGAACAAAAATTAAAGCAAACATTTGATGATTCTTTAGAAAGAAAGCGACAACAATTTATTCCGTTTTAGACCCCAAAACCAACTGATAGATTTTTCCTTTTTCACCAGCCAATAAAATTAATTCGCCATTTTTTGCTTTTTGTACTACGTTAAAACTTTTCTCAGAAATATTTCTCCAGTTCTTTCCACCATCAACAGACATGTCGGTACCAGAAGTCCCCGTGGCAATTAAAATCTCTTTGCTTAGGTAGGCCACGCCAGACCGATACCCTTTTACAGAAGATGCAGGTGCTGACCACGTTTTACCGCCATTGTAAGTAAGCATGGCCGCTTTTGTGCTGTCTTGATCTTTTACGTAATTTCCACCAACAGCCACACCCGTATTTTTATCATAAAAATCAATAGAAAACGGCCCGGTGGTACTTTTACCCTGTAAAATTGGGCATTTAAAAACCTTCCAGGTTTTGCCATAGTCATCTGTTCGATAAATATTAGAAACCGTTCCGCCGGTTGCCACAAATGCAATTCCATCGTCTAATGTTTTAATGCTGGTTCCGCTAGCAGCAAAACCAGCTTCGCCATCTGCCAAATTTTTGGTTAAATAACTCGAACTGTTTTGCCAAGTCTTACCTCCATTCTCTGTGGTGAGCAATTGCATTTTATGCGCTATCGGGTCGCCGAAAGCAATGCCCCTAGCTTTTGTCCAAAATCCCATACCATCTAAAAAAATGGCGGTATCGGTATTTTTATAATTTTCGCTCCAGGTTTTGCCACCGTTATTGGTGGTTAAAATATAGGCTGGCGAACCTGCACTTACAATAACTGCATCCGTTTTGCTAAAAGCTTCTATATCTCTAAAATCTACTTTTTCGTAGCCTTTTGCCTTAATCCAAGTCCAAGAAGCACCTCCGTTTATAGTTTTCCCTACAAAACCATTGCTTCCGCTCACCCAAGCAACGCTATCATTCACCACAGAAAGACCCCTTAAACTTGTAGGTGTATTTTCTGTAAGCGGTTTAAGCACTTCGTTTTGTGAAAAAGCGAAGGTCGGCAAGAGTAATATAGAAAGGAGAAGAATTTTCATAATGGTTGGGGTATTTTTTGCTTAAGGTTTAATAGGATTGTTGCACCGATTTGAGGCGAAAGATACTTATTTACTAAGTTACAAAAACGGGGCAAAAGAGATAAATTAAAGTTGTTACTACTTGCCACGGAAATCAATATTTATTCTATCAGTCGTCTTACCCCAATAGCTATACATTATTTGTCCTAAAATATCATTTCGTTTTATACTACCAATATATCTGCTATCGGCCGCATTATCACGATTGTCTGCCAACAAATAATAGCGTCCTGCCGGAACAACGATGTTCTTAATTGTTGTTTTAGTTGAATCATAAGGCTTTTTAAATTTAAAAATATGGTGCTGATGACCATTAGGAAATTTCTCGATAAATTCAGATATAGGGAAACCATTGCTTGTAGTTTCCCTAATAAATATTGCCTTGCTTTGTTTTCCGTTAATTGTCAGAATGTTTTCATTAAGTTCTAATGTATCGTTCGGTAATCCTGCAACTCTGAAAATCCACTTTTCTCCTTTTGGTGCGTTGAACACAACAAGGTCTCCATAAGCTATGTCTTTACTTTTATAGATTTTCGTGTCTGCTACAACCCTATCTCCAACTTGTAATGTTGGATCATTTGACTCGGATGACATTTCAAAAGTTTGAGCACCTAAAATAGAAAGCGTATTAAACATCCACAAAGCAGCAACCATTACAATAGCAATAAAAAAGTGGTAAAACCAAGTGTTGTAAGTTTTCAGGTTGTATTGATTTTGGCATTTCGCATTTCTCACCGCGTCAACTATAACAAAGATTCTAAAAAAAACTTCCACTAAAACCAGTGTTACAAGTCCGTAAAAAAATGTTACGTTATTTGTCAAACCGAATAACAACGGAATAAGCATTAACAGCCCGAAAAATAAAATTGCTTTTTTTGGTTGTCCATTATAAACTTGTCCAAGTCCAGGCAATATAAGCGACAGAAAAAAAGCTATGAAAGCATTTCGTGGTTTTAATGTCGGAGTTAATGCTTTTTCGCCCGCTGGGTTCTCCATTAATCTGGTTTTTTTTATAGTTAGAAAATTTTTGATCCGTACTTGGTTATAGAGTTACAGGAAACTACTAGGTTAACAATTTGAATTATTACGTACAAAATCCTAGTCAGCCAGCACTAAATTTAGTGAAAAGAAGTGAAGAAAATAGAAACATTCCGCCCGCAATTTCTTAAACCTGTTGTTGCAGGTAGAAGACTAGTCAAAACTATTAATGATATTTGTTATTTGAGCTAAGGGAAAACATACCAGCCATCTAATTTGCAGTCATATTGATATCCGAAGTCCCATATTTTTTTGTTCCACTGATTTATGTCCTTCAGGCTCATTTTGATTTGATTGGTAACACCAACTATCTCAAATAACTCTTCGTAAGTTCCAACTTGAATGTCTGAATAGCTTTTATAAGTCGAATCTAAAACTAAGCAAATTCATCTGCTTTTTTTAAAGTATCTGTAATAAAAGCAAAGTTTATATTTAATTTATCGGCGGACTTAACTTTGTTCAGTTTCGTGCCACTATTTTAATGTTGTGCTTTCGTGTTTCGTTTTATTCTTTCAACATTCCTCTCTTTCAATTTTTCTCCAATCCCAATTAATCTCTTATGATGATTCTCACAAATCAACCATTCTTTGCTTTTGTCAATAACATAGTATTCAAAGCCAAAACACTCACTTATAATATTTCCGATGATGGACGCCTTACAGTCATAAATGGGATAATAGTCTTCTTGGTCGTCCTCGACCATTAGCCAAACATTCTCAGTCAAAGTTGGTATAATGTCAACTAAATGATTAAATGGTTTTTCGTAATCAACAAAATCAAATGAATCTTGGTCAAAATCTTCCCACCACCAGCGCCTGTCGCCCGATTTCACAAAATGATTTAGAAGTTCTTCAAAAACCCGTTTACCTTCTTTAGAATCCAGCTTTTTAATTTCTACTTCGGAATAGTGAAGCGCCATCACTGCATTATTTATCTCTTGGCGTACCTCTCCCATTTGCTTATTGTTAGTACATAAATTACAAAGAATTCAATCTCGCACTAATTTTCACGCTTTCTGTAGAAATCTCTCACTAAGAAATTTTTCCATTAGTAGCTCAATTATAGCTATTCGCCTTAGTCTCAACCTCAACCTTAGTCTTGAGTTCAATCTCAGTCTTTACAAAAACCTAAAACAACTTAGGAAACTTGCTTGGTTTAAAGCGATGCATCATATCGTACACCGTCTCAAAAATATCTTCTACAGAAGGTTTAGAGAAATAATCGCCGTCTGACCCAAACGGTGGCCGATGTGCTTTTGCTGTTAATGTTCTCGGTTGCACATCTAAAGAATAGTAGCCCTCTTGCTTTTCTAAAATATGCTGCAAAATATAGGCAGAAGCTCCACCCGGTACATCTTCATCTAAAATTAACAATTTGTTCGTTTTTGCCAAAGAAGTGGCACACACATGTGTTTTATCAAATGGAAGCAGGGTTTGAAGATCAACAATTTCGACAGAAATATCAAAACCGGCCAGCTCTTCTGCGGCCTCTTGCGCCAAACGTAAACAAGCACCGTAGGATACGATGGTTAGGTCGGTTCCCTCTTCTAATACTTCCGCCAAGCCTAAAGGCACGGTAAACTCGCCAACATTAGCAGGAAGTTTTTCTTTCAACCTGTAACCGTTCAGGCATTCAATAACCAAAGCTGGCTCATCTGTTCTAAACAAGGTGTTGTACATGCCCGAGGCCTGCGTCATGTTTCTCGGTACACAAAGATGCAAGCCTCTTAATGACCCTAATAACATGCTCATCGGTGAGCCTGAATGCCAAATACCTTCTAGTCGGTGTCCTCGGGTTCTTATAATAACAGGCGCCTTTTGCACGCCATTTGTTCTGTATGAAAGTGTTGCAAGGTCATCACTCAACACATTTAAGGTAAAAATTACATAATCTAAATATTGAATTTCTGCTATCGGCCGCAAACCACGTAGTGCCAACCCAATGCCTTGACCAACAATCGTCATTTCTCTAATGCCCGTGTCTGTAATTCTAAGTTCGCCAAATTTCTCTTGCAAACCCGCAAAACCTTGATTTACATCTCCTATTTGCCCCAAATCTTCGCCAAAGGCAACCAATCGCTTATCACGACTAAAATTTGCGTCGAAGCAGGCATTTAACACCTCGCGGCCATCGATCATTTTTGATTGATTGTTGTAAATGGCAGGAATAACCTTTAAATTCTCGGGGCTTTCTTTTCCTCGGGTATGCAGCTTGTTGGAATATCGCTCGGTAATGTATGCTGATCTTTCTTGATACCAAGCCAATAGATTCGCACGTGCAGGAGAATTATCATTTACCGACAAATGGATCGCTTTCCTAACCAACTGATAAATTTCCCTGCGTTGTGCATCTGTTAAGGAGCCTAGCTGTTTTGCAATAGAACCAATAGCAGGTGTATGCTCAGCCACGGCAGAAATTAATTCTTCAGCCTCTTCCTGTTCGGGCTTTATGGCTGCTAAAAACTCGTTCCAAGCTTCTCTTTGTTGGCTTCGGACAAAGGTTTTTGCGGTTTCCTCTAAAGCGATTAATTCTTCTTCTGTTGTAATGGCCGAGCTGATCATCCACTCTCGCATCTTTAAAATGCAGTCGTGTTCTTTTTCCCAAGCCAGTCTTTTTTTAGTTTTATACCTTTCGTGCGAGCCAGATGTAGAGTGCCCTTGCGGCTGCGTTAATTCTGTAACGTGTATCATTACAGGCACATGCTCGTCTCTACATATCGCTATGGCTTCTTCGTATACTTCGCAAAGTGCCGGATAATCCCAACCCTTTACCTTAAATATTTCATATCCAGAATTTTCTTTATCTCGCTGAAAACCTTTCAATACTTCGGAAATATCTTCTTTTGTGGTTTGATATTTTGCAGGAACAGAAATTCCGTAATTATCATCCCAAATGGAAATAGCCATTGGAATCTGTAAAACTCCAGCAGCATTTATGGCTTCGAAAAAAACACCTTCAGAGGTGCTTGCATTTCCGATGGTGCCAAAAGCCACCTCGTTCCCGTTAACAGAAAACTTATTTTCTCCTGAAAAATCTTTGTTATTTCTATAAAGTTTAGATGCATAAGCCAAACCCACAAGTCGAGCCATTTGACCACCAGTTGGAGAAATATCAGAAGAACAATTTTTAATCTTAGTTAAATCGTTCCAAGAGCCATCTTTGTTTACAGATTTAGTTGCAAAGTGGGCGTTCATTTGTCTGCCTCCAGAAAACGGATCTGCATTGTCTGTTTGATCTGCATACAGTTGTGCAAAAAACTGCTTTATGGTAGAAATACCGGTTGCAAATGCAAATGTTTGATCTCTATAATATCCAGAGCGCCAATCGCCCGCCTTAAAAGCCTTGGCCATAGCTAACTGTGGCACCTCTTTCCCGTCGCCGAAAATACCAAATTTTGCTTTTCCCGTAAGCACCTCTCTCCTACCCAAAATACTAGCCTGCCTACTCTCAAATGCAATCTTATAATCCGCTAACACGATGCTTCTAAAATCGTGGAAGCTAAGTTCTGGAGTTGGCGCTAGCGTATTTTTCGAGTTTGCTTTTTGCATGTAGATTTGGCTGTGATTATGGCAAATATAATCAATTTTAACGTTTTGGTTTTATCCCTCAAGGTAAAAATAGTGTATAGAAACGAAAATAAACTTGGAATAGTTTTTGTTTCAAGTATATTAAAACTAAATTTGTTTTAGTCAATATTATAAACCAATAACACACAAAAAAATGAAAAAGATTATAGTAGCCTTGACGCTTTTTGTAAGTTTTTCTATCGCTGCACAAGCACAAACAGACAATAAAGCGCCTAAGTTTAAATTCGACTCAGAAACGCATAATTTTGGGAAAATCTTGGCAAATAAGCCTGTTACCTACGATTTTAAATACGAGAATGTTGGCGAACAACCGCTTATTATAACCAAGGCAGAGGCGAGTTGTGGTTGCACAGTGCCAAAATATACTAGCACGCCCATTAAACAAGGAGAAACAGGTGTTATTTCGGTAACTTACAGTGCTGCCGGTGCTCCTTCTTCTTTCTCTAAAACAATTACCATTTCTTCAAATTCTAGTACGCCCGTAAAGGTTTTGTACATTAAGGGAGAAACAGTAAAAGAATTAACCAAAGAAGATACAAAGTAATAAATTTAACTAACAGTATTTAAAGTCTCGATTTACGTCGGGACTTTTTTTTATTTTTGCCGTATGCCAAAAATTTCAGAAAAAGGAGTGCAGATGCCTGCGTCGCCCATCAGAAAATTAACACCTTACGCCGACAAGGCTAAAGATAAAGGTGTGCAAGTTTATCATTTAAACATTGGCCAGCCAGATATTGCCACACCTAAGGGAATGCTGGATGCCGTTAAAAATATAGATTTCGACGTTTGGGCTTATACACCATCAGAAGGAACGCTAACTTATCGAAAAAAACTCACAGAATATTATAACAAGTTAGGCTACAACATTACCCCAGAAGACATTCTGGTAACTGTTGGCGGCTCTGAAGCGATTACCATCGCCATGCAAAGCTGTGTAAACGAGGGAGACGAAATTATCATTCCAGAACCTTTTTACGCCAACTACAATGGATTTGCGTGTATAAGCAATGTGGTGGTAAAACCAATTTTATCTTACATAGAGAATAGTTTTGCCTTGCCTCCTATTGCCGAATTCGAAAAGTTGATTACCGATAAAACCAAAGCTATAATTATTTGTAACCCAAATAATCCGACAGGCTACTTATACTCTGAGGAAGAGTTGAACGCGTTGAAACAACTTTGTTTGAAATACGATCTCTTTCTTTTTTCAGACGAAGCTTACCGAGAATTTTGCTATGATGGCAGAACTTTTATATCGCCAATGCATTTGGAGGGTTTAGATCAAAATGTCGTCATCATGGATACCGTTTCTAAGAGGTATAGCGCTTGCGGGGCACGTTTAGGTTGTCTTATCACTAAAAACAAAGAAGTAATTGCTGCTGGATTAAAGTTTGCGCAGGCCAGATTAAGTCCAGGGATGGTAGAGCAAATTGCGGGCGCAGCGGCCGTTGATACTCCAGATGCGTATTTTGAGCAGGTAAACAAAGAATATACGCTGAGGAGAGATACCTTGGTAAAGCGTTTGAATGATATGGAAGGCGTATACTGTCCCAACCCGGGTGGTGCTTTTTATGTGGTGGCAAAACTGCCGATAGATGATGCCGATAAATTTTGCAAATGGATGTTAGAAGATTTTGCACATGATGGAAAAACAGTGATGATGGCTCCGGCCACAGGATTTTACTCTAGTGCCGGATCTGGTAAAAACGAAGTGCGTATGGCTTATGTACTAAACATTAATGAGTTAAACGAGGCAATGGATTGTTTGGAAATTGCATTGAATCAGTATCCTGGAAAAACGGTGTAAGTTGGATGGGAATTTGTATATTTGCAGTTGATGGTTAGCGGTTAGCGGTTATGGTTTAGAGGTGTTATGCCAAAACCTAATACCTATCACCTGGTACCCATTACCTAACTGGGGCCGTTCTTGGATTTGACAGGGTGGCGAAAATTACGTTAGCATGCAGTGCGTTGTACGGAGAGCACTTAAAAGAGAACGTTCACAACAATAATTGGCGAGAATAACTACGCCTTAGCAGCCTAATTTAGAATTAGATTGCTTTTGTCCCTCTAACTGCTGCATCGTTAGGTTAGAAACTGGGGCATCGAAATAACAGTGCTGGTTTTGCAAAGCTGTGGTGCAAAATGAGAAAAAGCAGCTAAGGTTTTTACCAAGGTCGGTTTTCAGCCCGGTACTTACTCGAAAATAAATTGAAAAATAAGCATGTAGAGGATTTAGTTTATCTCACAACTGGACAAGGGTTCGACTCCCTTCGGCTCCACAATTTAGAAAGGCAACTAACTGTTAACAGTTAGTTGCCTTTTTGGTTACTGTCATTCAGATTGGATAAATCGTTGTGAACTTAATTCCTGTTATTGTTCAGGCAAAGCAATTCGCCCTCCTCGGTTCGTGAGGACAAGAACCGAGGAGAGGGAATTACATGCTACTAGGCGACAATTTTTTACAATATTTTTCTATATTTGAATTCTAATTAATACGCTCTATTCAACTAACTACTATCAATAAGTTAATCTTCGCCCTCGCCCTACAATTTGTATTCCTTACCAGCTATGCCGCGCTGTTTACGGTAACCAGCAACAAAGATTCTGGTCCCGGAACCTTGAGAGAAGCGCTGATTTTCGCGTCGGCTAATGGAATTGTAGAACAAGACGTTATTCACTTTGATATACCTGATTTAACTGAAAATGGACGTACAATTGATTTACTTACGCAGCTGCCTGATATTTCATCAAATTTAATTATTGATGCGAGTACTCAACCGGGTGTACATTTTGGGATAAGTTCAGCAAAAATCAAAATATTGACCCAATTTTGTTTCCAAAAAACGATTTATGGATTTGCACTGGACAAAGTGAAGGATGTTGAAATTTATGGCTTCTACATTCAAAACTCATTGGGCTATAACCAAATTGAAAAGAGGTTTTCCTGGAGGGGCATCTCGGTTAAAAATTCTTCAAATGTTAAGATTGGAGCAACAGGAAAAGGAAATGTCATCTCAGGTTTTTACTATAACATTGGATTTAATATTGGCGAAGGTGGGCAGATAAAAGACTATTCAGTAGATGTGACTCTGCAGAATAATTTTATTGGCATTGAGGCAGACGGATACACATTGTCAGTTAACCAACAAAGCATATTACAACTAAATTTTGTTTACGGAAAAGTTGTTATTGGTGGAACAGCTAAACAAGGACGAGATAGAAACATTCAAGCCATTTTACCTTTGAAGGGTAAAATCCTGAATGTGGAAAAAGCCATGGAGCATAAAATTTATGAAAATGACGAGATAAAGAATATGTTCACAGCTTTAGGTGTAAGCATAGGTACAGACGAGGATGCCAAAGGCTTGAACATTGCAAAACTACGCTATCATAAAATCGTAATCATGACGGATGCGGATATTGATGGTTCGCACATTACCACGCTTATTTTAACATTTTTCTATCGCTACATGCGTGCGCTAATAGAAGCTGGATACGTGTATATTGCGTCTCCGCCATTGTACCAAGTAAAAAAAGGTAAGGATTTCGAATATTGCTGGAATGACAAGGAACGTGATGCTGCGGTACAAAGATTAAAGGGCGCAGGTAAAGAAGAAAGTGTGCACATTCAGCGGTATAAAGGTTTGGGAGAAATGAACGCAGAACAACTTTGGGATACGACCTTAAATCCTGCAACGCGTACTTTATTGCAAGCAACCATAGAAAACGCCGCAGAGTGCGATCATACTTTTTCTATGTTAATGGGCGATGAAGTTGCACCACGTAGAGAGTTTATAGAACGTAATGCTATTTATGCAAAGATTGATGCGTAATTGGAGCAAATAAATAGTACTTAAAAGCCTCATTGAAAAATGGGGCTTTTTTGGGTTTGTTTTTAATTAGTAAAAATGAAAGAGTTAATAACAGATTAATGGTTTGATACCTGAAAATCGTTTCTTGATTTTGATATGGAGAAATCGCTTGGAAAGGTTAAACAAATGGTGTTAGAACCGCAAAGTTTTACTTTTTACACCTCTATTTCTGTAATGTCTTATTCTAAAATTGAGGGTTAGCAAATGGAATTGCACAGCTATGTGAAACACAAGTAATCTCCATTTGGTTTTTGTAGCCATTTAGCGATGGCAACGGTAGAATTGGAAGACTGTTTGAAAAATGGTTTTTAGCCGAGAAACTTGGAGGCAGCACATGGTTTATCCAGTCAGAAAAATACTATTACCAAAATTAAATGAGTATTATAACAATCTTGCAAGAAAGGGGATGTTTTACCAAAAACTAGATTTTCAGAAATCTATACCCTTTCTGCTCATGCTGCCAAGCGCACCGATAAATAAAGAATAATAATGGGTTAAAATTTTCAGATTACCCTAATTATTTCATTCAGTCACCAACCATTTTCAAAAATTACCTATGAACGTAAAATAACAACTTAGCGCCATCGTTGTAGAATAATTTCCTTTGCTCTTTCCAATACCTCATCAATTCCATTCTTGATACCGTTAATAGTCGGCTTAACAAACTCATCTAACTTTACGCCCTTTTGCTGGGCGTTAGTTCCGTCTGGATAAAGTATTCCAATACCAGAAATTTCCGTTTTAAAACCTCCCGGAAGGAAAATATCCGAAATATTTCCATCTGCACCAGCGGTGGTACTGCCTATTACCATTACGTTTGGCGAAGTTTGGAGCGCCATTGTAACAAACTCCGCATTACTTTGAGTAAGCTCATTAACTAGAACCACAACCTTACCGAAATAATGATATTTGAGAGATTCCTGGGTTTTTATTTCTTCGTCAACTATAAATCTCCCAGGTACTGTGGTCGATGTTTGGGTAGTTTTTACAAATGGAGTTGCTTTATTCTGGACGAGATAGCGCCCTATCGTTCCAGCAATGTCCTCTGTGGGATAACCCCTCATATCTAAAATAATTCCCTTTGTCGACGTAAATTCCTTGACAATGCTATCTAAACTCGTTCTCTTAAATTTGCTGCCGAGTACATATCCAATATCTTTATTCAACAGATAAAAGGCCTTGTCTTCTGGCTTACCAAAAAATCTACTGTATCTCAAACTTTTGTTTTCGCATCCTTCTGCAAAAATGGTCAAAGGTATATTGTTTCTAATGATGTCCAACTTGTACGTTTCCTTTTGTGATCTAAGAAAATAAACTTCTGGCATATCTCGCATGGCAGATGAAAAGTTAGAGGCCGATGTTAGAGGCAAATATTTTTTAATCAGATCAGTAACTAATGCTCCGTTAATACGTTCAATTATGTCACCTTTTTTAAATTGATTCTCTAATTTCACATCGTGTTTGTAAAACCCACTGACCACCAATTTATCCTCAATATACCTTGCGTTTAATGGAAGAATATATTTACCAACATAATCTTGAAGCACATCGCTAACTAAAAATGCATGTCCATCTTTGGTAAGGCTTATTAGCTTTGCAAGCGTTTTATGATATTCGTACTTGTCTTTTGCGCCAATAATTTCCGGAATAAATGCTTCCAACACCTTATTCCAATCTGTATCAATCAAATTACGATTGGGGGAAAAATAGTTAATTATTGCCCAATATCGATAAAGCGCCAATAAACGAATTCCCGCATCAGGATAAGATTTTTTCGCGTATAACTTTTCATTATCGAAATGCGGATTTCCAACATTAGGTGTAAGGCTCACATAGTGACTTCTTTTATTTGAGGTGTTTTTAGAGATGAACTTAAGTCTTTCCTTTAAGTTTTTTGGAAATAATTCGGTGGTAAATAAGTCTCCGTAATCAGCCTCCAAGAAAAACTCCCCTTTATCTTTATTAGGTTTCGAAGAATACTGAACATTACCCAAAGACTTTACCCAGTTTTCAATCAGCACTTTATAAGATTCGTCATTCTCTAATTTTAATATGCTAGGAATTAATTCAAACAATTTTTGATCCCAATTAAAATTTCCGGCAGTTACAGCAGGATGATAGTATTTTAAGAAACTCCACAGCTTTCCGGTAATAGCTAAATAATTTATGTTTCTGGAAGTATTTAATATGGTGTCAATTTTAGAGGATTGATCAAACAAAGTATCTGCTATCAATTCAATTGGCGTTGGCTTTACTTGATCTATAGGAACTCCATCAACGTAAAGTTTTAAATCATCGAACCATGCTTTACCTTTTCCCGTAAGCAGCGTGCCAAATTTTATGCTAGTTGCATTTGTTTTATCATAAGGGATTTGAACCGCATACTCTTTCCAATCATGTGTTCCGTTCAAATTTTGGTTTTCCATGGTTTCAAGTGCCAATTGGTCTCTCCCGTTGTCAACCCTAATCCATAATCCCGCAAATCCATCTTTTACGTTTTCTGTTTTAATGGTTCCGACTAAAGAAAGTATGTCTCCGTTTAATTTATCGGCAATATTACATTTTACTACATTGGCATAAATAGGTTTATTTCCAGCGTCAATACATAAAGAATACTTGCCGGTTCTTTTTGTAACACTATCTAAGCCTATTAGATAAGTATTTCGATTATTGAGGGTAAAATCCCAACCAATTGCATTGCCAACGCTATCTGTTTTTTCGAAGCCACCATTTATTTTTTCTTGGGCAACCGATTGAAAGCAAAAAATAAAAACAAGTAAGGTCGTGATATAAAAGTTGTTAAGTTTCATTTTCGCAATGTAATTCGATAATTTTTAAATTTCTACATCTTCTTTTGGCTTTAACTCATTTTAACATAAATGTGCTGACGATAACTGATGAAAAAAAATATTTTCTCTATGCTTACGGGCGATGAAGTTGCCCCACGTAGAGAGTTTATAGAGCGTAACGACTATCTAAAGATTGCTATATAATTAAATCGAGTTACTTACTTAATAAACACGTATATTAGTATCAAAATCGAATATATGAACAATATTTTTAGGGGTGAGAATATTTTAGCCTTCATAAAATCATTTCCAGATGATGATAGTTGTAGATTGGCAATAGCAACTGAG